>NC_014299.1 GCF_000196895.1 Halalkalicoccus jeotgali B3
TACCCGGGGATCCCACAATTCAGTCGGAATGATAGACGGCGGGGTGACCTTTTGTAGTCTCCATGTAGCTATACAACCAAAATAATCTATCTCTGATAAGATCCTCAGCGATATGTTTGCATCCCTACTGAGCGGCTGTTTCACCGTAGATAGTATTTGACCAATAGAATTTCCACAGAGGTATGTTTCCTAATTGGTGGTTTGTAGAAATCCAAACGCCGAATCTGTGCAACGAGGGGTAGCACAAAATATACAGTCGAATACGGTTTATAGAACGAGAAGCAGAGGGTACGGAGGTCATATCCCTTGTTATCGGACGAATTGAGTATTTCCCAATCCACTTTTGATTAGGCCAATAATCAATAGTGGAAACAAGAGGGTCGTCGCTGTCTCCGAAGCGCAACCGCTATACCTCAGAAAAATCGGCTGTACTCAGCTCTCATCAGAAGTTAGTATGAGGTCCATTTAATCTGAAGCGAGCTATAAAGATGGGAAGGTAAGCGTCGCTTAGGTAGTCTGGGAACTACTCTGCCGCTGTAGTTTCTGTGTCGACCCAGAACTCCCAACGTCCAATGCTATCTACAACGCCGTTGGCGATGTTAGCACTGATGTAGTCCCGTATCTCCGTCGTCGGCTTCCCTTTCACATTTGGATAATGTGAAGACGCATACGCCTTTACAATCTTCAAGAGACGATCTTTGTTGTCCGGAAGAACAACATAGTCGCCCTTGATATTGTATGCAGGGACGGAACTACTTTTTTCACCTTCGATCTGGCCACTTTTTGCCATTCGTTTGGCAACATGTCTCACGTGGCCGTTCGAGTAGCCGATCCCGGTCGCTATTTCGTGTACCGTTGATTTTCCATTCTGGTCCAGGAACCCCAGAATTTGCGGTTCAGCGGTTGGGTCTGTTGATTTTGAGCTCATTGATTATCACCTCCTTTAGTCGAGCTCAAGCCAAAGAGTTGATTTACACCTACTGTGTTGACCCAGTTGGAGACGATCCATCCGGGTGCGTCAACCCGTGGCTTGATGCGATTCAGCCTCGTTGCCCGCATTCCCTAGTAAAGTCCTGCGGGCGTACAGCGCTCGATTCTGGCACCCGGTTCGACGATTCTTGAGACCCCTGTATAAGAAGCCTCTCTCGCCACGCGTGCTCTATCAACTCATAAGGGATAATTGATTATATATGTTATGGCATAGATGGCATAGATAGCATACATACCATCACAATAATCGAGACATCGTAAACCATACGCGGAACTGGTTCCATTGACTGATAACGATGAATCTACAAGTTCCAGAGAGGATCCATATTGCTCCATTAGGGTATGACGATTTGCGAATATACCAATCAGCGCAGAAATTGAAGGCAGATCACGTTGTGTTAGTTCACCATGATGACCCAACTGATACCGGTCGAGAACACTATGAAAATACGAAAAAAGGTCTGGAAAAGATAGAGATTGATCCAGATATAAGAACCGGAAATATATTCGACATGTATGAAATGATGGGTATTTTTGGTAACATTGTCAACGAATTTGAAGAAGATGATGTTTTTATAAATTTATCCACAGGGAGTAAGATCACCTCTATTGCGGGGATGCTCACTACAATGGCAAATACAGGAATAACTCCTTTTTATACAAATGCGATATACGATGATGATGGGAAAGTAATTAATGTGACAGGTGTCACAGAACTCCCTGTTTACCCTATAGATCCGCCAGAACCCCAACATGTAAAGATACTTAAGTACCTCACAGAGAATGGAAAGTCAAAGAAACAAGAGCTTATTCGCTATGCAGAGGAAGAGGGGTTACCGTTTATAGGAGAATACAATATCAAAGAAGACCGGGCTAAGTATAGGCTTTTAGACACACATATTATGTCCTATTTACTTGATAACAGGTACGTTCATGTGAGGAGCGTTGGGAGAGAAAAGCAAGTCGAGATCACTAACCATGGTAAAGACACTGTTCGAGCATTTGAGTATCTCATAGAGTAGTAAGCAATTTCTACCTCCTGCCAAGCAGCAATCCTCCCAGACCGTCGCTACACGATCCTACACGATCATTATTCAGCACGCCGCCTTCGAGTAATCTGTGTTCAACAGAGTATACTCAGTTCAGAAACGTTTCCAGCATCCGAATCCACATCGTGGAATAATTATATGTATCTTGTATCTGTATACTGGATACAGATATGGTAAACGCTATACAACGGGCGACGACGTACGTCCCAAAAGGTGGCGTGGGGAAAACGACATCAACGGCGCACATCGCAGTATCGGCACACAACGACCACGGCCTCGATACACTCCTCATTGATCTCGCGGGGACCCAGAATGACCTCGCAACTCAGTTCGGGCTAGCCGACGATGTACGCGATCCTGACGCGCCTATTTCTGCAGTATTCAGCGAAAATTGGTCGTTCATCCGTGAGAACATCGACAACGTATTCGAGCGCATGGTTTTTGAAACGGATGAAGGACCAGACCTCATCCCCGCTGACAACGGTCTCGGAGCTGAGGATAACAACCTCGCAAACGTTCCACGGGAGAACCGCTATGACCGCCTCGAGAGGTTCATCACTGATGAAGTAGCACCACGGTATGATCTAGTATTACTCGACTTGCCCGGCAAGGAGGACAACATCACGATCAACGGTCTGTTTGCCGCTGAAAACGTAATCGCACCGCTAAAACCAGGCGAGTTCGAGCGGAAGCAGCTCGAAAATCTCCAGCGCGAGCTGGCGGCGATTCGAGACGACGGCGACCATGACGCACAACCGATGTTGCAGCTCGTCTTCGCGACGATGGTCGATTCAACGACGAACCTTGCAGACGAGTTTACGAACGTACTCGCCGAGGAATATCCTAAGATTTCTGGCCCGCCTATCTCAGAGTCAGCGAATATTGGAAACGAACAGGCGAACGGACGAACGCTGTTTGCCTTGTCCGACGACGAACTCTATGACACGGGACGGCGCGCACGCGAGGCGTACCGACAGCTCACGACCAGTCTACTTGAGCGATTGGAGGCCAGATAATATGAGCAACGACAAGGACAAAGCTGAAAAACTACTCCAAGAATCGAAAGGCCAGTCCCGACACAAGACCGAACCCGAGAGTGCAGGGACGCCAACGCTTGAGGACGCGGTGGCCGACGCCTACCGACGACTTGAAAACAACGAGTTGCCATCAAACATCACTCTTCGAGACGATAATCTCGCAGCACTGTTCGTCGGACTCGAGAAGTCTGACGAACTCTCTCCACTTGGGGAAGCGACTGCTGATGCACTCGGACGTGAGGCCACGATCGACACGCGGGCCGATGTCCTCCGGTTGTTACTCCGATATGCTATCTCGGAGATAGACGGCTCGATACTCGAACGTGGAAAAGCTGGGAGAACACAGTATCTGACAGAAGATGACGATTTTTAGATTCGAATATTGTATCCAGATACTAGATACAGATATCAGATACAAGAATCCAAGTAGTAGACTGACACCGCATTCGAGCCTGAAGTAGATCGGAAGAGAGTGAATTGGAGAGAAAAAGAGTCAAAATGACTTATTTCCTTGTGCAACATTTTATGGAATATCCGCCTGATGTTGCACAAGGTCAAATGGCCCCGATCCCATCGACGCTCCTACAGTACATCGTCGACGGGCTCCCAAAGCAGGACGACGAGATGGATCATCAATAAGTTAGAGCAACTCGTCGTCCTTCCGGAGCACGTTGCCGAGTGAGAGCTATTCGCCGGTGAACTCAATCATTCTGCTCAGACTCAGTATCGTTTGACATCGAGACCGTCGACATTCGCGAAATGGCTATCACGAGTGACAATCGTCCCGCTCGCCTCGCGAACGGTTCCAGCGATCAGGACGTCCCCGAGGTTGATTTTCTGACCAGACGTTTCGAGCTCACCGTCGACAAGCACGGCCTCGCGAGCAGCGGGCGGAGTGAGTGGAAGATGATCGGCCCAATCCAGTTGCTCAATCAGATCGGCGACGCCAGCCGCGCCACGGAGACGAGCGCCACCCCGGAGGACCTCAAACAAAGCGACCGAGGGGATTCGGTACGCTCGATCTGGATTCGATTCGAGGAGCGCTTTCGCGTCCTCTGATGCCTCGCGCTCTGTGTCGACATAGTCGATAAGGAAATTCGTATCAGGACAGTACACGCTCGTCCTCTCGCAGATCCTCGTCTAGCTGCTTGCGTGTCTCTTCGACAGCTGCCCCAAGGTCGGTTCCCGTCCATGACCCGTAGCCTTTCAGCAAGTCGCGGTCGAACTCGGTCGGTGGGAGCCACCACACTCGAGATCTGCCGCCGACCTTCTTCGAGACGACGTCGCCTCTCTCGGCAAGCTCGCGAAGCCTGTTGAGTGCGGTCGTTCGCGAACAGCCGAGCCGGTCGGCGATCTCGGGAGCGGTGAGCGGTTCGTTAGGATCATCCCGCGAGCGGAACTCCTCAAGGACGTCCTCGGGCGTTACCGTCGGTGATGGACCTGGCTTTGCCATATATATCTATGATATAAGGAACGCTATAACCCTTTCTACGTGAATTGAGATATAGCAGATATTGCTCTATTATGGGATATACGCCGTTATTATCTGTATCTACCTAAGTATGGATAGGGACAGCCAGTTTTCGGAGTGTATCAGAAACGCCCGCCTGGAACGATATGAGCTGGTCTGTCCTAGCACATAGACCATGTTGACGAAAACCACAAGCGGATAACAGCGTCGCCGTAACGCTCCAGAACTACACTGAAGCTGACCCCAATCGAACGCTCTCCGTCAGACAGGTATTGGTAAGTTGTCACTGGGCTTTAAGACGACCGCCTGTGAGATGATACGCAAAGCTACGGAAAACAACCGAAAGGGCGGCACCGCGCCGACCCCGACAAGGAACGGATTAGGACACCTGTTCTTTGTCGGGGTTGGTGCTTATAGTTTGCCCCTTGGTGAGCCGTGGCTTTGCTCAGCCAACCATGACCGCAACAGCCGACGCTACGGGCAGTAGCACCGTTGAAGCACTCGCTCAGACCGTTGAAGAGCTTCAAGAAACTGTGAACGAACAAGCCGAGCGCATTGAGCAGCAGGCAGAGAAGATCGAGAGATTAGAAACGGAAATTGAAGTCCAATCATCGAACGTCGGTGGGTGTCACTTGCGCGTCTCGGATTTGACCGAGCGGGTTGACGATCTCGAAGACAGCCACACGCAACCCGATCCAACGGGCACGACAGCGGGTGACGGTAGAGAAACCAGTGCCCAGAGTGATCAAACACCGCTGGAGCGAATTTGTGGACTCCCCGAACACATTGTCGATCGCGAACTCACAGCCAACCAGAAGCGCGCGCGATTCATCGCGAAGGACGTTCGTGACTACGCCGAGAAGGTTCCCGCTGGTCTCTTCATGGATAGTCAAACGATTACGAAAGTGATCGCCGCCGCAGAAAGCAAGAAGCCACACACGCAAACCGTTGCACGTGTCATGGACTTTCTTGATGAACTCGGGAAAGACGACATCAAGGTGAAGAAACGCCAAGGGAAGAAGTTCGTTGTCGTCGATCCGGAAGCGGCCAATAGATATCACAGCCGTTGTGATCGGGGGGACGGTGAAACCCCTGGCGAGAGAGTGATCGGAACAGTCTGACCGCTCACCGACGAGAATAGTCCGCGAGAGCGAACCACGTAAGCAAGGCCGTTCTAGTAACAACTACGAACAAACCTAGTTTAGTACAGTAGTAGTGTAGATAGTAGAAACGGTTTTGGCTGTTCTGGCATCGCGAGGATATCACACCACGGTGTGATTAGAGACAGACGGTTCGTCTATTGCTCTCCTTCTTGTTCTTCATCAATGCAGTCGTCTGTTAACCCACCTTCTCAATCTCGAAGAGAATCTATTAGACGCTACATGATGAACTCTCGATAATTCAGACATAGTCTAATGAAAGACTATATGCTCTGGTTGAAAGCATCTCAAACAGTACTAATGGTTCGCAAGCAAGTCGGACGGAATACCGGACACTCCGGTCGCGTCAATCTTTCCGGATCCGAACTTACCGACCTTGATCTCGACATTGGTGACACAATCGAGATCGATGTCGCTGATACCAAAGAGATCGCCCACGCACTGATCAACAGCAAAGAGTCCGATCAGTTCCTCATCGTCACTCCAGTTTGACCACCATGGAAACAGCACTCAGTTACCGAACGAATCGAGGCCTCTTCTCTAATTACTATCTCGACGAGCATCTCCCCGAAACCGAAGAATGGGACGAGATTAGCGAGGCCGAACTCCGCGAGGCATACGAGGAGATCAGCGAGCTCTGGAATCGCGAAAAAGAGCTGGCACCAGATCGCAATGAATCGCAGCTTGAACAGAAATTCATCCGGCCGATGTTCCAGAGGCTGGGTATTCCATTCGAAGTTGAAGAAACCGTTGAGCAGGGGCAACGCAGACCGGACTACGGCTTTTTTGAATCTGATAAGGCAGCAGAAAATGCGTTTAAACGCCGCAATGAAGGCGGTGATTTTTACGAGTATGCTATTGCAGTTGCGGATGCTAAACGCTGGGGACGGAAGCTTGACACCCGTGGGAAAAAGAAACGCGATTATGAGAACCCTAGTCACCAAATTGACCAATATCTGCGAAAGACATCTACTCGCTGGGGAGTTTTAACAAACGGGCAAAAGTGGAGACTCTATTACCGTCCAACGAGTCATAAACTCGATTCATATTACGAGATCGACCTTCCAACCATTCTAGAAAAGGGCGATCTTGAGGACTTCAAATACTTCTACCTGTTTTTCCACCACGAAGCGTTTCTTGAGGACGCGAGCGGCGATAGCTTCCTTGACGACGTCTTCCACGAATCCAACGTCTTTGCACAAGAATTGGGCGAGGATCTCCAAGACAACATCTACGACGCGATCAAGGTCCTCTCCGAAGGATTCCTGCAGTATCCAGAGAATGACCTCAACGAGGATGATCTCGACCTGATTCATGATAGTTCACTCATCTATCTCTATCGACTCATCTTCGTCCTCTACGCAGAGAGCGAGGGGCGTGATCTGCTCAATACAGATAACGAGTTCTACGAGCAGTTCTATAGTCTGAACTCACTCAAACAGGAAATCGCTGAGGAATTCGACAGCGGGAATTCGAAGTATCGAAACTGGCAAGACAACCTCTGGTCCCAATTGAAGGAGTTATTCGAACTCATTGATCAAGGAAGTAAGTCACATGATATTCCACCAGCGGACCTCTATATTCCGGCATATAACGGCGGTCTATTTCGAACACATCCAGATACAGGCGATAGCCGCGAAGCACGCTTTCTTGCCACATATAAAGTTGGTGATGCATACCTCGCTCGCGTGATCGAACTCCTCACTCGAAGTCAGGATAGCAATGGCGGGGGGAAGATTTTCGTTGACTACTCATCGCTTGATGTGCGCCACCTCGGAAGTATCTATGAAGGTCTGCTAGAGTATCAACTCAACGTAGCCGACGAGCCATTAGCACTCAGCGACGGTGAGTATGTGATTCCTGACGAAGGTGGTAATATCGTCGTGGAAGAGGGTGAGATCTACCTAACCACGGACTCCGGTGAGCGGAAGGCTACTGGCTCCTACTATACTCCGGAGTATGTCGTTGAGTACATCGTTGAGAACACTCTTGGTCCCCTTATTGACGACATCTATGAAGATCTCTTGGCCCGCGATCCCTTCGATAAGGAAGGAGGTGGTCAATTTGCTCAAGACTTCGCAGAACGTGTGTTTAATCTAAAAATATTAGATCCTGCAATGGGTAGTGGACATTTCCTCACAAACTCTGTGAACTATCTTGCTCGTCAGATCATTGAGGCCCAGCAACGTCAAGATGAGCAAATGGACGAGAAGACAACCGACGAACACCGGGACATCAATTGGGCACGCCGGAAGGTCGCCCAACGTTGCATCTACGGTGTGGACCTGAATCCGCTTGCAACGGAACTCGCAAAAGTATCATTGTGGCTGCGGACGCTCGCAGCCGAGCAACCGCTTGCGTTCCTCGACCATCACTTGAAGACCGGGAACTCGTTGGTCGGTAGCGACATTGAGAACGTACTCGCCAACAGCAACGACGAACCTATTGACGGGCAGTTAACGCTAGAGCAGTCATTTGCGCATACGCGACAGCAGGCCTTGGAGCATGTGATGGACCGGTTTCAGGATTTACTCTCGATTGACAATGAGACGCTTGAAGACGCCAAGAAGATGGAAGACGTCTACGACGAGGTCCGCGATGATCCCTTATACCAGCACCTCTTGGCGATGGTAAACGTTCACACGGCCAAGCAGTATGGGCTTGACGTTCCTTCTGATGCTGATAAACGGATGGCTGAGGCGCTGCGGAGCGACTCGTGGGACAACATCGAAGGCCAAGATTGGTTTAAAAGCGCGCAATCGATGGCGGCTGAGGAATCGTTCTTCCATTGGGAGCTAGAATTCCCTGTCGCGTTCTACAAGACAGATGGGACACGGATTGAAGGTAGTGGATTCGATGCGATAATCGGAAATCCTCCTTATGGAGATATACTTGATGAGACGGCAAAGAGATACTGCCGCAAACAAGGAATTGGATTTGAAAGCGAGCGTGCTGACGTATTCACTGCATTCGTTGCTCTGCCTGAACACATTCTCAGTATCGGAGGCGCATGGAGTTACATCATTCCAAATACTCCGCTAAAAGGGAAACAATATCAAGAGTTTCGGAGGTCAAATTCCCAAAGGTACACCATTCAGGAGATCGTGGACTTCGGGGATAGTTACGTCTTTGATGAGGAAGTGTTCACCATGATCGTATCAGCCCTCAATGAGGAACCGATGGACACGTATGCAGGATCTCTCGTAGAGGGAGACTCATCCAGTATATACGACCAACCACTATCCTTGTCAATAGAGCCTGCTACCGCTAACCCATGGCGTGTGATAGATAAAATTGAAGCAAAGATTACAGGATCAGAGACGACACTCGAACTTGAACCTGCGATATGTACCTGTCACGATGCGGGTATAGATTACAAAGTGAGTGGACAGGGTTGGCAGAACCGGGGTAAAGGAACCAGTATTTCGGATCTCATCATGTATGAAGGCGAAAAAGAATCCGAAATGGATCATAGATATGTTGGCGGTGGTGAAATAGAGCGATATCAGATATCGCCCGAGAATAAATGGCTACGTCATGATTACGAATCATTCGTAGAAGGTGATATCGTAATCCAAGTGTATCCTAATTATACGGAAGTTGATGAGAAGATACTCACTCGACAAACTGCAGACACACTTGTTGGAGCAATTGATACGAATGAACTCTATACGGCAAAATCTGTTCACACAACGCTTCTGAACCACGACAAATACAACCTCTGGTTTGTTCTGTCGTTAATGAACAGTAGTGTTCTCCGCTACGTCTACCGCTCACGATCAGGTGAAGAGGGACGCACCTTTGCACAGGTTCGGATTCATGAACTTCGCGACCTGCCAATTAGACGAATCGATTTCGAATTAGCTCCAGACGATCGACAGAACCAACTCTCTGAACTATATGAAAAATTCGATTCAAATATTTCTAAGGAAAATACTCTCCAGATACGAACTCAACGGATCAATCAAGTTGTACTACATGACTTCTTGAGTCTTCTCGCACGAAAGCGATCGACATATACAGACCGTCGCTACGGATACAATCTCAATCTTCTCGACTACCTCGGTAACTATGCCGACGGCCCAGCGCTTCCCGACATCGGCCTCTTCCAACCCACCGGCGAGAACGTCCTCGACGCCACTACCGAGGATTATGAGAAGTTCCAAATGTTCCAGATCGACGAGAAGCTCCAGGTCGAACGCGCCCGCGTGAAACGCGACGGGTCGACCGTCACCATCGAGGCGACAGCGCGCTACAAGCCCGTGGATGAAGACACGTTCGAGACAGGATCCTATGGCTACACAGAGACAGACTTCCTTGAGGCATTCACGCTTACAGACCTGAGTGATAAGGAGGCGGCGCTCATTGAGGCGTTCGTTCCTATTGCTGTCGACGAGGAGATTGGAGGGTTCCGGGACAACGCGACGAAGAACAATTCCCTCGTGGACCGGTTGAAGGCGATGATCCTACCGGATCCGGACGCAGTCGCAGACGACCTTGACCGCTACGTAGAGACAAAAAAACGCGCCGACGAACTCGACGCAAAGATCGAGAAGACCGACAGGCTCATCGACGAGATCGTCTACGACCTCTACGACCTGACCGACGAGGAGATTGAAATTGTCGAGTCCGCAGTCGCTGATGACTGATTACGCAGTCGGCGACCACGTCAAGTTCGCCGGCGGACAGGGCGAAATCACGAAAATCGAGGACCGCCCGAATGGAGGTCAACTCCTCCATGTCTATACCACAGAGGGACAGCTCCGAAAACTCCCGGGTGGCTTACCCCATATCGAACGAATCGACTCCATCGTTGACCGACTCGCAGCCAAGCAGGTTGACGACCCGCTCCACCACGATCTCCGAGAGCATGCGACTCGTCTCGACCTTGCCTATCGATACGACCGCTTCCTCTCCCTGACAAACAACCGTATCGAGATCGAGCCCTATCAGGTCCAAGCCGCCTACGAGATCCTGAACTCCTACGACCACCGCTATCTCGTCGGCGACGAGGTCGGCCTCGGAAAGACTATCGAGGCCGGGATCGTTATCGAGGAGCTCATCGCCCGAGGACGTGCTGAACGGGTACTTATCGTTGCCCCCGCACCGCTGGCCGTCCAGTGGCAAGAGGAACTCCGCGAGAAGTTCGACCGGAATTTCGTCCTTTATGATCGTAACACCGTTCAGGCGTATCGTCAGTCACATCCGAACCAGAACGTCTGGCAACAGGAAGACCGTATCATCACGTCGATCGACTTCGCCAAACAGGACGACGTACTTGAGGCTCTACGAAATCTCGAAGAGGAGTGGGACATCGCTGTGTTCGATGAGGCGCACCATCTGACGGCTCGCCGGTCGAGCGACGACTCAACTGAGCGCACACAACGCTATATGGTCGGCGAGGCCGTCGCGAACAATTCCGATGCACTCCTGTTGCTTACCGGGACGCCACACAAAGGAAAATCCGACCAGTTCTATCACCTTGTTAGCCTCCTCGATCCGTATCGGTTCAGCCACGAATCCCAGATCACCCCCGAAGGCTTGGAGGACCTGATGATTCGCCGACTCAAAGACGATATGTACGAGACCGATGGGACTCGGATGTTCCCTGAGAAGAACATCGAAGCACTTCCTGTCGAAATGACTCCCGAGGAGCGTGAGCTCTACAACAACGTTACAGAGTACATCCGCGAGTACTACAACCTCGCACAAAACGAGGAGAACCAGGCCGCCGGCTTCACGATGGTCATCTATCAGAAACGGCTCGTCTCGAGCATTCACGCTATCCGGAAATCACTCGAAAATCGGATGCGTGCGATTCAAAACGACGCTGTCGCCGAGGATCTGCCGGACGACGTACAGGAACTCATCCCGCGCTACAGTACGGAGCCCGAGACGCTCACCGACGCCGAACGTGCTCGCGTTGAGGAGGCCCTTGAACACGTTACGATCACGCTCAATCGATCACAGATAGATGCGGAACTCGGACGCGTCAAGCAGCTCTGGCGGCAGGCAAAGGCGATCGAGACCGATTCCAAGGCGGAACTTCTCCGGGAATTTGTCGAGCGTATCCTCGCCGAGGACCCCGACGAGAAGATCCTGATCTTCACTGAGTACACGGATACGCTCAAATATCTGCGTGATACCGTCTTCCCAGAGCACGATATCGCGCAGGTGTACGGCGATCTCGAACAAGAGCGTCGGCGTCGAGAGATGGAGAAGTTCGAGAACGAAGCGAACCTAATGTTAGCAACCGACGCCGCACAGGAGGGTCTCAACCTCCAGTTCGCCCACATCATGGTGAACTACGACCTACCATGGAATCCGATTCGGATCGATCAGCGAATGGGTCGACTCCATCGCTATGGGCAGGATCGGACCGTTGAGATACGCAACCTCTTCTTCGATAACACGCGAGAAAGCGATATTCTCGAACTCCTCCTCGAGAAGACCGATCAGATTGAGGCCGATCTCGGGATGCGATCGGACGTGCTTGGCCGGATTCTCGAGAATGTCGACCTCGACGAGACGATCATGGCCGCTATCGCCGAAGGCCGACCGACTGAAGAGGTAGTTGCCGACATCGAAGCAACGATCGAAGAGCGAAAGGAAGCGCTCGAAACGGTCGAAAACGACTTTCTCATCCGCGATCGGTTCGATCTCTCTGATGAAGATCGAGAAATCTTAGAAATCATCGAGCGAAGTCGCCACGGCGAGGTAGGTGAAGCTGATATTGAAGCGCTCGTCCGGGAATTCTTCGACGAGTTCGGTGGGACGATCAAAGGAGTACGTCCAGGACCTGCTCGATCGAGTGGTGATATCTTCCGACTTGAGGTCCCAAACGTCCTCACCGGAGACCAAATCAAGAGCCACTACGACACGGCAACGTTCACGAAAGACGTCGCGATGGAAGAAGACGAGGTCGACTTCATCGCACTCGATCATCCGCTAGTCCAGTCACTCATCGACTACTGTCTCGATTCGAACCGTGTCCAGGGCCAAATCGCCGTGAAAGTAGCGTCGAACCCCGAGGTGACATCGGGGATTCTGTTCAACTATCGGCTTGGATACGTTTCGGGTACAGGTGATGCGATCACTGAAAAGTTCGTTAGGCTGTATGCGACGCGTGAAGGGACGATCACAGCAGAGATACCAGAATTCGTAGAAACGCTGTCGCCGAACGATAGCGTCGTTAATTCGTGCACAACCCTTGATCAACTTGCATCGAAAGCATCTCAACTCCACGATGTAGCCGAAGCGAGAGCGTGGGACGAGGTCGAATCGTTTGCGGATGAAGCTCGAACCGAGCGGGAACGAGAGATCGGTATCAAACGCGAGCACGCCGAGCGTTACTTTACTGATCAGATTGAGGAGTGGGAAGAGCGCCTTGAGACATATCAGCAGCGTGCTGAGCAGGGAACCGATATGAGTGCGCCGATCGGGAACGCCCAGCGTGAACTCGAACAGCTCCGACGACAACGAGACAAGGAATTGAGCCAGCTCGAAGAGGAGCAGCACGTCACACCAGAAGAGCCAGAGTTAGTCACCGCTGCGTTTGTAATTTCTCCAGAAATGAGATGGTAAGGAGGAGACGACCCTAGGCCAGACGTAGGCCCGAATCAAAATATCGCGACAAGAAGCCTATTAGTCAGTCACTCCGCTTTGCCTCGTTGTTACACTCCCGACAGTCCGAGTTAGTTAACGCCATTAAAGAGGAGTGTTTGTTCATTGTGTTTCTCTTCCTCTTTCCCTTCTAAATGGGGAGAAATATTAAGTATAACGAGCGTATGTGTCCACGTGGAACGATGACACCGACGATCAACCTGGATGAGGAATTGCACAGAGAGCTCGCTAGTTATGGGAATAGAGATGAATCGTACAACACTATCCTAGCACGCATTCTCAATCATGTTGACGAAGAAGAAGCGCAAAGAGACAGAATGAATCGAAATACTACGTTTGAAACCGACGAGGAAGAGGAGAGTTCGAGTAACCCTGCTGTTGAACAATTAGACGACGGGACGGAAGTCCGATTCAAGATTGAGCGCGGAGAGTACGCAGGAGAAGAAAGAACGGGGATCGTAAGAGGAGGGCGGATTGAATATAATGGGAGTACGTGGAGCCCTACAGGCATGGCCCGCGAAGCGGATCACGATATTCGCGGTTCTGACGCTCGTAATAGTGGGTCGTATAGCGGCCCACGAGAGGTTAAGTATCAGGACGCGAACGGACAATGGGTGCCCATCCAAACAGCGTTGGAGTAACTTCAACGTCAGCGCTTGACGATTCGGCGAATCGTCGAGTAGAGAACGCTGGTCTGGTTCTCGATCGTCCGATACGAGTGGCCCGCGTCGCGTAGGTCGATCCCCTCTAAAACTGTTGAGAACTCCTCGCCGGGGACTCAGTATTGACCAGTGCTGTATCGCTCCTTTATAATCAAGAACGAGTATAGAGTTAGGACTCAACCTCTACTGGATACCAAAGTTGGGTAGCATTGTCCACGTAGCCGAGTTCTTTGAGGTCCCACATCTTTGATCGAATGTCGACCCGCTCGTCGTTCCACCCATCAGGTTGCTGAAAATTATCGTACGGGGTTTCATTGTCTTCCGCTAGCGTCTCATGATAGACTCGAAGAGCGTGACGAGGATTCGCTTTTACCGCCTCGTACACCATTCTGTGTTCCTCTGAGGGCATTGGGGGACGCCCCTCGTCTCCGTGATCTTCCTCACGTTGTTCCTCATGGTCTAGCTCGGATATGGTTCGCATGAACGCTTCACGGTCTGATTCTACCTCCAGATCGTACGTTACTGTTACTTCCATTATCGTCTATTACCTACTGTAGTCTATTGTAGAGTCTATAGACATTAATACTTTCCTAGTATCTACTGTAGCTTCCTATGTGATCTAGAAGCTGCTTCTGTAGACGCTGTGGTGGGAAATAATAGTTGTAGCTTGGCAATTGTCGGCTGTATCTGCTTCTCATCGATAAAATATCCCCCGACGCTTTGCTGCGTTGCTCAAGAACGATACTCGCTACTCTATCGAAGGATGATCTTCATCGGAGCGCGCACCCCTCGGCGTGGAACTCCGAGCGCTCTACGTCTCCACGGCGGAGCGACTCCCGGCCACAGTCCTCGCACCTGTAGTACGTTGCGCCACCCTGTTCCGGCGGCTCGAGGTGCGGGCCGGTGATTCGAGCCTCCTCACCAGCGTCGTCTTGTGTGGCGCTCTCGATCGCAACACCGCCGTCGGTCACGACCACGGCATCGTCGGCCGGTCGGTGCTCAACCGTCGAATCACCCAGCCCACGATACTGCTCGCGAGCGGCGATCATCAGCTCGACGTCCGTCTCCTCGTCGAGCTCGGGCACGTCGCGCTGGCCGAGTGCCATTTCGACGCGGCGCTGGTGCTTGCACGCGCCGTCCTGATACGTGTCGCTGGGACAGTCGCACGTCTCGGTGATTAGGCACACGCGGTACACTGAGCCGCTCTCGCTGTAGACGTCATACTCGCCGGGCTCGCCGGCGTGGCGGTCGATGCTCATGCTCTCGGTGGCGGCGCGGATCGTTCGCTTGTCGATACCTTCTTTCGTTGGCGTCGTGTTCGTGTTCATGGGTTTCCTGATCCAGAGAAACCCGGCCTCGGTGCTGATGACACCGGGGCGACTTTTCGCCCGATAGCACCGGGTTTCTCTATCTATACTTACTATCTATAAACCCATAAACCTATGCATTAATGTTTGAGTGCTTGTATGTATACATAGATTTATGTAGATGAGAATAGTATAGAAGTATATGGCACAGAGCCAAACGGCCAGTATGGCCCGGACCAGTATCAGCGTCTCCGAAAAGCTCGCCGACGAACTCTATGACCGCAAGAAGCGTGGCGAGAGCTACGAAGACGTAATTTGGCGACTCATCGAGGAGAGCGAAGAATGACCCCCGAGACCGACGGCCAGAACGGGCACGTTGTGCGTTCCATCCACGATGTTGTGAATGTAGATGTTCACAGGCTCGACGAGATGACCGGGGAGATGGAGCTTGGTGAGGATGCGTTACCGCGACGTCTCCGTACTGGACAATGGCTGGGTTCGGTGTGCTGGCGACGTAGACGATCCGGCAGATGGTGGGGCCGCCGTTGATTACTACCCCCAGATTGGGTTGGAGCCGTGTACGCTGTAGAACCGGAAAACGAAGGGTGAGCTACTCGGACGCCCCGAGTATCGCCTCAGCATATTCTTCGCGAGAGATAAACCCCGCCGAGCGGAGTTGGTCTAACTCATCGTCCGAGAGCGTCATTAGGTCCTGCTCGGCGAGCTCCTCCAGGGGATCGCCACGGTCGACAACGACCGAGAGATCCGTCCAACTCTCGCCGAGCATCTCGAGTGCGTTCATGATCCCGGCGCGGACCATCAACTCAGCACGTCGTTCGGGGCGGCCTTGCTGGCTTTTGGCACCCGTTTCGAGGTATGGTAACTGCGATTCGATCACGAACGCGAGAGTCACAAGATCGGAGAGACTGAGCGACTGCGTGTCCTCTTGGGCTGCAAATGAAGAGTCGTATTCGACGGCCTCTTTCAAGTCCTCGATCGGCAGCTCCTCAAGGATCAACGAAATGTCGGGGAGCCCGACATGCAACCGTTTGAGGATGTTACGCTTGTGGTACGACCTGAGCTGTTTCGTGAACTCCTCTTCGCGTTCGGCCTCAGACATACGTAGGAACTCGCGTTGAGTATCTGTCAAGAGCGAGTTCTGATCCGCGGATACGTCCATCGTAAAAGAAAATACTTGACCCACATACAAAACATTAATGGTGGTGGCTGTATAACAATATCATGTATAGTGGAGATTACTACAATCGCAGTCTCGCCCGAAAACGCCGACGGGCTCCGAGCGGTTCGCGACGAGCGCAACCTCCGATCAATGGACGCCGCGCTTGAACAGCTGCTCGAGAAGGCATACGGTGAGACCCCGACCGCGGAGAGTACCAACTGATGGCTCTCGCGGAAAAGGAACTGTGGCACGCACGAACGCGCTTTCCCTGGCAGGACCGCGTTCGTACGTCGAAGTTCGGCCCCGGAGCGAGGGCGATGAGTATTGAATGTGCTCCTACACTCTCCATGGTGATGAAGAGTAAAAGGTTTTCCTGTACTCATTTCCCGGGTCGTCAGATCGCCCTCTATCTGTATGAGTACACACGACACGACCCCAACAACGACTGAACTCAGTAACGCCAGCGACAACGACACCGACGGCAACGAGGCCGCCGAGACCGTTACGAAACGGCGCGTCGGCAAACTGCTCGGCGAGCAGCGCCGGCGGCTCTCGGACGATGTTATCCGCGATTACGATAAGATCAATTCCGACGGCCACAAGGTCAAGACGGTAAAGAAGCGCGACGCCGATGGGAAAAAATACGAGGCTGAGATCAACCTCTCACAGTTGTACAACCCGACACCGAGCACGACCTCGGACATCGACATTCTCGTGATTGAGGCGCGGATCAACGACGAAGCCGACGAGGGTGAGGTGCCGATCGAGAACCCGCACATCCCCGTGCATGACGGTGTCCTCGAGCGGGCCGAGAAGCGGCTCGACGACGAGGGCCTTACCCCGGCCTGGGGGGTGGTCACCGAATGATCTCCGCTCCCGAAGACTACACCGAGCGCCGCGAGTGCGTGCTCGCACGAATCGGCCACCCGCTGGCCGACGGGGACGGGGTGATCGCCCGATGAACGAGACTAGCGACGAGGAAATGAATATCCCCGACACAGAGGAGCGAATGGTCCAAGTCGCCGTCGAAGTCCCCGAGTCCGTTCGCGACGGGGCAAAGGCCAAACTCCCTTATGGGGGAATGAGTCAAGTAATTCGAGAGGAATTGAACCGTGTGGCCTTCGGCGAAGAAATGGGACAGCGTTCGCGGCTTGAATCCCGGCTCGAGGACGTTCGGGAAGAACGGGATAAGCTACAGCGAGAACGCCGGGAGTTGAACGCGAAGCTAGAGAATCTCGAGGACCAAGCCAAAGACATCGAGCGGAAGTTAGACGACCTCACGACCCAAGAGGACCGGTATGAGGCCAAACTCGAGAGTCTCGAATACAACATCCGTATCGAAGGGAGGAATCTCTTCGCCGACCACGGCCAAGTTGAGAGTATCGCAGCAGAAGCCGGGAAAAGCCCCGAAGGCGTTATTAAGGACTTGAAACACCGCAACCCAGACGTCCCCGACGAAGCCTTTCTTAGTGGCTTGGACGGTGGCGGTGGATTCTCGCCACCGGACAAAAACCCCAAGAGCTCACTGAAGAGTGCTAAGAACATCGGCTACGGCAAGGACGGCGAGATGCGACCACTCGAGGAGAGGGAAGAGAAGTACCGTCCACGAGACCCCGACGCGGACAACTAACACGACCGGGCGGTTCGTCCTTTTACTATTTGATTGACACGGATGGGAGAGAGGTCAGCACGACTTCTTCTACTTCTAGATCTAGATTTGAGATCTAGATCTAGATCTACTCTACTACTACTACTACTACTACTAGACTACAACAACAACAACAACGCAACAGCAACGCACCGCGTGGGTTGTTGGGGCCGCTCCCGCGTGGTTTCACCGGTTCTGTCGTGGTTGGGTGGTTCTTTCCCGCCCCCGTCCTGTCGTGGTTCATTCGGTTCTGTCGACACGTCTTGTTTCTGTGGCGGGCCGTTTTCATATTCATATTCTTCAATTCGTGTTTTTCATTCCAAATTCGCCCACCGAATCGCAAGGCTGCGGTCGAACGGCGATGTGAGTAGTCCCGCATCGAGGGTCAGGACGAGCGGACACCGCGAAATAGAGCCCACCGACGGGTGGGTTTGCATGGGTTTGTTTTGTTCCACCGCCATCGTCCTTTGGCATGATGAGGGTCGAGCGCACGCGCGCCTGAACTGACAGCGCGAAGGGGGAGAATGAGGGACGGCGTCGGGGTGGCGCTGTCAGTAACGGGTCAGTCGTCCGCTTCGTGTCTCGATTCCAAGAGTCGATTTCTTTGGTGGCTCATCCCTTCGGCAGGCGGTCCTCTCGTACTTGCGGTTGGTGTAAGCGTCCGCCGGCCGGGAGGATGGTCGCAGCCGCCGACTGAGCGCAGCGAAGGAGGCGGTGAGGACAGGCGCGCAGCGCAGCGAGCACCGCCTCGTTCCGGACAGGCCGGCGGTTCCGATAACGGTGGTTTCACCACGTCTCAGAACCGACTGTTTGTAGTGCCTGATTGCGGTGGCCAAGATTTGAGCGAACACAGTCGAATGAACAGAGAACGATGAAACGGAGAGGCATGACCGCTGGAATAGCGACGACAGTTGGCGTGGCCGTAACGGGTGCAACGACATGGGTACTCATGGGCGAGGACGGCAACAATGAGAAGGGATCTGAGTCCACTCCTAAGAGCGATCACAATACGACGGGGAATGATATCGACGAGGACGGGGAGGCACCGGAGGCCAGCAAGGAGGACGTGCAGAATCAAAGCGAACAGTCGAAGGCAGCGAACCCAGAACCGGACCCGCAGGGACCGGAGACAAACGAATCAGCGATCAACGAGAGTGCGGCGACCGAAGAACCAACGAGCGACGACGTGGCGATCTCGGGAACGGAGCTTACAACGGAAACGAACGCAGCGACAGTGACCGGAACAGCGACGAATGAGGCCGACGAGCCGCTCACGCTAGACCTTGAGGTTCAGTTCCTCCAGGAGGGCGAGCAACTCGGGAGGCCCGCACTTGGTGGGACGACAGGATTAGCGCCGGGCGACGAATGGGATTTCTCGATTACGGCGAGGGGGAGCGGGGCTGGCGAGGCCACGGATTACGAGATCGCGACGTATGTCCGAACTCAGGGCTGACCGACAGGGAAGTTCGCGGTAAGTCCGAACTGATTGTTCTTGCTCTCCCAGCGGGCGAGTCCGAACTGATTAGTCTCGGCGTGGCGTGGGAGGAGTCCCTGCGAGAACGCACTGTCCGGCGAATCATGGACGAATCGACAGCCGGCGACTTGCACGCCTTGAGCCGGCAGCCCGCCGATTGAGATCGCGGAGGTCTGCTCTCCGGCGAACGGATTCCCTCCCGCTGACAGCGAGCCACTTTCCGTACTGGCGATGTCGATTACATGGGAGAACGCGACCGTGCAGTTGAGTACCCGCATGAGACCGCCTGAGCGGTAGCGATACTCGTAGTCGTCGGGGTTAGTTGTCCCGCCGATATTCTCGGCGAGATTGTGCATATCGATGGGAAAGAGCGAGCCTGCGGGCCCGAAAAAGCAGCCTGAGAGGGTATATCCACAATCCGGATACCCCTCGCCAGCGACCATATGTCGGCAGCCGTTGAAGTAACTCCGTTCACAAACGGGATGGCCTGTGTTGACTTCAAGTCCGTAGCCGTAGCCACTGAGACCACAGTCATGGATTGAAGAGTTCTGGATTCGAGGATGGGATTGGTCCCGCTCTCGACCCCAGCTGCGGGGGCAGTTGACTGAGATCGCTTGCGTGCTCCAGCCGAAGATCTCGCAGTTGTCGATCCGAACGTTCCCCGAGGTGATACTGATCCCGCGAGAGTGGCGTTGTGAGCGATACTCCTCACGATCCGGGGCCGGTCCGCTCCCGAACGGGATGTAGCCCGGATAGAGTGGGTGCTCCCATGTCGCGCTTGTGGGACCGCGATAGCGTACGCCAGTCATGCGACTGTTCGCGCCGAGCTCGAGGACGCCGTCGACGGGACCGCCACGGTAGGCTTCTGAGGTCCCGCCCATCGTGTTACTGTAGATGAGGCCGCCGGGATGGTTGACTGATCGACTGGATGCTATCACGGCATTAGTGACGACCCGAGACCGGCCAGAGTAGTTGATAGCAGCGTCTGCGGGGATCCACACGATCGAGGGGTTCTCGTGGGTGGCCTCGTCGAGAGCAGCATCGAATTGGTCGGGTGAGCGTACGACATGAGTGGCGTCTTCGCGGGAGACGTCCGGTTGCTCGTAGGCGAAGCCCGACCCGACGCCACCGGAGCTAACGTTTCCGCTGTCTGATCCACTCGTCGAGTAGTAACACCCGGCGAGTGAGCCGGCGACGGCGAGCCCGGCGGTACCGCGAAGAAAGCCACGTCTCGAAAGGGTAGATAAATCGGTCATGAATAGAGGTGTGCTTATTTGATCGCGGCGATGATTCCAAGGGTCGCGAGTACCCACGCGCCGAAGATAGCAGTGAATGTCCCGCTGCTGGAGGCGGCAATGATGGGGCCGCGGAGACCCATCAGGATCGCCATGCTCACAACGTAGATGATCAGCCCCACAACGACAAACCGCGCGAGGTTGAACAGTCGCCGGAGCAGGCCGGGGTTGCTCTCAGTGCTCATCTGACTCCTCCCGCGGATCTGAGACGAATTTGTAGAATCCCCGTGTGACCTTCTTGAGCCAACCAGCGGACGTCAGTTGTCGGAGATAATACTCAATATTGCCCTTCTTAGTTTCTGTCACCTCTCGGAGGTGGCGTGGGGTTGCGTACCCCCATGGACTGCCCTCATCCCGTCCCTCCTTGAACACATCAAGGATCCGGTCTTCCTCTTCTGAGGGTGTGTAATTTTCATTTACCATTGCGCTTTTTGTTTGCATCCGGACTAACATATAAGATTCTTCTGCTATTGTGTTATGAGATTCACTATTGTATCGCATGTCTATTCCGACTGCTATTCAACATACGTATTTACTATTCAATACAAAGTAGTTAAGTGCTTGGGTTTAATTGATGTAATCATGGTACCACGCCAGCGAAATGACGGTGAAAATCGACTGTACGATACCATCCGCGAGAACGTCTTACCATCCTCTGAGACCCCCATTCGGTCGGCACTCGAGGAGACGTCAATAGTCCTCTCGACGACCGCCGTGGTGATGACGATGCTTGCGAGCCCTGCCGCGGCACAGACCCAAGAACTCGGAAACGCCCTCTGTGGGTCCGGCGCGGGCTGGGTCGTAACGGCGGCTGGGATCCTCGCAGCGGTGTATCTCACCGGCAAAGGGATGATCCGCGGGATTGGGGCGATCGACGACGCGGGTTCGATCGACGACAGCAAGCGCGATATGGCTCGTCAGGAGGCGAAGGGGGCAGGCGCGTCGATGTTCGGCGGCCTCGTCGGCGTCCCATTCGTCGGGGCAATGCTTGGTCAACTGCTTCCCGAGAGCTTCGGTTGCATCGGCTTCGAGCTGAACCTTCTGATCGTCACGCTCCCGTTCTAAGCCTCACGAGGGTCTGATTCGTGAGAAATTGGGTTCGGGTTGCTATTGTCGCCGTTCTCGTCCTTTCGAGTGTTGGGGCTCCAGCACTCGGCCAGCCGATCATCGGCAATGAGACGGATAATAGCACGAGTGAGACGCCGAATAGTACAGACATTAACGGCTCAGTCGGTAATAGTACCACCGGCAACGGTACGACCGCGAGCGACGGATCCGGTGGCGGCATACTCGGTGGTGGCGGGCTCATGCCGTCGGTCCCCGGTCCGGGTGATTGGCTTGAGGGGGCAATTGAATGGATTTGGGCGGATATCCAAGATGGCGTCGCGGGCTACGCTGACGAACTCAACGCCGCTTTCGTCGGGATCGCGGCGCCTGGAGAACCGACCTCGCCGAGCTCGTGGATCATGCCGACGGGCATGTGGAACGTCCCGGCGGCGTTCTACGTAGCCGCCACGTCCATGTCCGCCCCGTTGTGGGCCGCTGGCCTGATCTACATGTTCGACATCAAGAGTCGGCAGAAGCAGCGGGAGATCCTTCGGACGCTCATTTACTCCGCGTTCGCGACGCTGACCGGGATGGTCCTACTCGGCCTGTACTTCAATGGGATCAACACCATCTCGACGGCGATCGCGCCGGGTGGTAACGAGTTCGTCCAGAATGGGAGCGGGATCGTCCAGCTGGGGCTCGGTCACATCGTCGTTCTCGTCCTTATGGCGATCAACGCGGGTGTGGTGATCGTCGGCGGGCTCATCATGTACGGGATCTACATGCTCCCGCTCGTCTTGTTCGCGTTCTTCCCCTTTATCGTAGCGAGCAAGGCCGTCCCGGTCAAACCCCTGCAGTCGACGGCGAACCTTGGACTGACAGCGCTGGGTATGCTTCCGCTGCTCAGGATCATTCAGTCGCTTCTCCTGCGGCTCGCGGACATGATGATATGGGACGCAGTGGGACTTGGCACCCAGATTGCGAGCCTCCTGGGAACGGCGATCATTCTCGCGTTCGCGTTGCTCGGCCTTCCGTGGATCTTTTTTAAAAATATTGAGACGGCGTCGGGGCTCGCTCTCTCAACGATCACGGTCAAGAAGGCCAACCGTGGGGCGTCGACAGCGAACAATGCGGCCACGTCCGCCGGTTCGCGCGCAAAGAGTCGCCTCAAGTCGGCCGCTGCTCCCTACGCGACCAAGGCGCGGTCGACGGCGAACCAGACGGCAGCGAACGCGAAGCAACGAGCAGGGAGCCGGATGGGCGGGGCAATGCTAACGGCGAAGTTCGGCCGCCCCGGCTCCTCTTGTTCCAAGCGGTCTACGGGCACATCTCCGTCGTCCACATCTCAGGGTTCGGCGTCGAAGACGACCAATAGTGAGGCGAACTCCTCGAGGACGGCCCGGAATCGAGCGATCAATCGGCAGCGCAGAGATGCGGTCAAACGACGACGCAGATCGCGGAGTGATGACTAACAATGGCTGACACGAACGACATTCGAGGCGAACAGACTCGAGAGAAAGACCCGACGCAACTGTCCTTGCCGGACATCGACGCGAGCATCCCGATCGTGAGCCGGTTCACGCTCGACGATATTCTCTTCCTCGCCCCGGCGTTCGGCGTGACCGCCTTCGGTGGCGTTCTCGTCGCGCTCGGCGCACCACTAGCGGTCATGATCCCGACGACTATTATTGGCCTCGTTGCTGGGCTCGGCGGGGCTGGCGTGGTCCTGCTCACCCACGAATACACATCGCCATCAGAGCGCCTCACCGAGTGGCGGCGATACCTCGGTATGCGCCGCCAGATGCCTGTTAGCGACACCGTGGCCGAGCGGTTCGACCACCACGGTGTCCGCCGTATCTTCGACGACGGGACCGCTGAAATGGATGATGGGACACTTGTCGGCCTCGTTCGCGTCGACCCGCGGACCACGGCGAACATGACCTACGGCGAGCTCGATTCGCTCGTCGCGACCCTCTCGCGGAACATCGACCAGCGGGTCAAAGACTTCGACTTTAGCTACTACTCGACGACGCGAGACCACGATCTGGAGGAGACGATCGGCACATACAACGAGCGGGCCTACAGTGGCGTTCTCGACCGGGCGGCGGGCTACATGGGTGAGTTCATGCGCGGAGTTGTCGAGTGGTTCGAGGAGGTTGATGAGCCGGCAGAGGACCCCCGAGAGATGCATCACTACGTCACGACGTGCGTTGCTCCCGACGACGTTCACGTTCGCGATTCGGACGACGATTCGGGCTTCCAGCGTCGGAAGGCCCAGCAGCGCGAGATGTACGACCGGCTCGACACGCTCGAATCCAAGATGTTCGCGGGCGTGACAGGCGTCGCGACGGAGTGTGTGAGCGCCGAAGAACACGCGGAGGTTCTCCTCGCGTACTGGACCGGCGAGCAGCACGAGCCGGATGAACGCCTTGAGCGGAAGTTCAACCGCAGTGAGGACGGCCCGAGTGTGTGGCCCGATGCCCGGTTGTTCAAGGCCGGCGACGAGGAGAGTGGGACCGTCGACGACCTCGGAAGCGAGGCGGCCCGTGACCGACTCCAGACGGGTCTCTCTCAGGATCGCGAGGAGTTCGTCGGATCGGATATGGCACTCGCCGGGTCGCACTTCGACGCGAAGAAAAGCTACGTTGAGGTCGGCGAGCAGTACGCGGCGACCCTCTGGATCGCGGACTACCCGACGGACATCGAGAGCAACTTTCTGAAGCCGCTGTACGCGATGGACCGCGTCGACGGCGTGGATCTCGACATTACGATCGACGCGACAGCAGTCGACAAGAAGCAAGCACAAGAGGAACTCCAGGACGGCGAGGCGAACATCAACGCTAAGTCGGGCGAGCAGTCCCGGATCGAATCGCGGGGGACCCGAGAAGGTGGGAACGTCTACGAGGATGCCGGAGAGTTGCTTCGCAACACGAACGCACAAGCGTGGGACATCTCGATGTACGTCACGGTTCGTGCCGGTCCACGGGCCGCTCTCGGCCTCGCAGAGAGTGAGCATCGAGACTTCGACAGTTGGGACGCAGCGAAGATGGGCGCGCTCCAAGAGGGGATCGCCGACGTGAAAGAGATCCTCGAATCCTCGCCGGTCGAGGCGACTGTCCTTCGCCCGTCGCGGATGCAACGCGAGTTGTTCGCTTCGTGCTCGCCGAACAAGGGCAACGTGTTCAACGACGTCCTGAGCGACGATTCGGATCCCGGCATGGTCGAGAGGCGACTCTCGACGCTCCTCGGGGACGCGGGAACCAGTGGACCGAAGCAAAAGCGCGTTCTCGGTGGGTTCCTCGGTGCGGCGTTCCCGCCGTGTACGGCGACGATCAACGAGGACGGCGGGCTCAACTGGGGCCGGGACGTTGAGACGGGGCTCCCGTTCCGAACGAATCCGGCGGAGCGTGGCTCCTCGCCGCACATGATCACGCTTGGGATCACCCGGTCGGGCAAAACCTACGGTGCAAGCTCGGCAGCGAGCGCGTGGTACGCTGAGAGCGACGACCGGACGCTGATAGTCTGTGATACGCAGGGTGGCTTTACGGGGCTCACACAGATGCTCGGCGGCGAGCACATCGTGATTGAGGGCGACAAGACGATCAATCCGCTCGACGTCCAAGCCCCGCCGGAAGGGAATCAAGACATCGACGCCTACCGGATGAGTGTCGACCTCGCGACGAACTTCTTTAAGAGTATCCTCGAATCTCAGGGCGTCGACGCCTCGGAGTATCACACGATCATCGAGGACGGCATCGAGCGGACGTATCGCGACCACGGAATTTCACCGGGCAACGTCGAAAGCGACGAGAATCCAACCGTGAGCGACCTCTTGACGACGTGGGAAGACATGGGGGAGAACCCCGGTGACTACACTGTTAGTAGTGCGGACTCCGAGAGCGATGTTCGGGAAGACCGTGCGGCGGAACTCCTCGCGAAACTCTCGGGATTTTCCGAGAACGGAAAGTACCACAACTTGCTTGGCGAGACGTCGCTCGGGTTGATTGATACTGACGTGAGCATGGCCTATCTCGACCTCTCGCAGTTCAATAGCGACACCGACGCCGAGGAGTCGGCAATGATGAGTCTCGCCCAGTCGCAGGTCACGCAAAAGATCCGTCGGACGGAGGGGGAGGTCATGTTCCTCATCGACGAGGCTCACCAACTCCTCCACAATGACGCTCAGGTGTCATGGCTGCAAAAACAGTTCCGCGAGGTCGCTCGCTACGATGCGATAATGTGGCTGATGAGCCAGCACCCGTCGGAGTTCGTCTCGAGCAACTCGTCGGATAGTAACGCCGACAAGAAACAGGCGCTCCTCGATCAGACGAGCTTCAAGCAGATCTACAACATGCCGATGTCCACTACGGAGACTGAGGAGGCGATCCGGGAGATGGTCCCGAACGAGGCGATCGTCGATACGATCAAAAACGACCTCACTCCTGCTCGTGCGAACGCAGGGTATACGGAGTTCGTCTGTGGGGTCACGGACAACGATATCCCCGGCTGGCACCGGGTCCGTGCCGAGGCGTCGCCGCTTGAGGACTACGTGCTCAACTACGACGCCGACGACCACGGCGAGTTCGATCGCTACATGAGCCGGTTCCTCAACGGGAGCGCGCTCGCGCCCGTTGAACAGCAATTCCACGAGGAGGATGAACAGTCCGGCGAGCTCGAGGACGAGGACACGGCCGACGCGATCGCCGCTTCGCCCCTCACTGAAATGTACGCGAACGCGGAGGCTGACGACTGATGCCCACACATACGGTCTTTTTCGCCTCTGCCCTTGGGCACCCCTCTTAAGGGGATATTGACACCCCGTGTCGAAACCGGGCCACCCCCTCACTATGAGGCGGTGGGGTTCATCCCGCTGTGGTGGGGGAAGCGGGGCTGGTATCTTATCCCGCCAGCGCGCCGGAGGCGCGACGGCAGGGGCGGTGCGGTGGCCGGGACGGTGTAAAGGTAATATGGCTCTCTGAGTTTTCGACACAAGGAATATGCAGTCCTCATCGAATGAGTGGAATTCGGCCAGGCGAACAACCCCGACATTTCACCCAGGGGCTATGTCGAGGCAGCACTTCCCCTACTTCAGAGCGTTCAGGGAAGGGTCCTCCCGCCTGCTGCGACCGTTAGGGATCAGCTGACAGTCCGCTTCGCGAGCAGCCACCCGACCGCACCCAACGGAAGCACCATAAGCCCCGTTGTGGTCTTTTTCACGAGATATCTCGCGTTCACATTGCGGAGGGTACCTATCCCCAGGCCAAAGGTTTGACCCTAGGGCCCTTCGTCAAGGTCTTCCCTCCACAATCAAAATAAATGTCTACTGTGATAAGTATTACTGTATTTCCATTTATCCAATACGAATGCAGCTGCTGGACCGCGAGATATGCACATCCGGAAGTGAAACCCAGACCAAATTCTACTGATTCCCCTACGACTTCGAAACTTATCGGTGACTAGGTGCCGAGAAGACTCTCTATATGTGATACTGATTTCGCATCGAAAACCTCTCCGAATCGGAGAGGTTCAACATGATCGACGGGGTGTATCCGTCGTGGCAGCTATTGTGAGCCTGCCAACAAGTCAAACAATGTCAATATACTTAAAATTTGGGTAGCTGTCACTATCGAATTATGTGGTCTTGGGCTGGGGATTTTCCCCAGTCGGGAAAGCGGCGGCACTCAGTACTACGCTCCCGCTAGAAACGAGGCATCGGTGGCTACGCCTCAAAGTGTGTCCGAAGGATACACTTGGAACAAAGCGTCGCCCGCACGGCGGTGGTGACGGGCTCGACTTCGCGCCCGCACCGGTCGCACACGGTCATGTCGTTCATATCACACCCCCGACAAGGTAGGCACCCGCAATAACTCCCCCGACGAGCGCGACTGCGAGCGACAGGACGTGCCGACGGATCACCCCTCTCGAGCTTGGCGGTATGACGACTGTCCCGAGCGAGCGAGGAATCCCCGTCTCGGAACGGAGCGAAGAGACGTGAGAATACGGCGTTACTTGCTCGTGAGTGAGGGTTCTGGTAGCCAGCTGCGCCAGAGACATGGATAGTTCACATCTGTTGATCGTACTTGGAGAACCGATTTACACAGGAAATACACACAGTGATTAGCCTATAAACCCATCCAGAAATTGTCAATGATTGCGTGTAAGATATAGAGCGTGAATCACGCAAATCGGGAGGATATAGGTTAACCTCAAATTCTAAGGGACTGTGAAGGATCTCATCGCTCAATGAGGCCTGAGATTCGGAGACGGGATACGTGGTCGTTCAACGAGGGTAGAGAAATCGTCGAGAAAAAGGGTTTGAAAGAGGAGTTACCAGCAATTGCAGAGGCATATATCGACTATGGTGGGGGGAATCAGTATTTGAGTGACCGGCGTGAACTACTTGATCCGCTGGGATGGGAGCAGGAGGTCTCAGTGAAGTTTGAGACGACCACCGATTACGACGTAGTCTCTCGTCGAGCGAGTTTTGATGCCTATAATGATGGAGTTGTAGTCGAACACGAGAGCGGTGAGCAAATGCGTGTGAACTGGCATTTGATGAAAATGGAGATCGCTCATCGCGATCCCAACGTGTTCTCGATGGGTCGCACCGCTGATGCGGGTGTACTGTTGATTCCTTCGTACGTTAATTTCCCTACTCTCGGAAGAACTGAGAACGATGTTCAAGCAGTGTTAGAGCAGTATTTTGATTTCTCTATACCGCTGTTTGTCTGGGAGTACCCTACAGAGTGAGATACGCGCTGTCTATTCAGCAGACCAGCGAAAACACTATCGATAAATAGCAATATCTCTAGCGGCCAGTTCGCTTCATTCAGATCATTCTCTGACACCTTCCCTTGTGCAACAATCACCTTCGTGAGAAGGAGGATGTGTTACACAAGGTAAGACGAATCAAAAATATCAGAATCTAAGACACGATTGGTAGGCCCGCGTTCTCAGACTGGCCGGGTATACCCACGTTTTTATCGCGCTCAATGGGTAAAATACTAGGATATTGACCACAGTGCTATTACTGTGTACCACAGTAGACGAAATCGGCAGATGGCAGCGGTATGTGGGCTTGCCCACATCAGGTCTTTAACCTGCCTTTCTCTCAAATTGCCCACCAAACAGCGCAGTTCCGCCCCGCCAGCATACCCCACGGACGAAAATACATGACTGGTGATAATGACAGCGGACGGACCAAGCGGGTCACATTCTACGTCTCGGAAAACGAACAAAACGCACTCAAACGAGAAGCCCAAGAACAGGACAAATCTCTGAGTGCCTACTGCCTCCAGCTCATTCGACGCCAACGCCAACTCGATGCTGAAGAACAACTCGCCGAGGACCTCAACGTCGAACAACGCCTCGAGGAAATTACCCAGCAAGCCATTGACCGGATCAACGACTCTGTCGGGGACGTCGAAGAAACGGCCGAGGACCTCCGCGATATTCACGCCAGATCCGCGAACTACCCCCTCGTGAACTTCCGCCTGCTCATGCGCCAGCACAGCCCTCCCGAAACGTGGATCGACGACCAATTCACATGGTCACGCAACCGGCTTCGCGAACCACTCGCCGAACACGACCCCCTCGACGGCCTCATGACTGACGATAGCAGCGACGACAGTAGTGACGAAAGTGAGGACAGAGACGATGGTAAAGTGACCGACATTGACGACCTGATCTAACTATGCACGGAGACGATCGGGACACGATCTACAAGACGAATTATAGGGACGATGAAGGCACTGAGAAGCTCACGAACTACCTCCAGCATGACAATCAGAAGGTCCGCGACCGGACGGGACGAGCCATGTCCGATCGCGAGATCGAACAGTTCAACGACAAGGCTGCCGGCCGGCGAAACCGACACATCATCATTTCACCCCGAGATCACGAGGACCTCTCAGATCGCGAATTAGATCGGGCGACTCGCGAGTACATGAGCGAGATGATCGAGGACCGCCCAACCGCGGACTACGCCTACGCCGTCCACGACGACAAAGAGCACGGCAAGGACGTTCATATCGCCATGACAGCAGGCGACAAGCAGGACTTAGAGATGTACCCAGACGACATCCGACGCGAGCGAAAGCAAGCGCACGAGGCGTATCTCGAGTACGGACGCGACCGAACTCAGGAGCAAGAACAAGAGCAGGAACAGGAACAACAGAACGACCGTGGGCGCGATCTCGGAGGCGGGAGGGGCCGATAATGGTGGTCGAGACCCTTCTTCCGGTGGCCGCTGTTGGTAGCACGGCTGGGCTCGCATACGCCGCAAAGCGGAAAGTGTACCCGGCCATGCCGACGCCCGATGAAGACACATTCGTCCTCCCGATCAAGGTCACATCTGCCGACGCCGAGGATATCAACAGCTGGTTTGTCAGAGGCATGCGGATCCCCAGGCGGTCACTCCTCACACTCGGTGCCAGTGGGGCAGGGAAGAGCGAGACGCTGAAACACTTCGTCGATCAGCTCCAGAACGAGCCAAACGAGCCCGTCGTCGTCTACGATCACAAAACGGACTATCAGGAGTTCCTTGAGGAGCGAGGGGTGGACATGATCCGACTCTCATCCGGGGGTTCGACCGGGGGAGATGGGTCCGAAATCGCGTGGAATATCTTTGAGGAAATCGAGCACGAGGAGGATGCCGATGAACTCGCGCGAGCACTGTTCCCCGAGCAGAACGGGGACTTCTGGAATGCCGCTGGTCGGCAACTGTTCGCGGCGACTCTCAAGTACATCCGCCGGGAGGTGGTGGGTCCGGATAACGCCGACCTCGTTCGCTACTGGGAACGCACGGTCCCCGAGAAAATGCACGAGAAGCTGACGAGAGACGGCCACGAGGACCTCGCGGCTGCCGCAAGCGCGATTAACCCCGAGACGGAACGCCAGGCCGGCTCCGTGTTCGCGACCGCCCAGCAGCAGGTCACGGACCTCTTCGTCGGTGACTTCGCCAAGAGCGGCGAGTTCTCGATCCGCGAGTACATGCAGAACCCGGACGGCCGGGTCTTAGTACTCGACTACCCGACACGACAGTCCGGCACGATCGCGCCCGTGTTCCGCTACCTGATTGACCAGGCCATCATGCACGGGATGGACGATCCTGGTCGATCGGCGTACTACCTACTCGACGAGATCGAACACCTGGACGCGACGATCAAGCGCCTCGGTGAGCTGATCAACGTCGGTCGAGGCGTCAACTGCCAAGCGATCCTCTCGCTCCAGTCGATCGCCCAGCTCGAGGACACCTACGGAAAGGAACGAGCGCATGCGCTGCTGTCGGGCATGGTCACGGTAATTGGTCTTCGGACGGCCGACGAGGAAAGCGTGGACTTTCTCCGCGAGACAATTGGGACGTCCTTTGAGCAGTATACTCGCAACGCGGGGAGTGATCGGACGCCACGCGAAAACGAGGAGAAAGAAGAGTATCAGTTCGCGAAGGGCGACCTCCGGAACTTCGACCCTGGTGAAGCGGTGATCTGCCGGCAGGGTAGTGGATGGGTTCACGGCCAGATCCAGTTGCTCGAGGAGTGATCTAACTCCAGTCGTGGGTATCAATCCCCTCATAGTGTTTTAATCGCGTGTCGATGATGTAGGGCTCCCACTCACATTCATAGTACAGCACATCAGCGAGCTCGCCGAAATGGCTGTTATCGAGTCCAATACGATCCCCGTAGTTGTTGATGTAGTTCTCGCTTCGTAATTCATCGACGCACTCTCGCGCCTTGGGATATTCCTGGTTATCCAGTGGTGAAAGTCGTAAGAGTTCATCTACCCCGATCGGAGTCCCCCACCGGTGTTTGGCAATCATCGTAGACAGAAGGCTGCATTTCACAGTCGGCTTTCGCATGGATGTCCACCTACACATCTCTTTCACAGCCATTTAACGTTAACGGGAATTAACATAGATGGGAACAGTTAAGAACATCCATGTATACCAGTAAAGCAGAGGATGTCCAAAACACAGTATGAAGAGCCAAACGGTGATTCCAAGAAGGAACTCCGATTCAATCACCCCAGCGGATGGCTTTATCTGACGCAGCATGAAAGCGTTCCAGTGCTCATCGACGCATTGCTTGATCTCCCGCCACACCGGGAGTTCAATCAGAAAGAGTTCGCCGATCACGCGGGGGTCACGCGGCAGACCGTCGCGAACTATCTCCCACTGCTCCTTGAAGTGGAAATTATCGAGGAGGTTTCGAACACTAGCCCCACTCGATACCAGTTGGCCGATAGTGCCGTAGTCGAAGAACTCTTCGCTTTGAATGGTGCGCTCAACAATGTTGAGCCGCGATAGCTTCGGCTTCTTTTCTTGCCTTGTGCAACACTCGCCTTTGTGAGAAAGGATGATGTTGCACAAGGTTTGGGCCATTATCGAAAGCCTTCGATAAACAGACTCCGTTTCCTATGCTCGTCAGTGTGTGTAAATCACGCCGATTGAGCTCGTCGGCCCGCCGATCACGCCGCCCACCGGGACGATACTGAGGACTATCGTCATTAATCGGTTCTCAAGTGAGGCCAGAAACAGTACGTTTTGAGACCGATGTGTAAAATGGAGCGACCTCGAGACCGCTGATTGACTACCCGATCTCGATTTCTAGCATGAGAAGGACTACTCGTCTTTACGGTCGACAGGGACGCCAGTGAGCTTCCATTTCCACCGCCGAAGAATATTTGCCTCATCAAGCAGCCGCTGTCGGCGTTCCTGATACTGTGTGAGTTCACGCTGTTCCTCAACATATTCGACAAGCTCGGTATTCTCCTCGCGTTGCTCAAGGATGAGCCGCTTCTCATTGTGGATCCGTTCGTTTTCCGTTTCTAGATCCGTGATCCGTTCCTCGTAGTCACGAATTTGCTCTTCGTAGTCGCGGATCTTCTCTTCGTAGTCAGTGATCTGGCGTTCGTAGTCAGCACGTAGTCGATCATGTAGTCGGTCGTCTTCATGGCGCTCACGAATAATTTCACGAATGTACTCAGATCGTGACAATCCTCTCTCATCGGCTTCATCTGCGAGAGTATCGAGTGTACTCTCTGAGAGCCGGAGTGTAGTCGGATTCATTACCACCGTAGTCAGACCGTAGTCGCTTAGTAACTAGTCAGCCACGCGTCTGACAATTGAGGGTCTATTGTCACTGGGCGTGCTCACGTGGGGGAAGTGGTGGCTTGTAGAGATGGCCAACGACACATTCTTCGCGTCCTTTTAAGGCTACAAATGAGACTGGAAATACTGGGAGCTGGTGAGTCCACAATCGGCGCGAACACAGAACAGGATCGACTTAGCGAGTGACTATCACTTGAACTACTGACAGATACCGTGAAAATGAGCGGAAATGGACAGAGCAGCCGCTATCGAATCGGAGAACCCGGAGTGAGAAAAGTGTTACCCGAACTCCCGGAGAAAGTCGCCTAACGCCCGCACGAACGTCTTCGCCGTAATCACTGGCGGCGACCGAATCGGCTTATCGAGCGCGACCTTGATCAGATAGTCTGTGAGCCGCCACAGGTTATAGATCAGCGTCGACAGCGCGAAGTTACACAACCGAAGCCGGTAGTCCGTCGACGACGTCTTCGGCAGAAAGTCCTTGATTGACTTGTACTGGTTTTCGATGTCCCACCGCCGACTGTAGCCGTTCACCACGCTCGCAATCTCCTCCGGCTCAACGTGGTCCTGGTTCGTCACGAACACCGCATACTTCCCGTCAGCATCATCGCTCGTACTCGGCGTGTAGAGGAACTCCGCCTTGTGATGGACGTCGCCATCAATTCCGAACGGGACGTCGTGCTTGACAGCTGCGTCCGCCGTCGGATGCTTCTGAATGTCCTGAATTGCTGCCAAGTCATCCTCGTACGTCGGTACTGGAGAGAGATACGTGAGCCCACGCTCGTCGACATCTGCGTACACGCGATTGGCGTAGAACCCACGGTCGAACATCACCATGTCCAGGTCGACGAACTGCTCCGCTCGGTCGAGCAATCGACTCACCAGGTCAGCTTTCGAGTACGACGGCGAACAGTCGCGCTCCCACGTAGAGTCTTCTTTGACCGGTTCAATACCGAGGACGATTGGTGCGTGATCCCCCACTAGCGTGATCGTCGCGTACTTGTAGCCGCGTTCGTACTCGCCGTCCTTTTTGTAGCCACTCACCATCTTCGGGTAGTCCGGCTTCGCAACTCCCGCTTCTTTGTCTTCCCACGGCCAGACGTGGAACTGCTCGTGGGTGATGTCGATGGCTGCAACGGTCTCCCGTGAGTCGAAGGGATCGTCGCCACGAATTGAGTTGATGATGTTCTCCGTGGCGGCGTTGAATGCCGTCATAACCGCGTCTCGAATCTGGTCGATCTCGGGCATCGAATCATCATCCTCGAAATCCTCGAACGTGAGCTGGTCGTCCGAGTCTTCGGGTGTCGCGATTTTCTTGATTGCCCGCAGGAACGTTGAGTCGTCGCAGGTGAGGTCGTCGTCAGTGAGCCAGCCGTACTCGGCTTCCGAATGAGCACTCCCGTTGTTCGCACAAATACTCGCGAACATATCCAGCATTACCTCGTCGGAGTACGTCTTGTGGGCTGCTCGGTGCGTGTCGAATTCGGGGATAACGTGTTTGCGAGCGAGCGTCAGCGTCTTCTGGGCTTTCTCCTTCTTGTACTCGCTCGTGCTCTGTGACACCTCTTCCTCGGTTTCAGTTGGGACGGACGGCACAAGAGCTTCTGTGACGACATCATTGTCGAGCGCAACTTGCCGGACGCCAGCTACAGTCCGGTTGAGGACTTCTTGGGTGTCCTCGCTGAATTGTGCGTGCGTGTACGAGAGTTGCTGTTGGGTCGGCGTCTTCTTGAGGTCAGTAATATCGAAGTGGAAGCTCTTGACGAGGGTTGGCTTCCGACCGAGCTGTTGCGCTAATTCATTCTGTGAAATCCCGCGAATTCCTTTGAACAGGAGCGTGCGAAACATTTCGTCGGTCTCGAAGTCGACGCGGTTCTGGTCGCGGGCATCCTCGAGATCGTCAACTGGGATCGAAAGCTGGCAAATGACATCCCAGAGGTGGTCTTCACGCTCACAGAGCGTCTCCGCGTGAACGACGATTGACTGGGCGACCGCCGACGGGTCACTCGTCATTATCTCGCCTCCAAGCCGCGCTACTGCACTGGTGGCGTGACGCTAGCCAGATTGTGGAGTGATTCAGCGGTAGTGTGGTTCCGCTGGGATGGCGAATATCGGTATAGAATAGAGTAAAGTTAGAGTCAGTCATCAGCGTTGGTTGTCTGCCTGAGGCTTGTTACTGCGGATGTATGAAGGGGTATGCGTGCTGTAGTTGGAGAATTGGTTGTGGCTGAAATACGGTATAGTCCAAAAATCGGTATGGGTTATCTATTGGTTGGATTTATAGTGCGTGGTGGCGAATGCGTGGATACGATGGGATTAGACGACCTAGAGGGTTTTCTCCGGCAGAAGGGCGCACCGGAACTCGTCACGGAGATCGGGACGGGAACAGCGACGTTTAACGCACTCGTCGACGCGGTTGCGGTGAGTTCCTCGACGGTGTCTTCACGGTTATCCGAGGGTGTTGAACGTGATATTTTTACTGTAAGCCATAGGCCGACTGAGCATGGGACAGAAAAGCGGTATGAGCTGACGCTGCTTGGACGGCGGATCTATGATTGGGCAGAAAAGACGGAGTTCGAGCGGCAGGTTCGAGAACTGCGTCGGCTGCGTCACGAGCGTGATACGTCGTTCGAGCAGCTGATCGGGAAGCTCAACCGAGATATGGAGATCCGCAAGATGGTCGCGGATTCAGACCCCCTGGAAGGCAAGGATGTTGACCTACCAGAGGACGCATCGCTCGTACCGAAAGCTCCGTCAGAGGAAGAGCTTCGTGAAGCCAAATTCGAACGCATGGAAGAATCACTCGAGCCAATTGCTGACGATCAAGCCGAGGGAAGTAGTGAGTGAAGACGAACTCCTGAACGCTAAGTACAGGTGAATGAAGTAGCACTCAATAATGGAGGTGTTGCCTGCCAAGTGCATTATTTCCCAAATTCATTCAGTTGCTCCGTCTCACCGGTACAGATTGAGTCGCTGGAAAATCGAGCCAAGCAGTACCGCAACTGGAATGATTTCGAGCCGCCCGACCCACATGTTGATTATCAACATCGCCTTGGCAGTGTCGGGCATTGTCGGGCCTGTAATCCCGGAGTCTAGACCGACGTTACTCTGTGCACTCATCACGTCGAAGATAACGTACTCCAGCGGATGACCCGGTGACAGCACGCGCAAGAGCACGGCAACACCGATTATGAGGAACAAGATCCAGAGGATGAACACGACCGTCGCTTCGGTGTACTCGCGCTGAGCCTGCTCTTCGCTGAGCCGTCGGTCACCGATCTTGAGATACCGGATTGCGCTCGACGGTTCGAAGACATCTCGTATCTGCCAGGCCGTCCCCTTGAACAGCGTAACCATCCGGATGATTTTGAGCCCACTGGTCGTCGATCCAGCCGCTCCACCGGTGAGCATTCCGAGACACATGAAGAGTGTTGCACCAGTATCCCATACTCGATCGGTCCCACCGCCGATCGTCTCGGTACCGAACCCGGTATTCGAGACCGCCGAAACGAACTGGAAGACGCTCGCTCGGAACGTATGTTCGAGCGTGTCGTACTGGCCGTTCGCATACAGGATCGCCGCCAGCGCGAGTGAGCCGGCCGTGAACCAGATGAACACCCATCGTGTTTGCAGGTCAGCGTAGAAGTTCCGCAATTCACCCTTGAAGATCAGGTAGTGGATCGGGAATGCGATACTACCAGCAAACATGACGGGCACAACAGCGTACTCGATCAGCGGGCTGTCGTAGTGCCCGATTGAAGCACCGTGGACAGAGAATCCCCCGGTCGCAATCCCCGTCATGCCGTGGTTAATCGCGTCCCACAACGGCATTCCGACCAGCAAAAACAGGATGATCGACCCGATCGTGAGTCCGACGAAGATTTTCCAGATTTCCTGGACCGTCGTCACGATACTTGGGTGGATCTTCTCCGAGCGGGCTTCACTTTCGTAGAGTGTGTACGAGCCACTGCTTCCGCCACCGCGGTGGAGAATCGCTACGGTGAGAACGATCACGCCGACGCCGCCGACCCATTCGATGAACGACCGCCACCAGTGGATCGACCGCGGCAGCTTGTCTTCGACAGCGGCCATCGTCAGTCCGGTCCCGGTGAATCCACTCATACTTTCGAAGACCGCGTCCAGCGGATTGAGGAAGATGACCGTCGTGTCGTCCATCGGCGGCGTGTTCATCCAGACGGGAAACGGGTCGATCTGGATCGTCCAGGCGACGAGTAAGAACGGTAGTCCACCGAGAAAACCGATCACAGCCCATGCAGTGGCCGCGGTAACCATCGCGTCGCGTTTCTCCGGCGGGTCAGCATCCCGGTACCACCGGACGAGTCCAGTTCCGAATCCGCCCAAGGTGACCGCAGTGACAGCAAACGCAGGCGTCGCGTAGAACTCACCATTAACGACTGCCACGATGATCGAAACCGCCGACATCAGGGCAACGGCCTGTACAATGCGACCGGTGTCGTGTCCGACAGCCCTCGTATTTACGTTCAGCATGAAAGTCGTTTAGTTAATCAAATACCCGCTCTCAGTTTTTATCGTTATCATCATCCTCTATAGCTTCGATGCCTCGTTTCCAACGGTAGTACAGCGAACGCGCAGTTCGGTCACTGTCACGTGACATAAGAACGGTCGCCTCATTAAGCTCTGAAACGGTTTCTTGTACCGATTCATAGACGATCTTCTTCAACCGAGATTTCTGTTCCGGAGCCCCGATCGATACAAAATCGTGGTCCTTCGCTTGCTGCACGATAACATCGGCTGTATCAGAAGCTGTTTTCAGTTCCGTTTCGGTCGTCACATCGGAACCGAGGACGTAGTCGGCGAACTTCAGCAGGTCTTCACCTTCACCTGTCGCTTCTGCAGATGCATCAGGTGAGATAACGTGAAGAACGGTAACTGATGCATTAGCATGGCGTGCTACTGCGCGCGCTGCTTCTGCAGCAAGAGCAGCGTGTGGTCCTGCCCCAACAGGTAACAGTATTGAATCTATTGTCTCTGCCTCAGATTCGGCGAGAGAGGCGACAGTGTGTCCTTCGATATCCGGAACGTATAGCGTATTCTCTCCACTTTTAACGCCCATGTTTTCGACGAACACGTCACACTCGGCCTCAGCCAAGATCGTATCGACCGTGCTCCGATTGAGTAACCAGCCCTCGTCAAGTCCGGTCCCACGTAGCAACAAGACAGCCGTCTCGTTCCCGCCGTTGACGACGCTGAGGATTCCGCTCGTGATGTCCGATACAGCACGAACGCTTGCAGTAACCGAAACGCCCGGATCAAGTTCTTGCGCCACGTCGGCCATCTCAGCTAACTGTGTTTGCCGGTCCTCGATGGCCTCAACCACCTTCGGTTTATCAGATGCCGCCGGGTCTTCTGATTGAACGTACTCTCGAACGGGTTCGAGTGCAGACTCGTCCTGAACAGCCTCCATCCCGACCAAGAGTACCCGGCCGTCGTTGTCCGCCGCGAGCGCAACCGCTGTTCGGAGAAACCGCCGGACGTTGATCCCCGTGTACGTATCGAGCAGCGTCCCGGTGACTGGAACAACGACGAGATAATCGGGTGTCTGAATCCGCGGGCCACTGCGGAGATACGAGTTATCATCCGAGTCGGACGTGTCGCGTGGAACGGTGATTCGAACGTCTGGAGGCTCAGAGTCGTCTGACATGGCTAGGTCCTCGTGAAGATGTCTGTTATCTGTCTGTCTGCACCGTTCCCGGCGAAAATCGTCACGACATCGCCCGGCTCGATCTCAGTCTCGCCCTTTGGGATGTGTAGTTCATCGTCTCGAACGATAGCGACGATAATCGTCTCCTCTGGCAACAGATCTTCCCTGTCAGCGTCGATCAGGCTGAGACCCGCGATCGGAGCGCCATCTTCGACCGTGGCCTCGAAGATTTCGGCTTCACCGGCGATCGGCATGAAGTCCTGAATCGCAGGGTGTTGGACGGCCCGATAGAGGTACTGACCGTTGAGTTGGTGCGGGCTTTCGACGATGTTCACACCGAGGTCCTCGAATAATTCCATGTGGGCAGGGTCGTTGATCGAACTCACGAGCGTCTCGACCTCGTACTGCTTCCCGAACATGGTAACCATGAGGTTCACCGAATCGCTCTCCGTCGTCGAGATGAGCGCATCCGCTTCCTCGACACCGGCTTCGAGCATGATGTCTTTCGACGCTGCATCCGCATTGATGACCATACAGTCGTAGGTTGCACTCACCTCCTCTGCGATCTCCGTGTCGCGTTCGATGACGACCACCTCGTGGTCGTCTTGGGTTGCGAGGTCGATGACTGTGCGTCCGGTACGGCCTGCGCCGATGATGATTACGTACATTGGTGGGTGGATCGGGACGGTGGTAGTCGGTTAGCGATGCAATCGAATGGGAACGACGCGGGATGGTGGGCCGGGGACGTCGAGTATGGGATTCGTGGATTTCGTCTGGTGAATCATACTGGTCACCTCCTGAAGAGACTAGTAATCAGGACGAGTACGGGGATTATTTCGAGCCGTCCCATCCACATCTGGATGATGAACAGTATCTCCGCGATGACCGGCATACCTGGACCGGTAATCCCTGACGACAGTCCGACAGTCCCCTGTGCGGTCGCTACCTCGAAGATCGCGTCCGCGAGCGTGAACTCCGATGGGAGGACAGCCAACAGCACGAACAGTGACAGTGCCAGCACGATGAGGTAGGCAGCCGCCATCGTCCCCGCGGCGCGAATTTCGTCGTTGGCCTCATCGGCCTTGAATATCCGCTGTCCGATCCGCAGGTCGTCGATGGCATGGTCGGGGAGAAACACCCGTGAGACCTCCCAACTGATCCCGCGAGCGACGATGTAGCCACGCAGGATCTTGATCCCCCCGACCGTCGCTCCTGCAGACCCGCCGAGCAACATCGCCCCAAAGACGATGAACATGACCGCGCCGTTGTTCCAGTCGCCGATCGCAGACGTCTGCCAGCCGGTGGTTGTCTGCGCACTGATGAACTGGAAGAGCCCCTCGCGGAACGCCTGACTGGTCGCCACCCTGCCGACGTACCCAAGCGGGTCGCCGTTGTACGGGACGCCGACCCACCGTGCGAGAAACGCCGTCAGACCGACCACACCGACGATGAACAGGCCGAACAGCGCTCTGACCTGCGGATCACGCGTGAACTCCCGGATGTCACGCTCGGAGGCCGCAGCGTAGTATACCGGGATCGAGATCGCTCCGGTGATCATCGCGGGGATATGGACGATATCCATCGCATAGGAGTTGTAGCCCGCGATGGAGTTGTCGAGCGTGCTGAACCCGCCGGTGGACTGGCCGGTCATCGCGTGGTTGAGCGCGTCGAAGATCGTCTGTTCGATACCGTAGCCGGGAAGGACAATGAACGTCGCTACAGCGAGGTAGACGGCCACCAATGCGGTGATACCGACGTATATCTTCCAGATCGCACGCGCAGTGCCCGCGATACTCGGTCGTAGCTTCTCGCTCCGCCCTTCCGACTGGTAAAGCGAGATGCCTGCGATCCCGTGTGGTTGTCGAAGAATCGCAAGCGAGAGTACGATCATCCCCGCGCCACCGACCCACTGCATCTGTGAGCGATACCAGAGGAATCCGTGGCCTACTGACGGTTCGTGGACGCTCATCGTCAGGCCCGTGGTCGTGTACCCGCTCATACTCTCGAAGAACGCATGGAGTGGGTTCTGGAAGTTGAGAAGGCTCGATTGATAGCTCGCCCCCGCCGGCACGAAGGATTCGAGCACGGCCGATGGTGTGATGTACGCCGCGATGACAAACGGGATGGCACCGAACGCAGCCGTAGCGAGCCACCCGAGTGCCGCGACGATCATCGCGTGGTGGCGTTGCGGCTCGGGGGCGTCTTCACAGAGCTTGTACATGGCCCCACCAGCGATCGCAGTGACTCCTGCAGCAATCAGGAAAGCTAACGCACTGTACCACTCCTGGTACAGCAGCGAGACAATTAGCGGGACTAGCATCAATCCACCGATGAGGACTTGCAGGGCACCGATGTCTCTGATCACGGTCTTCGAAGCAGTCACGAAACCAGGGCGGCCTACAGGTGAGTTAGACATGTTTGTGAATCCTCCTTTGAAAACCGATCAGATCGTTCGATCTTCGTAATGGCCGAAGATGTCCGTGATCTCTGGATCTGCTCCAGAACCAGAATAGACCGTCAATAGATCGTTCGCCTTGATTCGGGTATTCCCTCGTGGAGTCAGTGGCTTTTCTTCGCTCTCACGTCCGACAGCCACGATCAAGATATCGTCCGAAAGCAGACCCTCTTCACCTGCTTCGGTGAGTGTCTTTCCAGCGATCGGTGCGTCCTCTGTGACCGTTATTTCGAAGACTTCAGCCTCCTCGCCGATACGCATGTAATCGACGATAGCTGGCCTGGCAACTGCCCGGTAGAGGTGCCCGGCGATGAGCTGTTGCGGATTTTCGATCGTGTTGACCCCAATCTGCCGAAACAGGTTCATATGCTCGGGGTTGTGGACGACTGAAACGATGGCGGGAATTTCGAGTTCCTGTGCGAGCAACGCGACCATCACGTTCGTCGCGTCCTGGTCGGTCGTCGAAATGATGCCGTCTGCCCGTTCAGCCCCGGCATCGTTGAGCGTATCTTTCAGGGTTGCATCCGCATTGAGTACTAAACAGTCGTACTCGCTGGCGACCGCGTCAGCTCTTTGTTTGTCTCTCTCGATGACCACGACTTCGTTTCCGGACCGAGTTGCGATGTCGATCAGTGGCGTTCCGATGTCGCCTGCTCCAACGATGATGATGTACATAGGTAGCGTATTCTATTCGCTTGTTGTCTGTGCGTACGATCGATATCCGGTCACACTCATTGTTCGTTCACCTCACCGTCGCTGAGAACCAGAATCGGCACGTCGGTCTTGTTGACGAGATTGTGGGTCACGTCACCAGTCAACAATTTCCGCCAGCGACTCCCGCCACGGGGAGTGAACGCGATGGCACTTGCATCAAGCTCGTGAGCCGCATCGATGACCGTTGAGGCGATATCAGTTCCGTAGAGGATCTTTGTTTCGAGGGCAATCCCGGTATCGGAGAGGCCATCGGAAATAGCGGCGAACATGTCCTGCGCCCACTGTTCACGCTGCTCCACAGAGGCTTTATCAGGCGCTCCACCCGCTTTCTCGATGACGTGGACCGCAATCACTGTGGAGTCCGTCCCCTCGACGTACGGGACGAGCGTGGCAGCTGTCGCTTCGGCGTCATCGGGGTTTGCGACGGGAACGACCACTTGTCTGAAGAATGACTCCGTCATCTCAGTCGCCCCCCGGTGTCACCGTGGACCTTTCCGAGGTAATGCCATTTGTACTGACCGTCCCCGTCATCGATATCGGGTTCCCATTTGACCCTGTAGGCGAATGGCCCGCGTGCCTCGCCTGTTTCATCCGGGCGCTCTACGATGACGACCGTGTATGCGCCGTGGTCTTCCATGCGAACGAGTTCTTCCCCCTCTCGTGCTTCGATCGCATCGGTGAGTGGCGGATGGTCCCGAAGGAGTTGCTGCGCGTAATGGATGATCTCCCTGAGTTGACTGTCACTGCTGCCTTCGAGTGCAGTCGTAACTTCCTCGGAGACATCTTCGGGAGAGTCGATTTTGGATGGAGTCATGAGTTGTAATTGCTCACTGCCGTTTCCAGTCTGACTACACGGACCAGGAGGCCCGGCGAGCCAACGTTTCGAACGGCGTGATTGCTGTCACGGAATCTCTCTACCCACCCTAGAATTTCCGGGTAGCAATAAATCTTAGCCTTTGATTTTTGATAGAGAGAATATATGGCGATCAAATTTTCCGGACCGAAAATCCATCAACCTGGCGTACAGAAGTAAGTGTTAAATGGGTGGATCGACCGAACCCGACGAGTTCGATGGACCTACTCAAACACTACGCGGGCGAGCCGCAGAAACCATCGAACGGGTCTGTGTAATTACTGCTCGATGGTCACTACCGCTGATTCTGCCCGTTGGCTGTTTGTTCTGCGTGTACCTGATCGGAGGATACGTAGCCGTCTCCTTCGGTCTGTGGTCACCATCGTATGCCTTCCTGTCGCTGTCAGAAGACGTGTACTTTGCGTGGCTTGGGTTTCTCTCGGGAACCGTTATCTGCCTTGGAACAGGCTCCTTGATTGGGCTCGCATTCCTGACGGAAGGGGACAGTCGGATTCACAACGAGCTCTCGATTCTATTTTCTTTCATCGGGTTCGGATTTGGTGCAGGACTGCTTCGGATGACCTATCCGACCGTTCTTTCATCGTTACTCTGAGCGTTGTGTGAGACGTTGTCATGATGGGTTTGTGTGATTCTGCCGAGGGCGTTGAGCAGAGAAGGACCCATTGCAAAATGCCGTACTACGTCAGTTAAACGAATCTGAATACATAGCACAGATCACGTACAGATTCAGGAACTGGCATCGGTGGGGCACTGCTGGACGACAGGGAAGACCCTTTATCGGCCCTGATCGTAGTTTCTGTATGGGCTACCACATTGATGAGATCGACAAACGCATCCTCTATTATTTAGCACTGGACGCACGGAACACCTCCACATCAGATATCGCTGACGAAATGGAAGTGACTGCGGCGACCATCCGAAACCGGATCAACCAGCTCGAAGAAGAGGGGATCCTTCGAGGGTACCTTGCCGACATTCATTATAAGGCTATCAACGGACTTGTCACCTATCAGCTCCGGTGTACAGCGTCCATCCCGGATCGGTCCCGACTCGCTCAGGCGGCCCGGGAAATTTCCGGAGTCATAACAGTTCGAGAGTTAATGGCGGGGTCTGCGAATCTGGTAGTTACGGTTGTCGGGTCAGACACCGCGCACATCAACCAAGCTGCGGGAGAACTCGCCGATCTGGGGTTAGAAATTGAGGAAGAAAACGTTATCGAAGGCGAGTACCACACTCCATACAATCCGTTTGGTCCGGAAAACGTGCCGAAGGGGCCGTCATTAACGGATTTCATGAGTCTTGCCGGGGACGCGGAAGTCGTGGAGTTTACTGTCTCGGAGGGAGCCGAAGTCGCCGGGCTGACCATCGAGCAAGCAGTTGAGGAAGGGTTGTTGGCTGACGAGATGTTAGTCGTTGGTATTGAGCGGGAGGGTGACGTGCTTACGCCAAAGGGGGAAACAACTATTCAGAAGGGAGATGTCATTTCCCTGTTCTCAAAAACAGGGTTAGAGAAAGACGCATTACAAGTGTTTGGTACACAATGAGGGCGGAAGAATTGAACATAGCAGGGACACTACGGAAGTCAGAGGGGTAAGTTGATGAAATGTGATCGGTGTGGAGCGGATGCATCTGTTGAGCGGTATGATGTAGACGAATTCACGGGCCTCCTCTGTGAGGACTGTGTTGAAGTGTGGGACCGAATTCAGTCGGAATGATAGACGGCGGGGTGACCTTTTGTAGTCTCCATGTAGCTATACAACCAAAATAATCTATCTCTGATAAGATCCTCAGCGATATGTTTGCATCCCTACTGAGCGGCTGTTTCACCGTAGATAGTATTTGACCAATAGAATTTCCACAGAGGTATGTTTCCTAATTGGTGGTTTGTAGAAATCCAAACGCCGAATCTGTGGACTGCACAGATTCGGATTTTTATGTAGCATCATAAAGTTTATAAAATACTATTATCGAGATAGCAGGTTCGTATCTGCTCAATTCAGCCGATACGGCAGTATTCTAAGTCACTTTTGATTAACTCACAAGTCACAAGTAAATTTACCACCCCCCGCGCCCTCCATACATCCATCTTCATACCAAATCCCAAAACCCAGGGTTCAACCACTACAGCAGGCCCTCCAACAGTCCAGGAAGGGGTCACGCAGTTTCTCGAGGCGAAAGGCAAGGGCGACGACTCAGGTAGATGCCGATAGCACCACATTCGAACTCTCGGGCTTGCCGTTGGCAAACGAGACCGTGGCCGAGCTGGCTGGTCTGCAGCTAACGGATGACTCTCCTCGCTCTGGATACGTTGCCATCAACCTCTACTAAGGATTTAGGCGAGCAGCTGTTTACGTATAAAGTTCTTATACTAGTGGTCCGTATCACGGCATATGAACCACGAGACGGAGACTAGGAGTTATTCCGGATCTTCTATTTCGCTCTCTATACCGACTCACGACCCAGATCTATTCAAGCACAAAGCAACCAGCGATGTGCTCCTCTTTTTAACCAACCACCGATTTGGCGGCTTTTCACTTCGAGAGATCGCAAGCCAGACTGGTCATTCACACCAGTCTGTGCGACGAGCGGTGAATGTCCTCGGCTCGAATGGACTAGTCGTTGAATCACTGGAGAGCAACCAGCGACTCGTTCAGATCAACCGCGATCGGCTCTGTGTCCCAGACGATCCGATTCTCCGAATCCCGCAACCAGAATACCACCGACCCGTAAAAGCGGCGGTAGAAGAGCTTCGCGAGAAGATCAGTGACGTAGTCGGTGTTATCCTCTACGGGAGTGTGGCTCGGGGAGAGGCTGACCGACGGAGCGATATCGATCTCTGGGTGCTTACTCGGTCTGGACGGGCTGAAGGTCAACGGGAGGCGAACGCTGTTGCTCGTGATCTTGAGGAGGTGTCATTCGATGGGGATCGGTATGCATATGATATTGACGTCGAGGCTGTCCAAGCAATTCCAACTTACACTGAGGATATCCGGGAGATTGTCGTCTCGGGAATCCCGATCTACAAAACGAGTGACTTCGAAACCGTCGAAAACCTCCTGTTGGAGGAAGGAGGCAACGATGAGTAGTGGTTCAGATCCGAACGCTATCCTCACAGCACTTGAACGTGCTCAGGATGCCTTCGAGATGGTTGGACGAGGTCGGACAGAGTTCGAGGAAGGGATTAGTGCCGATACGGACTGGAAGACACAGTTGACAAAAGCATGCCGGCTCCTCGAAGTCGTCGAAATAATCCAACTACAGGACGGGTATTATATTGCCGTCATCGAGCTCTGTTTTGGGGCTATCGAACGCTCGATCGAGGCGTATGCGCTCTCGATGACGGATGATACACTCCAAGACTTCCAGGATCATCAGTTCAGTTACGACCGCGCACACCAGATCGGACTGTTCGAGAGAGATACCGCAGAAGCGATGAAAGCACTCTATAGCGACAATCGGACTGAGAGTTACTACGGAGGGAGCCGACCGACAGCAGAGCAAGCGGAGGCAATGACCGAATTAGCGATCGCTGTCCACGAGTTCTCGGTGAGTCAAATCCGGGAAGGTGGCGTCTGTCTCTGTGACTGACGATCGAATTCCGTATAGAACGCGCAAATGAGGTAGATATTTGGCACGATAGAGTGTCTCTATAGTCATTCTGACTGGGTTTGATTCTTAATCGAAATAGCCGTACCCAATGTGTCGCATCTCGTTCAGGAAGCTGTCGTCACTGAGGTCGGAACGGAACGCTGCCAAGTACACGTCCAGTCGGTGGACGGTTTCCTCAAACTCGGTTTCGGCCAGTGACTGCAGCTCTCGGAGCCGAGATAGATCCTCGTCCGTATCAAGGTAGAATGTTTTCGCCTTCCGCCCATCCTTGGGACTATCATACCGAACTCGATGGGGGATAGTGGCAGGTCGTTCTGGTTCGTGTTGCGGCTCGGTGGTTGCAGGATTAGACGGTGTATCAGTCTCTGATTCAGTGTCTGGTTCGGAGCCGTCTGGTCGCGTGTCGGCAGCAGAAGCGGACGTATCGGTGTCGAACGAGTCGTCAGCACCGTCGAAATTGTATCGGTCCTGTTTGCCCATCAGGCGTTCACCTCCTGTTCACGGTCGCCCAGCAGCTTCTCTGGCGTGGCATCACCCATTTCCATGTCCTTGACAGCATCCCACTGTGCCACCGCTTCATCGTACGTGTAGTCGCCAGTCATCCACCGGCCGATCACCTTGAATGCGAGCGGAACGTGCTCCTCGTAGCTGCGAAGGTCACGCGTCTTATTGGACTCGATAAAGGAGAAGAGATCCATCTGTTGATCCCATGTGTACCGCAGTAGGGAGTGCTCTGGGATGGAGAACGGACTAAGTGGGACGCCACGGTCAGACATGGAATCGCGGTACTGTTCGAAGATTTTGGCGTTCCCGACGCGACTGGGGACGGTGCCTTTGATCACAATGTCGACGCCCATCTTGGAAAATCCGGAATCCATAGCACCGACTGTGGATTCCAGCCCTTGTTGAGAGGCATCACCTTTCGGTGTGAGTTCGATGGGGACCATGATGTTACGGGCGGCGATAATGGCATTGTCTACGAGGTCGTTCAATGTGGCCTGAACGTCAAGGATGAACACGTCGTACTGGTCGCTGAGTTGCTCGAGCTGTTCGCGGATTACCCAGTATTCGTCGACGCCACGGCGGTCTGAGCTGTTGAGTGCGGATTCGAAGTTTGAGAGGTCTTCGTGGCCGGGCACGAGGTCAAAGTGTGGTGTGGAGACGATGATATCCTCGAGATCGGTGTTGCCGAAGAAGGTGTCCATGACGGTCGGTTCAACCGTCTTGTCGGGTGTGTCGTGGTCAAGGTGATCGTAGCCGGCGTAATGGGTGAGTGCGCCGCGTTGTGGGTCAAGGTCCAGTGCGAGCACGTCATAGCCGTCGCGGCCGATGGCAGCGGCGGTTTGCATTGTGTTTGTGGTTTTGCCGGGGCCGCCTGATTCTGACCACCAGACAAATGCTTGGGTCATCTACTGAGTGTCCACGGAGTAGGCTGTCTTGAAGGTTTGTCAGACATGTGGCTGACTAGCTGTCTTGTGGGCTTACCAGCGAGTTTACTGGACGGTTTGCTAGCTGGTTTACTGGCTGATTTGCTGGTAAACTGAATAGATTGCTAGATAGTAGACTGTCCAGCAAACAAGGATGTGAACCGAAATCAAAGAAGAGGCTGCGGGAAACTGATCATAGGTGCGGGGAGGGACACAGGGGTGACTTCACATGTTTCATCTGTTCTGTGCACCGCAGAGAGTGGAGCTACTTGTCGAATAGGTCGCCGATCCGATGCTGCTTTTCCAACGCATCCCGGATGATCGCGGTATCTACGTTGAAATCGTACAGGTAGTAGTTCCCACCCTTGATACCTTCATTGCGTTCGGCGACATCGAGAATCCCTTTCAATGTGAGTTGAGAAAGCTGGTCGTGGATGGTACGTGCCGTTTTCACATCAGCGTCGATCTGGTCTGCGAGTAGTTTGTACCGTTGATAGATCTGTTTACGCCGGACTGGTGTTTCGTCTTCAAGCGCGTAGGAGAGAATGGCGTACAGGGTGATATGGTTTTGAACCGGGAGGCTTTCCAATTCGGCCTTAGTTTTGCCTTCTTCAACAACACGGTCGGCTTCACGGACGTCGGCCTCGGTAATAGTGGACCGGTCGGTTTGCCGGGCGAGATCGCCAGCCTTGTACAGGATGCGGAGTGCACGACGAGCGCTTCCGGATTCTTGGGCAGCAAAGGCAGCGCATAAAGGGATGATGTCAGAGGTGAGCACATCGTTGCGGAACGCCGGCTGGGCGCGTGTTTCGAGGATATGCCGGAGCTGTTCAGCGTCGTAAGGCGGGAAGTGAATTTCTTCATCGCAGAGGCTATCCTTGACGCGCGCCGAAAGGTTGTCCCGGAATTGAAAATTATTTGAGATGCCGATAACACCGATATAGGTGTCGTCGACGTTGCCATTAGCGTTGCAACGTGGAAGTTCATAGAGGATATCGTCGTCAGTACCTATGGAGTCGATCTCGTCAAGCACAAAGAGGACATGGGTGGCATCAAGCTGGTTGAGCTCGGTCCAGAGCATATCGTAGACGTCACCGCTGCCGTGTCCACGGAGCGCAATCTGGTCATCTGGAGCGCGGAGTTCGTTGACGAGACGGATGGAGACTTGGTAAGAGGAGGAGAGGCTTTTGCAGATGACATTGACGATCTCAATGGAGAGGTCGTCGTACGTGTTGGCGTCTTGAGTGAGTTTTTCGAGAACGAGATCAGTGGAGAGGGTTTTGCCGACACCGGTCTGGCCGTAGACGAAGATATTTTTCGGAGGTGCGTTGTTGATAACAGGGCGGAGGGCGTTCTGATAATCGGCGAGTTGGGGGTCGCGTTCGATGAGGGTGTCTGGCTGGTAGGTGTCGCGGAGGACAGACTCGTCGGTGAAGATGGGGTCCTCGCGTGTGAAGTCCTTCAGTCCCATCAATATGTGATATGTTGGGGATAGACAGTATAAAACCACCGCTTCACGTGTTTCATCTGTTTAGAGTATTTAAAACAGAGGGGGACCCGTGATTTCATGTGTTCTCCGGTAATGATTCGGGTGGAGATTGCGGAAGTCTCTATGACTAGCGGTAGTTTTAATACCTCATATAATGAAATGGTCCGTAGCGTCGCAGTGCTATATTAGTTAAAGTAGGAGTTAGTAACTAGGGTAGTTGTAGTCGGCGGTCTCTTGCAAGAATAGAACACATGAAATCTGGTGTGTCCCTCTTGGTTTCCCTCCCTCTTTGATGTTGACAGCATCTTCTCTTGACTGGGCCGTCTATTTGCGAAGAACACATGAAATCTGGTGTGTCCCTACCTGGATTGTTGCGCTATCCTCAATCTCGAAGTCGATGAGGAGAGCTTAGCTCCCGGTTCATTCCCATTGACGTGTTCGATGTCTCGTTGGACCATTCTGCCAAATGATTTGGTCCAGAAACTCGCGGTGACTATTGGTGTCGACTGGAAACGTCACTGTCTCGACGATCCATTAGGCAGCTACTGGTCGCTGCTAGATCTCTGAGACACGCTGATACTTGTTATCGAGTGCATCGGCGTCTTCCGGCAGAAGGGCGACCACGATATAGGAGGCATACTCTTCAAGATACTCGACCAACTGTGCGATGCGCGCGGAATCAATTGCCTCCAATGAGTCCAGCAGAATGAAGGGCATTTCCTCGTGCACATCGTGAACGAGATAGCCCGCCAATGCCAGCACTAAACCAGTGACTTCACGTTCGCTCTCACTAAGGTGTGTGACTGAATCTTCGTAGGTCGCATCGTCGTCCGTTTTGCGCGTCACGTGCAGTTCGAAGGTCGCGTCCTTGCTTGTATTCGGATTCCGGTATTCGAGCCAAATTCGTGCGAGATTCCCGTACTCAAGCAGTTCGACGACAGTCTCCATATGCCCGTTGAACGCTTCAATCGCTTCGCGCTCGATCCGTTCAATGCGCGTCCGGAGCTCCTCAAGTTCTGTGTTGATCTCCTCACGCCGGGCTTCGAGTTGCTCTTGCTCGTCGAGTTGTGATTCGAGACTTTCGATATCCTCTGCGAGAGCGTTTTGTTTGCGCTCGAGACGATCGCGCTTGAGTTCGAGCTGGGTGACCTCCTTTTGAGCCGCGAGGAGATCTTCGTCATCCTCGTCAGCTTCGACGGCCGATTCGAGATCCTCGGTTTCTGCGAGGAGTTCTTCACGCCGTGCTTCGAGTTCACTAATTCGGTCAGTCCGATCCGCAAGCTCTGTTTCGGCCGTTTCAAGCGCTCGTTCGAGCTCGGCACGCTCGTCTCTCGTACTGGTGTACTCCTTCCGTTGGGCGGTGAGCTCTTCGAGTTTTCGAGAGAGTTCATTACGTCGTTCGACTTTCTCTTGGCGGAGGTCTTGGAGGCGAGAGACCGTCGACTCGATCTGTTCGGTACCTACTTGCGAGCCACACGTCCAGCACGTGACGTCGTCCGATTGGTCCGCGAGCAGTTGATCCGTGATCGCACCCCCGTCTGCTTCCGTCTCGGATGGACCCTCTTTACCAAGCAGATTGGTGACACCGTCTTCAGTGATCTGCTCGTTGAACTGGATGACCGTCTGTAGTTGGGCGATGATCTCGTCGAGTTCTCGCTTTTGGCCACGAATCTGCTCGATTTGACTCGCGAGATCATCCAATTCGTCCTCATCGATAGCCGAGAGCTCCTCAAGTTCGGCTTCGAGTTCAGACTGTTCGGCTTCGAGCGAGGCGACGCTTTCCTGCTCGGTCTCGAGATCGTAGGTAGTGTCCTCAAGCTGGGATTGTGCGTCACGGAGCGAATCGAGTTGGTCAGACCCCGTACTTTCGGAGTCGGACGTAGATTGTTGGGCCGTCTCCAAGGAGTTGCGAGCCTCCTCAAGGTCTGCCTCGGCGGTCTCGAGTTGGTTGGTAACGCGTGCGTATTCTTCTTCGAAGGAATCACGCTCACGGCTAGCTTCCGAGAGTTCGCTGAGTTGAGTGTCAATCCCGCGTTTTTCGGCTTGCAATTGGCTGATTCGGGCTTCGATCTCTTCGACGTCGACTGGTCGAAGGATGAGCTCCCGAAGGTCTTCGTTGCGAACGACAGCACGTCGAGCGGGGTTTGATTCAAGCAGGAATGCGAATAGATCGGCTAATTGTGGCTCTTCGAGATAGGGATCGCCAGCGAATGCGACGCCGTCGGGAGACCGTGTGAGTTCGCGCGTATAGGTCTCATCGTCGAGGGAAAGGGTAACGCTCCCCTGGTCGGCATCGCCCTTGAGTGATGCTCGGTCGCTGCCGAGAGCAGCCATCAGCGCTTGCAGGAAGGAGGTTCGATTTGTTGCGTTCCTGCCGGCGAGGATGGTCACGCCAGGTGTGAATTCGACTGAGGTCGAGTCAATGCCGCCGATATGTTCGACGTCGACGGCGGCAGGTGTGTTCTGAAGCGAGGGCATTCTGTGGTCTGTCTTACGACGGGGTCTTCAATAAGCATTCAGATATACTCTCGTCACCGATGAGGGGCTGATTAGACCTCTGATGGATCTGTCTCAGTACTCCAGCGTCCGTGAGAGGAGGGGTACCAATCGTCTGGAACGACGCGATCGGAATTCTCCGGGCACATCGCTCGATGTCCGTTGGCGGCGTCTGTGGTGAGAAACTGTTTTCCACACTGAGGACAGTCGTTCATTACTCTATACTGCTGGTTCTACAATTGTAATCCTTCTGTAACTAATCGCAACCTGAATATTGTTTCAATTACTGAGATTCAGCGCGGTCTTTAGAATCTCAGCACAGTCACGGATCTCGCCAGAGGACAGCTTGGCATGTATTGCAAGGCTTCGAGAACCCAGAGCGATCGCTCTCATGGGCAGCCTGCAGTTCGTCGTCAGTACGCAGCTTTTCAATACATTAGTATTAGGACTAGTCTGGTAAAATAATAGTATTACGGTCCAACGTAACCTTTCTGTTGAGTAGTTTCAAATTCCGTTATCACCATGTTACTAGGCAAAACACGACCCAGTTATAGCCGCAGAACGAGTTCGTCTTCGACTCGACGACATGCTGTTGTGCAGTGCTCAAGTACTGTCGTTGCATCCACTAATACAGGATAGGTAACATCCAGTGAACAGTACAAGTATTCTTGCAGATCCACAATCCCATCCGTGCGTGCTTCAGCCGTATACCCGTCTGTTCGCTGCGTTTGACGCTCTTCGATGAGCTGTTCACACGTCTTGAGACACGTAGTGAGTTCCTGATGAGTTTCTTGGAGGTCCTCAATTGATTGTTGATGGCGGGGGCGTTCAGTAACCTGTTTAAACCGTTTAATAGTGGTTGTCAGGGTCTGCTCTACGTCAGTGAGTGTCGCTATTTCGTCGTCCAATCGGTTGCTGAATCTTGCTCGGCGGATGCTGGCTGCTGTGGCTGACTGTATGACGGCCTGTTGTAGCGAGGGATTGAGTTGAGAGTGTGTCGTGATCGCGGTAGTGAGATTTTCTCCAAACTCTATTGTCATATTCTGCACGAGTGATTCATTATATTCTTCCTCGTAATGGGTAGTATTCAGAACAGTGTCTCGATAGGCCTGCTGAATAACATCGATCTCGTTCGTTGTCGATGGTGACGAGGGGTGTGGATCAAGAGAACGGGTGAGTTCGTAATCAGAAGGGAGAGTAGTCGAGGATGGGGATGGTGGCTCAAGTGCACTAACCCGGTTGCCAAAGTGTTCGAAGGCATCCCGCTCAGCGCGTGTGCGCTTTTGTTCTGTCTGCACGATGTCTTTGGCGCGAGGAATCCAGGTAATAAGCGTGGACGTAAGTCCACTGGTTGCAACGCTCCTTGAATGGAGTAGTTCGATTGGCCGTATCATGTAAAGATCAGTAGGTGCACCCACAAAAACACCAACTTTAGAGAGGTCTGATGGCAAAATCCATCCTATTAGCACTGACTCACCGATATAGCTAGCTGATCCAACAGCAAGGATACCAATGAAACTAGCACTCAGTATAGTAGTCGGATACGATACAGAGACTATTCTCATGCAAGACCATATGCGACACGAGAAAATAACTCTCCTGCCGAAATTAGGGAACCTGTGGAGGCCGATACGAATCACCGATCGAATTCATTAATTGTATCTGAGTGATTCCGGCAACTACAAATTGCAGATGAAAGCTGCATGAGTAGAAGCCTTGTGCAACATTAGATTCATTCTATCGGTTGATGTTGTACAAGGTGATAATCCATCACCCTCTGGTATCGCGTAGGTACTGTTGTTCTCAGTCTTACGCGCCTCAAACTCTTGTGGCTACATGTAGTGAGTATGTGTATATTCATTTGTTGATTTATTTATGATATATTGACAAGCGTATTGAGACTAGGATACAGCCACTATGGTTAATTTCGCTACTATAGTACGCTTCCAAATCATATTGATACCAATTAACAATAGTCTGATTATGTTTACTGTCTAGTTCGGCACGCTTTACGTTGTTTCGACCCATAGTGCTCGGTCAAGATTTCAACTCTGACAGATTAGTTTGACATGTGCGACAATATACTGAATTATTTCACTTTGTCTCAACAGCCTCGATCAGCAGCTCGGCCACGTCGACGACCTCGATATCGTCCTCGTAGCCACCGGTCTTCCGGCCGTCTTCGTACATCGTCATGCACATCGGGCAGGCAACGACGAACTTCTCGACCCCTCCGCCGGCCGCCGTGTCCTCGAGCGCCTCCCGCAGGCGCTCCTCACTAGGTTTTGGCTCCTCGTCGAACTCCATCCAGATCCCACCCCCGCCGCCGCCACAGCAAAAGGAATCTGCGCGGTTGCGCGGCATCTCCGACAGCTCACAGCCCGTCGCCCGCACCAGCTCGCGCGGGGCCTCGTACTCGTCGTTGTACCGCCCCAGATGGCAGGGGTCGTGATACGTGACCGTGTAGTCGAGTTCGTCCCCTGAGAGCCCCAGTCGCCCCTCCCGGACGAGGTTTTCCACCGCTTGGGTCCAGTGGAGCACCTCGATCTCACCCTCGGTGTTCCACCGCTCGTCGTACTCGAAGGGCATCATCGGATCGTCGGCGAACTCCGCGAAGTCGACCTCGGGATACTCGTTCTTCATCGTGTTATAGGAGTGAGGATCGGTGCAGACGATCCGCTCGAACACACAGTCCTCGAACGTCTCGACGTGGTGGCCCGCGAGTTCGAGATAGAGGAACTCCTCGCCGACCCGCCGGACGTCGTTGCCATCGTAGCGCTCGTCGTCGAAGAGGATCCCAAAGGAGACGCCGGCTTGATCGAACAGCCTCGCGAGCGAGCGCGCGACCCGCTTGTTGCGGTCATCGAAGCTCGGGTAGTCCCCGACGTACCAGAGGTACTCGACGCCCTCCTCGCGAGCGTCGGTGAGCTCGAACTCGAGATCGTCGGCCCAGTCGGCCCGCTTTCGCTGGGGCTCCCCAAACGTGTTGCCCTTCTGCATCACGTTCTGGAAGACGTCCTGGACGTTCGCGTCGACGTCGCCCTGGTCGGTGAGCTGGCGGTTCATTCTGGTGAACGAGCTGAGATGCTCGATCTCGACGGGACAGGCGTCCATGCAGGCCATGCAAGCCATACACGACTCCATGGTCTCGCTGTCGATCACCGACGCGCCGCCGTCGGCGATGATCGGCTTGTTTCCTGCTCCGGCGTCGACCTCCGCCCGATAGCCCTTGAGATCGAGAATCACGTCGCGGGGATCGAGCGGCCTGCCCGAGGCTTTCGCCGGACAGACCGCAGAACACCGCCCGCACTTGGTGCAGGCGTCTTGGTCGAGCAGTTCCTTCCAGGTGAAATCGTCGATGGACTCGGCGTTGGTCGCGTCCAGATCCGCCGGGACGTTCGGCAGGACTCTACCCGCCTTCTCGTCGCGGGCCGCGACGTTCGCAAAGGACGAGAGCATGTGAAACGGTTTCGCATAGGGGATCCAGGCGACGAAGACCAGCGCGAGGATCGAGTGGTGCCACCAGACGATGGGGTAGATCACCGCCGCACCCGCGGGGGTCAGCCCGCCCGCTTCGAGCAGCGTGGCGGTGAAGACGCCGACGAAGCTCACGGTCTCGGCGGCGCGGGCCTCCTGGCCGACCATCCCGATTCCCTGGACGAGAAAGCCGCCGACGCCCAGTAGGAAGAGCACCCAGACGAACGCGTCGTCCTCGATGCTCGTGTGGGGGCCAAAGAGGCGCTCGTTGCGCACGACGTATCTCCTGTACATCGCCATTCCGAGGCCGACGACGAAGAGCAGGCCGAAGGCGTCGAGGACGAGCGCGTAGGCCAGATAGAAGTCGCCCACCCAGAACGACTCGCCAGTGAGGGGACGGTAGAAGTCCATGTCGACGAAGAGGATCGTCGTCCCGATCAGAAGCACGAGAAATCCCCACATGACGAAGGTGTGCATCAGTCCGCCGTACAGATCACGATTGAACTGCTTCTCGTTCGAGCCGACGATCCGTACCGCATTCACGACCCGGGAGGCGAAGCCATCGAGCCGGTTGCGGGGATCGGGCTCGCCCTCGGTATAGCGCGCGAGGCGTTCGTAGACGCCGTAGATAAACACGAGGAGGGCGACGACCGAGAGGAAGTAGAACATCCCTTTTGCGAGGGGACCGATCTGCCAGAACGTCTCGCGGGTGATCTCCCCGCCGGTCTGAACGATCATTATAAGCGACTCATTCATTCGAACTCGGCGATCAGCGCCGGAACGACGTCGAAGAGATCATCGACGATGCCGTAGTCGGCGATGTCGAAGATCGGCGCGTTCGGGTCGGTGTTGATTGCGACGATGGTCTCCGAGCCTTTCATCCCGGCGACGTGCTGGACCGCCCCGGAGATGCCGATGGCGATGTAGACCTCGGGCGTGACAGTCTTTCCCGACTGGCCGACCTGCCTGTTTTTGGGCAGCCAGCCGTTATCAACGATGGGCCGCGAGGACGACAGGGTTGCGTCTAGCGCGTCGGCCAACTCCTCGATCAGTTCGATGTTTGCCTCCTCCTCGATACCCCGCCCGACCGAGACGAGCACCTCAGCGTCGCTAATGTCGACGTCGCCCCCGCCGACCTCCTCGAAGCCGGTGACGGTCGTGTGGACCGCCGACTCGTCGATCTCGATCTCCGTTTCGCGGATTTCGGTGTCGCCGTTACCGCTCGCACCGGGCCACTCGCCCCCGCGGATCATCACTGTGACCCGCTCGGCATCGACCTCGACGGTCGTCTCGACTTTCGAACCGTACATCTCGCGGGTCGCGACGAATCCGTCCTCGAAGGAGGCTCCCACCACGTCGGTCACCAGTGGGCGATCCAATCGGTTTGCGACCGCGGGCCCGTAATCCAGCCCGTTGACGGAGTTAGGCATGAGTACGACCGACGGATCGAGCTCAGCGGTAAGCCTCTCGACGGCCTGCACGTAGATGTCATGGTTGAACTCCGAGCCGGCGGCTACGGTATGGACGACGTCGACGCCCTCCCTCGAGAGCGTGCGAGCGAACTCCTCGACCTGCCCGCTAATAACTGCAATGTGGAGCTCTCCGCTGAGGTCGTCGGCCAGCTCCCGACCCGCGCTGATTAGCTCGTCGCTCACATCCCGCAGTTCGCCCCGTCGGTGTTCGGCAATCGCCAGAACACTGGTCATTAGCTCTCACCGTCCGTGAAAACGCAGACCTTGTGTGCCGAGCGTACACTGGTGGTCATTGTGCGCCCACCCCCTTCTCGCGGAGGACGCCCGCAAGCTGGACGGCGGTGTCCTCGGCGCTCCCCTCGAAGACCGTCGCGTCGCTTTCGACCTCCGGCTCGTACATCTCTGTCAGCCGAAGCTTACTGTCGAGCCCGTCAAGGGCGAGGTCGGCGAGGTCCTCCACTGCGATCTCCTTGCTTTGGGCCTGTCGGATCCCTCTGAGGCTCGCGTAGCGCGGCTCATTGATCCCGGTCTGGATGGTCAGGACGGCGGGCGTCTCGACGTCGGTCAGCTCTTCGACGCCGCCTTCAAGTTCACGGTGGACGCTCGTGGTCTCGCCGTCGAACTCTAGATCGTTGACGACGGCGGCCCACGAGTAGTCGACCGCCGCGGCGAGCGAGACGCCGGTCGCGCCGAACATCGCGTCGCCGGTCTGGACGCCCGTGAGGATTAGATCGGGTTTCTCCTCAGCGACGACTGCCCGCAGTATTTCCGTTTTGGCGGCCACGTCGAGCAACTCTTCGAGGGAGCTGTCCCAGACGCGGATCGCACGGTCGGCACCCTTCGCGAGCGCCATGCGGATCGTTTCCTCGACGCGCTCGGGGCCGATTGTCACCGTGACGACTTCGTCTGCGAGTCCCTCCTCTGTGAGCCGGACAGCCTCCTCGATGGCGTAGTCGTCCCACTCGTTCAGGTCGTACTCGAGGTACCGTTCGTCGATAGCGGTGCCGTCGATCTCGAAGTCCTCCTCGACGGTAGCTACTTCTGCTACTGTGGTGAGAATTTTCATGGAGTGGTATCACTTGAGTACCATCCCGATTAAGTGTTTGGCAGAGATATCTCTATTTAGTTCAGTCAGTGAACAGTCATTGCACCCAAAAAATGCCGTGTCACTATCTCAGGAAGCCACTGACAAGATCACTCGAATGATGTTATGTAGCAACAGTAAAGAGACTCTTGGGAAGAGTCAAGTCAACCCCTCAGTATCGATAATGTGGCGCCGGCTCATTCAATGGCTTGACGGGATGGAAATCATCGTGATAATGGTCGCCATTCTTCCCAGACATTCTATCGGTGGGGTTCTCGCCGGAATTCACTCCAGAGTAGTTGTGGAAACCTTCATCTGCCGACGTGCTGTGCAGGACGTATGGCAGTTACACTCACACAACGAGACAATCACGAACATGTGGCGACGCTCCGTATCGACGGTAGTGAATTGAATCTCTTCGGGACAGATACCATTGCAACGATTCGAGAGAAAATCGAGGCTGTTCCGGTGAACGTGTCTGTATTAGTAATTCGTGGCACAGATGATGACGGCAAGGGAGGGTTGACAGCGGGTATCCCACTCGATAAGGTGAAAGACCTCTCGACAACGGAAGCCCGACAGATGCTGATGGGGCTTCATAGGATGATAGATGCCGTTCGGAACCTCGACGCCGTCACAGTATGTTGTTGTGGCGAGTATGCCCTTGGTGCGGGACTGGAGTTGGCGATGTCGTGTGACTTCCGGGTCGCGACCGCTGAGGCGAAACTCGGACTTCCTGAAATCAACATCGGACTCGTTACGGGGATTCAAGGTAACCTTCTCGTCCGACTTGTGGGCCTGCAGAAAGCAAAGGAACTCGTTTACACTGGCAAGGTAATATCGGGAACAGAAGCTGAGAACATCGGGCTAATCAACGTAGCCGTCTCACCCGGCAACTACGAGGCCAGCATCGACGCACTCGTGGGGCGATTGGCCGAAAAGAGCCCCTTAATCATACAGATGCAGACACGGGTGTTCCGGGGATTACGCTCAAACGGTATCGAGTCCGGCATCGACGCTAGCCTTGAAACCATAGCGGCCTGTTTCGATACTCACGACCAGACGGAGGCGATGGACGCCTTCCTTGAATCACGCGACCCGTCTTTCGTGGGCCAATGAATTTCAGAACTCCCGAGTCAGTTCCATTCGGTTGACGCTAGTGTAGTAGGGGCCGCCGAGGCGCCCGACAGTATCGAGGTGATCCATCTCCACCTTACCGTTGACGAGCACCTCATCGTCGATATGGAATGTCTCGACTTCACCGAAAAACACCGCTCGATCGTGGATATCTAGTGACTCAATGTTCGTGCATTCCAAACTGATGAGTGCGTCGGCGACTCGCGGCGGCGTTACGTGCGTTGAGTCAGCGCGCTCGAGTCTCGCGAAGTCGAACTCGCTTTCATCGGCGGGTAGTTCGGCAGACGTCTGGTCCATCTGTTCGGCGAGTCGTTCGGTTACTACGTTGACAACGAATTCGCCGGTATTGGCAACGTTCCATGCGGTATCTTTCGGCTTTCCTCCTTGCTTAACTTTTGAACTGAACATCACGACAGGGTAATCAGAACTGATGTAGTTGTAGCAACTAAACGGCGCGAGATTATCGACCCCGTCGGCACTCGTTGTACTAATCCACCCGATGGGTCGAGGTGTGACTGCAGATTTGATGATGCGGCTGCTCACCTGTGTATCAATATCGCTAACTCGAAACTCCTTCATTACTATTAATTCTCTCGCATCCGAGGATAAATAGTTTGAGAGTTCGGTCATGACAGGCCGCTCAGTGGTGTTAGAACCGGTGCGGACGTTTACGTCAAAGTATAGTCAAGTTTCTCGCCGGCTTTTTCCTCATGGGTGGGCTCTACGGATTCATCATTTCGGAACAGCCCGTCAACCGGGGAATAGAATCGGTCTCGATAAGTATCCTGATAATGATTAATATGCTGCAAGAATCGCAGTCGTATCTCTCCAAACTACGTCAAACGGCAGCCTCTCGTGCCCCAAATGACATCGAAGCATCTGTGCACTAATAACAAAGTTCTGATAATACGGGCGTTCACGCGTCTTAGCGTCGATGAGCAGTTCCGAGATGAACAGCCCGATGTCGAGTGCTGAACCACGCTGCCAACGGAAACCAAATCACATCACGGTCTTGGACGACCCGCCGCTCGGTCACGGTAGCGCGCTTCGCGAGGGGATGGTAAGCGTTGGGATATGTCGTCACTCGGCGGCCGTCAGCGAGCCCAGCTACAACTAATAGGAGTGCCTTCGTTTAGACGGAGACCTTGTACCGGTAGTTAGTGGCACTCCAGAGCCATGAGACGACGGGATGTTTCTCCACTGAAAGTGCAGTTTCGATACCACTGGGAACGATCATAGTGTCGTAGTCCTCCAGCGATTTGGACACTACGGTCGTCTCGGAGGTGAGCTCACCCGTCGCAGTCACTTGGGGGGCGATCATACATATCCCACTCAACCTCATTGCGGAAGTCCATCGTTCCGGCGCGTGAGGATGGAATCATATGCGCTGACGAAATTGAGTGCCGTGAGACCGTCGTAGACGGCTAAAGCTATTCACATCGCTATCGCACCTGAAACGGTGGGAAACAATCGAGGAGCAGTCCCAGTTGTTCTGTTTCGTCGGCCGCAGCAGTGCTCGGCTTCACGAAAGAACCCTCAGCGAGGAACGCCGCAAACGACTTACGGGCGTCGTGGACAGCATGAATGTTCGGATGACACAGCAACAACGACCCGCCCTCAGCCGTTTCGGCCATCCGTTCGGTGACTGCTGGACCGGCGTTGCCCCGCTCAAACAGTTGAAGGTCGTAGGGAGACTCCGGCTGGAGGAACGATATTGAGGTATCAACATCTGACGGTTCGGTGCCGACAATCCACTCGATTCCGTGTTCCTCGGCCGCTTGGACCGTTCCCCGACTACACCGCATGAAAGGGACGTGAAACCCCGCTGGCTGAACGCCAAGCCTCGAATCGAAGCAGCTGATGATGGCGGTAAGTTCCGCGTTGGCTGTTTCGTAGGGCGTCTCCATGTAAGAGGTGTGTCGGTAGCCGTGGACGACGACTTCGTTGCCCGTATTGACGAGTCGCCGAATCCCATCACGAACGGTCTTGTCTGTTTCAAGGTGACTTGCAGGTATGGAGACGCCGGCCGAGACCCCGGCTTTCACCAGAGCATCGACGAGCCAGTCGATTCCGTCTTCGAAGATGTCGTAGGCGACGTGTTCGATGCGCGTTTTGAGACTCGTCTCAGAATCAAGGTTCCGGACGAACTTGAGATACGGGCTGAGCGCTCGTCGTTTCTGTTCGTGAACAACCGTCGGGTTATCGATTGGTAGTGTCAATGGGATCGTATCTCGGAGAAATCGACGCTGCTGAACTCTACATTGAGATCGTCGGCGAACGCCTCGGCATACTCAATGTAGCGGCGAGCGGTCTCAATGTTGGCGATGTCTATCATATCGCCCTCGTATCGGACGGCGCTTTTTCCCTCGTTTTCGGCCTCCAGCAGTGTCTCCATCGCCCCAACCCAATACTCAATGGTCTCGGTGTCGGGCAGGAAGATTTCGTTGGCGTGTTCGACGTGAGAAGGATGGATGACGAGGTAACCGGTGTAGCCCATCTCCTGTGAGAATTGCATGTCCTTTCGAAGCCCTTCAATGTCGTCTACGTCGATGTACGTGCCTGCAAGTGGGAACTCAATTTCGGCAGCGCGGGCGTCCATCAACGCCTGCTCGCGAAGGTGTAGCGTCTCCAGTCCCTCCCGGCCGGGACCGGTCCACTCGAAGCCGAGCGCGCGGTTGGTGTCGGTACCTTTCACCGCGCCACAACCGATAGTACCGACCCGGTCGGCGGCTTCACAGAGGTCGTATACTTGTCGCATCGCTTGGGCGGTTTCGATGCTGACAGTCAGTTCGATACCGCCGACCGGCAGACCCTCTCGGCGTTCAATGTGGGTCAGTACCGTGTCGAGCCGTTCGATATCGTTCGGTTCCTGAACCTTCGGGACGGTAACCGCCTCTAGTTGTTCACAGGCGATGGCCTCAAAGTCGTGTTCGGCAAACCCCTTACTGGCGTTTGGATGGGCGTTAACACGGACGTGGACGCGTTGGCCCTTGGCGTGGAGCTTCGGAAGGTATTTAGCGACGGTCTTACGGGCAGCTTCCTTCTCGTCGGGTGGGACCGAATCCTCTAGGTCGAGGATAATGACGTCAGCGTCGTTTTCATGGGCGTTTGCGACCCAACTCTCACGATTTCCTGGGATGAACAGTACAGAGCGAGCGGGTTCCATGTATCAAACTCGTCGAAGGAGTGCTTATACCTTGCCCCGAATCATAGCTCGGCAACGCGCGGGCCGACCTCGCTACCAAGGAGTTCGATAGCATCGAGTGCGCGTTCGTGATCCATTCCGGGCCACTGAACACGAGCAATGAGGTGGTTGACATTAAGCGTCTCGCTGAGGAATTCGAGTTCGCCGGCCACCTTCTCGGGCGTACCGATGAGATACCGACCTTCGCTAACTCGCTCGAAGCGCTCGCGACGGCTCAATTCCTCTGCGTCGTCATCGATGATGCCCCATTCCGAGAGGGAGTCGAATTTATCGAGGATGTACGGCGCGGCGATATCAATTGCCTCCTCGGTCGTCTCGGCGACATACACGTCGCGGCGAATCGGTCGACACGTTGGCTCTTCGGTCAGCTCACGTTCGTAGAGCCCAACCGCCTTCTTCAGTTTTGAGACGGGCGAGACTGGGTCAATGAGCCACGCGTCACCGATTTCGGCCGCTCGCTTGACAGCTGCGGGTGCCGACCCCCCGAGCCATATCGGCGGTCTCGATTCTTGAATCGGTTGGGGACGGGTTGTCACGTTCTCGAAGACGTAGTAGTCGCCATCGTAAGAGACGTTGTTCTTACTCCACAGTGCCCGGATAATTTCGATGCCTTCAGTAATTCGCCCGGCGCGTTCGGCCTTGTCGACGCCGACAGTGTCGAACTCGGCATCGCGATAGCCGGCGGCCGCACCGAAAACGACGTTACCATTGGAGATCACGTCCAGCGTGGCAATTCGCTCGGCTACCAGTGCAGGGTTGTGCAGCGGCAGCAGGCAGACGCTCGTGCCAATATTCATTTCGTTACCAAGTTCGCCAGCCATGCGGGCGAGCGTCTGGAAGTTATCGAAGTAGATGTCGTCGGTGAAGTGGTGTTCGCCAACGAACAATCCCTTGAAACCGCTGGCCTCGGCGATTCGAGCCTGTTCGAGCAACTCGGCGAAACACGTCTTGGGGTCGCGGTCGGCGGGATGTTGGGTGAGTCCCATTAGGCTGAGTTCCATGCTTAGACTCCTCCAAACAATGTCTCAGGATTGTCACGTGCCATCTGCTCGATGTCCGCACGGGAGATGCCGGCGGTTTCGAGGTCTGCATGGAAGGCTGCTAAGGCATCCGGTGGCGACATCCGGCCCGGCTGGCCGTAGTCTGTCGACAAGAGGTTATGTTTGGCGCCAGTAGCCTCGATACCGGCGACGATTTCCTTGAACATTGCGCCGTCTGCGAAGGTGTCATGAGCCGACTGCGGTGCGTTCGGTAGGAACAACTCGCGAACCGTTTCATCGGCGACGATAAAGCATCGCTCGAAGTAGACGCCGTCTTTGGCCAAGTGCGCTTGCGACTCAAGGGTGAGACCGACACCATCGCGGGCTGCGTGGAACTCAGGATGCGTGACGATGACCTCACCGTCGGCCTCGGTGACCGCATCGATGACGGCTTCGACTTCCTCGACACCGATATGACCGGTTCCAATGACCAGCCCATGGTTTATCGCTTCGGTGAGGACGGACCAGACAGCATCTTTTAATCCACCGTTCTCATTTAGGAGGTCGATAGTCTTCGGCTCCCCCTGTTCGAGCATGTTCCGTTTCGCGGTCATGGTCGGAAGTTCGACGCGACTCGCGCCCATATTGGCGGCGGCGACAACGGCGTCGATGTTGATACCGCCGACCGAGCGGTTCAGAACAACTGTCGACGCGAGGTTGATATCGGAGTCACAGGCTCGCCCGACGAGCTCTGTGGCCATCGTCGTCGGTGCGTAGTGGTTCTTCAGGACCAATCCACCCATGCCGGCGTCGGCCGCGCGGCGAGCGAGTTCGACGATATCGTGCTTTCTGTCCGTTACGTCCGGTCCCGCGTGAACGTGTGTGTCCCATGCGTCGGAAATAGGGTGTGTAGTTGCCATCTGTTGTCCTCTAAGTATGGGTGTGACTGTCATGGATATTAAACCATCGGAGTAAGAGGCATCACTATTATCTGAAGCGCTCAAGTTATTTATGCTTGGGATGTGACTGGCAATACATGAATGCACGTACGATCGTCCACCAAGGTCGGTACCAGTGAATATCGCCGTCATCGGGGCTGGCGCACTGGGCTGTCTCTTCGGCGGCCGCCTCACCGAAAGCGGCCACGACGTATACCTCCTCCACTACCGTCAAGCGTATGTCGACCACTTGAACGAGGCGGGTTTGACTATCGAAAGCGAGAACGATGAGAAGACCGACATAGCGGTCACTGCGACGACTGATGCGAACGAGATCGGCGTCGCAGATTTGGTAATTGTCTTCGTCAAATCCCATCAAACCCGGGATGCGCTCGCGGAGCACGCCGCCTGTATCGGCCCGGAGACAGACCTGTTGTCGCTACAGAACGGCCTTAGGCACTATGATCGACTGCTCGATATTGCCGACGAAGACCACTCCTTCGCGGGCGTGACGTATCAAGGTGCAGTTGTTGAGGAACCGGGGTATATTCGAGTGACTTCCTCAGGGTCGTCGACGTTCGGCGGGGCCAACGATGGCGGCCTCCATCGAATCGAAGAAATCCTCGTTGAGGCCGGTTTCCCAGTCGAGTTGGTCGACGATCCGCGACCGTATATCTGGGCTAAGCAACTAGTGAGTCTGCCAATCAAGCCGCTGGCAGCGCTCACACACTTGTCGAACGGCGAACTTATTGAAACGCCGGAGACCCGGACGTTGATGAAGGAAATCGTCGCCGAAGCCGAATATGTCGCCGAGCATCACGGTGTCGACATCCCGATGGATGACCCAATGGCTGAAGTCGTTGCCACCTGTGAGGAATCTTACTCTCATTACTCCAGTATGCTACAAGACATTCGTGCCAAACGGAAAACTGAAATTGATGACGTGAACGGTGCCATCGTTGATATTGCCCGAGAGGAGGATGTCGACGTACCGATAAACGAACTCGCGACGAACCTCGTCCGGGCGCTCGAAAAGAGCTATCTCGACTGAGCATCGTTTTTACTCGCCTTCGTCAACGTAATAGGATGCACGTCCAACAACGACAGTCGTCCACTCTCCGGGAGTACGCTCAGAGACGATATCGACCTCGATGACGGCGAGTGACCGCCCGTGGCGGCGTACTCGTGCCTCCGCGCGTAAATCGCCAGTCGCTGGCCGGAGATATGAGAGGTTCATCTCCGTTGTAGCGTATAGTGCTGTCTCGGGGTCCTTGAGGACCGTCCGGAGCGCCGTTCCGGCAGCATTGTCGAGGAGCGTGGCGAGAACGCCACCATGGAGCGTGTCTCCGTTTGGGTTCGTAAGTTCCTTGCGGTGAGGTAGCCGCAGCACTGCATTACCCTCCGACTCCTCTACGATAGTGATGCCAAGCCACGAGAGGAGACCTGTCTCAGCGAGGACCCGCTCAGATGACGTCTTGGAAGGACCCGTCATGGGCGTCAGTTCGGGTCCTCGGAATGCGGCGGCACACCGCGGACGGTTAGAATTTCGCCATCGATAAACGAGGCTGCAGGACTGGCGAGGAACTCTACGACATCGGCGATTTCGGCAGTAGTACCGATCTTCCGATTCACATTCGAACGGTCGATATCGGCAGGGTCGGTATCGCCAGCAGTGACTGCACCAGGAGTGGCGATGAAGCCCGGCGAAACGCAGTTGACGCGGACGCCGGAGGCGGCCCACTCGCTGGCGAGTGATCTCGTGAAGTTGTTGACGCCGGCTTTTGCCGCGCCATAATGGATCTCGTGCGGGGCAGCCTCTTGACTCCGAATGCTAGAGATATTGACGACGGACCCACCGCCGTCCTGAAGTGCCTCTCTCGCGGCATGGGTACAGTTGAACACACCGTGGAGATTGATGTCGACGATGGTCTTCCAGCCGTTCTCGCTAAGGCCGTCGAAGTCACACTTGAAGGCCGCTCCGGCGTTGTTTACGAGAATATCGATAGCACCGAACTTTTCGACGGTGCGTTCAACCATTCGGTCGACTGAATCGCGGTTCCGAACGTCGCACTCGATAGGGAGGATATGTCCTATACTGTCACTGTCATTGTCGTTGATTTCCTCTGCAACCGGGTCGACGTTGCTCTGCTTGCGGGAGCAGATGGTTGTGTCGACGCCTTGATCGGCAAATCCTTCGGCGATGCGTCGTCCGATACCACTCGACGCGCCGGTGATGATGGCACTTGACCCGTCGACGTTGAACTTGTTGTGGGACATGTTGAAGCGTGATTGATTCGTTGTGTGCTTAATTGTATGTGTTGGATAGAGGTATCAGAACGCGACGTTGTCCTGTCCCTTTAGTCCGAGGAACGATCGTACCTCTTCGGGAGAGGCGACGTCGCGTCCCGACACCTCACGGGTCAACTCGACCATCTTTTCGACCTGTTGGGCGTTGCTCTCGGCCAGTTCCCCCTTTCGGATGTAGAGACTGTCTTCGAGACCAACTCGTGCGTTGCCTCCCATGTTGACTGCCGTGGTACCCAGCGCCATCTGCATGCGTCCTGCACCGATAACGGAGTACGAGAAATCGTCACCGAACAGTTTCTCGGCGGTATCGACGAGGTGTAACAGGTGGTCGTGGTCGGCGCTAATACCGCCGTGAATTCCCATTACAAACTGGATATGAATGGGTGTCTCCAGGATGCCGCGGTCGACAAAATGCTTGGCATTATAGAGATGTCCTACGTCGTAAACCTCCAGCTCGGGCATCGTCCCGTAGGACTGGAACATTGGGATGATCTTCTCGAGCGACTCGAACGTGTTCGGGAAGATAAGATCGCGGGACCCCTCCAGATACTCGGTTTCCCACTCGTACTCGAACTCGTCAAAGGCGTCGAGGATGGGGTAAAGTCCGAAATTTATTGAGCCCATGTTGCAGGATGCCATCTCTGGTTCCAACTCTGGCACAACTGCGGTGCGCTCCTCAACGGACATCGTTGGTGCACCTCCGGTTGTCAGCTGGATAACGGCGTCACAGCGGTCTTTGACGCGCTCAGCCACGCTCCGGAATAGCTCCAAGTCCGAAGTCGGTTCGCCTGTTTCGGGGTCCCGGACATGCAGGTGAACAATGCTCGCACCCGCGTCGGCGGCGACGACTGCTTCCTCAACGATCTTGTCAGGCGTTATTGGAAGGTATGGTGACATTGTCGGGACGTGAATCGCACCCGTCACAGCACAGGTCACTATTGCATTATCAAGCGTCCTCATGAGATTGAATGACACACATTCGAGGATAAATGTTCCGGTCAGGACGGATACGGAAGTCATGAGAGATATACTCTGCTGTTCAATAATGCTGAATTCAAGTTTATCATTCTGAGACCGTCTCATTGACCGACTGCAGTAGCTCCCCATAATCAACCTACTAGTCATCTTATTCCTATTACATTCGTATGATTGTCATAAACAGTAGTATGGGAGGGAATGTCACTGATTATATATCAATTTATCGTAATCAAACTGGCGAGTTACATCCGTATGCTTGTAATAGTAAACCGTGATAGTGGACACCACTGTGGCCTATACATAGTCATCGATTAGACCGAGTGTTCATTAATGGTGAACTTTATTACTATCGGTTCCTGATGAGGTGTATGGGAAGCCAACGGGCGCGCGGAAACGAGATCGGGGCGGTTCGAAAGACACTTCGTATCCTCGAGTTGCTGAAGAAGCACGACGGTGCTCGGGTAACAGAGCTCTCGAACGAACTCGAGTGGCCGAAGAGTACCGTCCATAGTCACCTCGAGACCCTCAAAAACGCCGGCTACATTGTGAAAAATGGTGATAGCTACCAACTTGGATTTCGGTTTCTTGACCTCGGTGAGCACGTCAAGTACCGCAGCGATGTATACATGATGATCGAGCCCCGACTCGACTCACTCGCCAACAACACCGGTGAGCGGGTTCAGTTCGTCATTAGTGAACATGGCGACTGTGTGTACGCACGAATTGCTGAGGGCGAACACGCCGTTAGTACGGGTAGCAGGCTTGGACGGCGGCGACACATGCTTCATGCAACTGCTGCCGGAAAATCCATCCTGGCTTTCACCGATCGCGAGGAGGTCAGGGAAATTATTGAGTCAAAAGGACTGCCCGAGTTAACGGAAAACACGATTACCAACGAGGATGCCCTTTTTGAGGAGTTAGCGGAAGTCAGAGAACGCGGCTATGCGTTCAACTATGAGGAACACATCGAAGGTCTTCGAGCGGTGGCCGCACCAGTTCAAAAACCCGATGGAACTGTCGTCGGTGCGATCAGCGTCTCCGGCCCAGCCCACCGAATGCATGGTGAGTCGTTTACGAAGAAATTACCCGAGAACATTCTCGGCGTCTGCAACGAAATCGAACTCGACATCGTCTACCGGTAGTTCCGCGTCGTTTCAACCATGTGCTCAGCCAGCTCCGCTCGAAGTGATTCGATTCAGTGAGAATGGTACCCAAACACTTACATTGTATTTCCGTCTATCTTGCTCTGGTAACACACGATGGAGCTAAAGTTCTCTAATGCAACGAAGATGCTTCGACAGGAGGTGCGGCGGTTTGTCGACGAAGAGTTTCGACCAATCCTCAACGACCTTCCGGACGAGATAGAACGGTACCACAACCTCGACCCTAAGAACCCTGAACTCACAGACAACGTTCGCCCGCACCCGATCAAGATCCCTGAGGAGGATCAACAACGCCTCCGGAAGAAAGCAAAAAAAGCTGGTTTTTGGGCGATGGGTGTCCCTGAGGAGTACGGTGGTGGCGGGCTGAACCTCGTCGAGCGATGTGTCGTCCTCGAAGAACTCTCGAAACACCGAATGGGCTTGTATCAAGCCGGTCTCGGTGTCATCGAATTGGGTCCAGGACTGACTGTCGGCGAGCCTGCGGCATATCTCGACAACGCTGACGACTACCAAATCAAGGAATTCTTCCAGCCGTGTATCGACGGTGAAAGGCAGAGCTGTTTCGGACTCACCGAACCGGCTGCGGGGTCGGACCCCCGTGGAATGGAAACTCGTGCCGAAAAGGACGGCGATGAGTGGGTTATCAACGGCACGAAACACTACATCTCCTGGGCCGGTGACTCCGATTTCATCATTCTTTTTGCCCGTACGAAGCCGAAAGGTGATGACATTAACGACCACGGTATCACGACGTTCCTTGTTCCCTCCGACAGCGACGGAATCTCGATGCGATCGATTCCGGTCATCCGTCCGGAATACCCCTTCGAGGTAACGCTCAACGACGTTCGTGTGCCTGACGAGAACGTCCTTGGAGAAGTTGATGGCGGCCTCGGTATCGCAAAGCAGTGTCTTGGCGAATCGCGCGTTCTCTACGCTGCGAACTCGCTAGGCCCTATCGACCAATCCATTCGGATGGGCATCGAGTGGGCCAACAATCGTGTTGTCGGCGACGAAAAATTGGCCGACAAACAAGCCATCCAGTGGAAAATCGCTAAATCAGCTGTCGACTATCAGGCCGCGAAGTACTCGGTGTATCACGCCGCCCAGCGTTTCGACGACGGTGAGGACATTCGACATGCGTCCTCGATTACGAAGTACCAGACAACCGAGACGCTGTGGACAGTTCTCGACCGGATGGTCCAGATCCACGGTGGTGCAGGCGTCGACGGCGATCTGCCGCTGGAACGGTGGCTTCGAGAGTCGCGGGTGCGTCGTATCGGTGAAGGGCCCTCGGAAATCCAACTTAAGACCATCGCTCGAAACCTCCTGAAGGGCTACGAGGATCCCGATCCGCTGCCACTGAATTGATCGCTTACTTCGCTTTGTCCCCACGGTAGTGTCTATCCATGGGGTTTCATCTATTAGTAAAAACGCGTGCGTGAGGAGAGGTAAATTCCCATCTCGTGATGGGTGCTAACAAAGAATTATATGCCCGTATGGCGACTATCGGTCGATGGCAGACAGAGTACTCATCGAACGAGAGAATGACATAGCGACGATCATCGTTAATCGGCCTGAGAAGCGTAATGCGATGGATATCCCGACGCGAAAAGCCCTCTATGCCGCCTTCGAAGAGGTTAGCGAGGATGACGATGTGCGGGCAATCGTGCTCCGCGGAGCAGGAGATGGGTCGTTTATCGCCGGTGGCGATATTGATTCTTTCGCCGACTTCGACCACATGGACGGCATGGAGTACAGCGAGAAGTACGCCCAAGGGCTGTACAACTATGTTGCGGACCGCCACAAACCAACCATCGCCGCGGTTGACGGCTACGCTCTCGGTGGAGGCACCGAAATCGCCCTCGCTTGCGACATTCGCCTCGCCACGGACGACGCGAAGTTCGGCCTGCCCGAAGTCGGCATCGGCGTCATCCCAGCCGGTGGTGGAACACAGCGACTCGTTCAAGTCGTCGGAGCCGGGCTTGCAAGCGAACTTATCCTCACTGGCCGCATTATCAGCGCCGACGAGGCAAAGAGAATTGGTCTTGCAAACCATGTCTACGCCGCCGAGGAATTCGATAATGAAGTCCGAGCCATGGCCGAAGATCTTGCCTCGAAGGCGCCTGTCGCCCAGCGACTTGCAAAAGAATCCATCCGACGTAGCCTTGATATCGACGCCGGCCTTGAATACGAGCGACTGGCCGGAGCGTTTCTGTTCGGCACCGACGACCAGAAAGAGGGTGCAAACGCCTTCCTTGAGGACCGAGAGCCGAAGTACCGAAACCGGTAATTGAACCGTCGTTACTCGCCGATACTTAGACAAACGTTCTTCGTGGTGGTGAACTGGTCAAGCGCCTCCAGTCCCTTCTCGCGACCGAAGCCGCTCTCGCGGTGGCCGCCGAACGGTGTCTCGACGCCGCCGGCGAACCACTCATTGATGTACACCTGCCCAGCAATCACGTCGCGGGCGAATCGGTGGGCCCGTTCGAGGTCGTTGGTGAAGATCCCGGCCGACAGCCCGTAATCGCTGTCGTTGGCTATTTCGAGTGCCTCCGTCTCCGTTTCGAACGGAATCACAGTGAGCACCGGTCCAAAGATTTCCTCGCGTGCGATGCGAAGGTCATTGTTTGCATCGTCGAAAATTGTCGGCCCAACGAAGTAGCCCGCCATCTTATCCGTGTTCTTGGGAACGCCGTTGACAAGCGGCTCGCCCAGTTCTCGCCTGCCAATTTTGATGTACTTCCGAACCTTCTTATACTGTTCTTCGGAGACTAGCGCTCCAATATCGGGATCCTCCAATCCCGGTCCTACGGTCAGCGCTTCGACTCGCTCAACAAGTTCCTTGAGGAACTCCTCATGGACCTCCTTGTGGACGAGCAGTCGGTCACCGGCCGAACATACCTGCCCCGCGTTCCGGGTAAAAATTGATATCAATGTCCCCTCAATGGCCGCTTCAAGGTCGGCATCGGGGAAGACGACATTCGGATTCTTCCCGCCGGCCTCAATGTGGACGTGTTTCATTTGGCGTGCGGCAGTCGCAGCGACTTTCTTGCCTGTCGGCACTGACCCGGTGAAAGCAATAGCGGTGATGTCGGAATGGTTCGTTAGCGCGGCGCCTGCCTCGGCACCGTAGCCGGGAACGACGTTGATTGTGCCATCGGGAATACCAGCTTCATCCAGCAGCTTTCCCAGTTCGACCGAGGTTAGCGGCGTCTGTTCGGCGGGTTTCACCACGACAGCATTGCCGGCGGCCAGCGACGGCGCGACACTCCGAGCGAATAGTGACACCGGGAAATTCCATGGAACGATGTGACCCGTCACTCCGAGTGGTTCGCGAATAGTGAAATCAACATACTCACGACCGAGGGGAATTGTCTCGCCCTGAATCTTGTCGGTTGCGCCGGCATAGTACTCGAAGTAGCGAGCACCGACCTCAATTTCGGTGCGGGCCTGCGAGATTGGTTTACCGTTTTCTCGCGTCAGCAGCTCTGCGAGCGACTCTTTGTTTTTGCGAATCAACATCGCCGCTCGATTGAGGACTCGCCCTCGTTCAGGCGGCGACATCTCGAGCCACGCCGTTGTTGATTCGGAAGCGACGGTGGCCGCTCGGTCGATATCAGACGCCCCACCTGCGGCGATCGTCGCGAATGTCTCCTCGGTTGCGGAATCGACGATGGGAATTGTCTCGCCAGATTCAGCGGGAAACGACTTGCTATCGATAAACAATTCGAACTGCTGGATAGAGGTCGTACTATGACCAGTCATGACCTAACGTTGCTCGACGGGAGAATTAACCTTTCGCACCGAAAACGAGTTACAAGTACCGACTGACCGTGACCTCGATTACCTTTCTTGAGCTATAGTACTTGGAGACAATAAATTGGATCGTATCTGTGACGTCGGAGGTGTTGGAGATTCGATTCTGTGGAAACAACTGACCAACAGAATTGGATTATCCCTCGAATTGTTCGAGTGTGGTTAAGTTCTCGTTCCACATATCGTTGTCCTTGTAGTACTGTTCAGCGCCGGGGTGGACGGGAACGCCACTGGGCTGAAGCCATTCTGTGGCAAAGTCAGGGCCGAATCGTTCAAGAACGGCACTGGCGCTACGAACTCCCTCGACGTTGTTCATTAGGATCTCCGTGTACTCGTAGGCAAGCTCTTGAGAGATATCCGACGGGATGACTGTGGTATACCCCAGTGGTAGCGCGGTATAGGGATCATGGGAAATCTCTTGATTCCACGTATCGCCTGGCACGTCGGTGACTGCGACGGGCACATCTGCACTGTTGGCTTGATCGGCAGAGATGCCCCACTCAAGAACGTCAACGTCGACTTGTGCGTCGAGTTGTTGAATCCAGCCTATAAGCGTCTCCTGATTCGCAGTGTAGCACGTACACACATCGATACGACCTTCGTTCATCGCGGTGGCCTGATCGCCGAGTCCCATCGTACTGACGTTGAAGTACTCTTGGGAGTTATCGATGCCGACGAGGCCTAAACCGTCGTTGGCCATGTCCCATGCACTTGTTCCACGTGGGCCGAACGAGATATTGGTTCCCTCCGGAAGGTCCTCAACGCGAGTAACACCTTCGAGACTGGATGCGCCCTGCCGCTTGACGAGAAAGATGTCCAATGTCATGTATGAAAACGTCTGACACAGGGTTTTTTCGACTGGGGGTTCAGAGTACGGACCTTCATCACGGTTGGCACGCCACAAGAGGTTGTGCGTCGTCTGGGCAATGTCAATCTGGCCTTGATCGACGAGTCGGTTGTTCGCTGTGGTACCGCCCGTAGTCTGGGCGCTCATCTGGATCTGATCTGAGTTTTCGTTGATGACTGAGGAGAATGCGACACCTGACGCGTGAGTCGCGGTCTCCTCACCGCTGGTACCGATAGTCCACGAACCAGAATTGCTGCTGCCGCCACTCCCCTCCCCATCTCCATTACCGCCCCCGGAACACCCGGCGAGGCCGAGCATTCCGACGGTTGCTCCCATCGTTTTGATGACTGATCGGCGGTCAAACTTGTTGCTACCTACCATGTCTATCGATACATAGAGACAATGATTTATAAACACTTGGTATGTGCCAGCAACGGGCATCACTTTCTGCTTACAGTGTCGACTGGAGCGCACCGCCGTCGATAGGAATTGCCGCGCCAGTGAGGTAACTTGAGTATCCCGAACAGAGAAACGCGACTACATCACCAAGCTCTCGGGCCTCGCCCATCCTATCTAATGGCACGTCCGAGAGGTCAACACCGGCCTCGCCCGCGTCGTGTCGTCGCGGCGTGTAGTACAGTCCTGGTAAGATGGTGTTCACTCGGATCTCAGGTGCGAGTTCATCCGAAAGGACTTTCGCCAATCCTTGCACGCACATCCGGACCGAACTCGACAGGACGTTCGCCCCCGATGCTTCCTTCGTAACCATCGAAGTGATATTGGTAATAGTTCCTCCTACCTCTCTGAGGTGCGGTATTGATTCCCGAACCGCTCGGACGACGCTCATCACGAGCATGTCGTATGCGTAGTACCAGTCGTCGTCCTGGGTTTCTGTAAAGGTGTACCGCGTCGGCCCGCCTGCACTGGTCACGAGGTGGTCAAGACGACCGAACTCATCAACCGTCGTCTCAACGAGGCGTGTAATGTCGTCCGGGTTTGTCATGTCGCCCACACAGCCGATAACTTGGCCCTCTGCTGTCTCGCGCAATTCCTCGACCGCGTTCTCAAGTCGTCCTTCATCCCGTCCGTTCACGATCACGTCGACGCCCGCTTTTGCTAAGGAGGCTGCCGAGGCCTTTCCGAGACCACTGCTTGAGGCGATGACTAGTGCTGCATTACCCTCTAGGTCCAATTGCATACGCCATTTTCTACCGAGGGAGTTGTGATAAGCCTTTGTGGCATGGTATCATAACTCTCTTCTTTTGGTTTTTAGCCATAGAGCCCCTGTGCTTGAGCGCCTATTTTGGAGTCGTAGGTTGCATTTCTAAAATGATATTTCCCGACAGGTATATCACCGATTCCAGTTACTCATTAACACATACCATGGAAACCTCCCGATTATCTTGGCTGAACCGAGAGGAACCACTACTGATGGGTAAGTACATCTTCCTGGTTCTTCTCGGGATTGCCGGTGTTATCTATCATCTATGGTTCGCGCTAACTTACGGCATTGAGATGCAACTGCACCTAGTCGCTCATCTCGGGTTCATGATGGTCGCCATCACTGCGGTCTGCTTTGACCCGCAAGTAAACCGTGAAGACGGCTGGCTTTCGGTACTTGATAATTATTTAGTCTTACCGGCTGAGCTCATCGGCTCCGCTGGAATCGCCATCTATCTCTGGATGAACTATGAACGCCTGGCCGTCTTTTCGATAGGTGTCTACACCGACGTTGACTTCTACGTCGGTATTTTTCTGCTTCTCTTCATTATCGATCAGTCGCGCCGAGCGTTCGGAAATATCTTGCCAGCTGTCGGTGTCATCGGCCTCATCTACGCCATCGCAGGACCGTACTTCCCATCAATTCTCCGGCATGGAGGTATTGAGTTCCGTCGGCTTATCACTTCACAAACCGTCGCGTTTGCTGGTGTCTACGATACGCTTGTACAGGTCGCCGCGACTTATATTGTCATTTTCATTGTCTTTGCCGCGTTCCTTGAGGCCTACGGCGCGATGAATTACTTCGTTAATATTGGAGCAAAGGTCGGCAGCTACGTCAAATCGGGTATCACTCAGACAGCCGTCGTCACAAGCGTCGCAATGGGCTCGGTTAACGGGAGTGCGGCAGCCAATGCCGCGACAACGGGCGCATTTACCATCCCACTAATGAAGAATCAGGGTATCAGCAAAGAGACCTCAGCGGCCATCGAATCCGTCGCATCCAGCGGTGGACAGATCATGCCACCGATTATGGGCGCTGCAGCGTTCGTCATGGCCGAGATTACCGGAACCAGTTATCTCCATATCATCACTATCGGTCTGCTTCCGGCACTGCTATTCTACGGCACTATCGCCGTCGCAGTACACTTGATTACGTTAAAGGAGGGGGCCGGACTGACAAACCTCGAAGACGTCGGGAGCGACAGGGATGAGAGTAAAATAAACGAAGGGGATAAGACTATCGAGGATATTTCAATGGGAACGACGACACAACCCAGCGATATGTCGATGCTAGCTGAAGCGAGTCAGACTTCTTTCCTCGCCTCTCTCGCAAAGGGGATGTATCTCTGGTTGCCGGTCTCAATTCTCGTCTACACGCTGGTCATCCTCCAGTACGACCCGGTCTACGCCGGGTTCTTTTCCACTCTCTCGATATTCCCCGTTGCACTGCTTCAGGGGTTGTACTTTGGTGACGACAAGAAAGTCGCCGTTAGGGACTTTGTTGAAAACACTATTGAGGGATGTCGACTAGGTATGAGCAACGCGGCACCGATTACCCTCGCAGTCGCAGTTATCGCTATCTTCGTCGGCGTGTTGAACCAGACCGGCTTCACGCAGGCGCTCGCACAGAGCCTAATTTCGCTGTCGGGCGGCGAGCTGGCCTTACTGCTATTCTTTGCAATGTTCGCAGCAATCCTCTTCGGTCTAGGAATGCCAACTGTCGCCGCTTACATCGTCGCTGTATTGCTCATCGCGCCCGCACTGGTGAATCTCGGCGTGCGACTGGAGACGGCACACTTCTTTGTGTTCTATTTTGCCATCCTCTCGGCGATCACACCACCAGTCGCCATCGCCTGTATCATTACTGCGGAGATCTCGAAGGGGAACTTCTGGCGCGTCGCCGCGAAGTCCCTCGTCATCGGTATGCCGCTGTTCCTGCTTCCGTACGTCTTCATTATGAACGACGCTGTCATGTATTGGGAATTCCCGCAGACGCTCGTGTTGTTCCCGATGCTACTCTTGGGATTAATCTGTCTGTCCATCGCCAGCATCGGCTACCTCAACGGAGACCTCAGTTGGCCGTTCAGAATCGTTATCGGAGCTGTTGGTTTCGGCATCTTGTTCGTTCCAGTTCTTCCAGTCGCCGACCAACTCGTCCGCATGGTACTGGTAGCTATTGCCGGCGGCATGTTATTTTATCAGGGCACGTTTGATGGCCTCCAACAGCATCTCACGAAGGTACTGCCGTAACTTGTCGCGGTTCGGTTTTGGAATCGCTCAAAAGGCGTTAACTGACTCTCCTTACTTCTATATTAGTTGTCAGGACCGGACACTCTGCGTCGAAGATAACTTTTTGCACGACACTACCGAAGACAGCCTTTCCGACTGGACTCCGTTTGCGACCACCGAGAATGATTTGGTTGGCGTCTGCGTCTCGTGCCGCTCTGATAATTTCCTCGGCAGGGTCTCCACTTCGCTGTTCGGCTCGAGCAGTAATTCCTTCCGATTGAAAGAACGAGAGCGCGTTTGACGCGCTCTCGGGCATATCGGCATACTCCTCTATATTGATTTTCCCGCCCTCGTCACTCTGAATCTCCTTTGCGACATTAACAATCAGGACCTCGATTTCCTCGCTCGCACAGGGATAGTCCGCAACGGCCTCCACTTGGGCCATCACGCGTTCTTTGTGACCGTCTGTCGCTAAGACTACTGTGAACATATCTCAACCGAGATAGCCCAATGATATAAAAGTATACGCCCAGCGACCACCGCGGTCAATGGCCAGGGATTCGCTTCGTCACGGACTCGGTGTCGCCGAAACTCGGGTGAAACAGCGAGTGTCGGCCCGCACCACCGGTGACTGTCACGAGGACGTTTTCCGGTTTTGCTGCGAGCCCCACGTCTTGGTACTCGCGGAGGCCTCGAAAGTGAGTAGGCCAGCCACCACCCGCCTCGTCGAACATCCCTTGGTCGCGCAACTCCTCTTGTGGGATTCGGGCGTGGTCGTAGATGAACCGTTTCACGTCGTCTTTCGACCAGCCGTCGCGAGCGATAGTCGCCGCATGCTCTGGCGACAATACGAGGTGTGGTTCGCCGTGTGCGTTGAGATATGCGAGGTTTGTCCCTACTTTCGCCATTGTCTGGGCTGCGGTGGTGAGAACGCCGGCAGCCGTGTCGGCAACGTGGTCATTGATGTTGTGTGGGGATTCCGAAGCGACGACTGTGACTGCACTTTCGTCGGCATCGAAACCGCGTTCGACGTGCAGCGGTTCCCACGGACTTTCGGCTTCGTTCTCGGCGACACATAGCCCGAACTTGTGTGGTCCCCCATGGGTCGCCTTATCGCCTTGATCGGGGATAGCACCCCCAATATTCATGTAGGCGAAGGTGAGCGCCCGGCCGATGGTCGCATTCGATTTTGAACCCTGTCCATAGGCGTTGGCACCGCCGTTGATATCGAGTTCCTCGACTATCGGCCCGTTGACGACGATAGCTGGCCAACAGGGGTGGGTCGTCGCGAGCGCGCCGTAGAGGTTGAATTCGGGTTCCAGCGTCGCTTCGAGTGCCGTCAACACGACTGGAAAGTACGCCGGCTCACAGCCGGCCATCACCGCGTTTGCAGCCGATTTCTGAACAGTCATGCTTCGATAGGCAGGGGGGATCTCCCCAACGGTCTCTAATGGGTCGCGGTCGACGGTTTCGAGGAACTGCTTGACTCGCTCCCGAGTGGGTTGTACGATCGGGAGGCCGTCGGGTGAGTCTATCTCGGACATTCAGACTAGTTCGCTCGATGCCGCGCCGGTATACTTTCCCTGATACAGGTCAACGAGTACTTCGGGGTCGGTTGTCAGTGCTTCGGTGACCGAAGTAAGGATGTCGTCGGTGACACGATCACTCGCGACCGCCTCAGGCGAGAGGTCGGCAATAGGGTGTTCTATTTCGACGATTGGAAGCCCGGGAACGCCCTGATTTTCTGCCTCGTACTGACACAGCGTCGTAAACTCCTCGGTGCAGAAGACGACGGTTGGGACGCCCGCCTCCTCGAGTTGGAAGGAGTCGTGCATTGTCCACGACGAACAGGAGCCACAGTCACCATAAGCAATGAGGACGGCATCATACCCTAGGAGTTCTTCGTAGATGTCCTCGTCGGCCGCACTAGTCGCGACGTCCTTGTAGACGACCTCAGAAACGTCGACATCGTAGTCGGCTTCGAGTTGTGCACCGACCTCTCGAAGGAAGTAGTCGGCGTTCTTCTTTGTGTTCGAGAATAGCCCGATTCGTACGGAATCAACAGTCGATAATCGGTCGGCCAGTACGGTTCCTTTCGCCTCGATTTCGTCGGCGAATGGGTTGAGTATCTCTTCGTCTTGGCTTGTCATCCGTTACCTATCTTCGTGCACGAATAATAAGATTTGCCTAGCACGGATGCCGAGTATGACTGAGTCCGCTTACTGAATGAGACGTGTCACTGATCTACTGTCACCGAACGACGATAGAAACAACGAGTGTCGGCCTGTACCGCCTGCAACGAGGACGACCGGGTCCTCGGGGGAGCGACAGATGGGGACGTCGGCGTTGTCGGGGAGGCCGGAGACCGGGACATGATGCGGTCGGCTCCCATCTTGAGTATCGTACATCCCTTGGTCGCGGAGCTCCTTATGGGAAATTCGAGCGTAGTCATAGATAAACCGCTTCACGTCGTCTTTCGACCAGCCGTCGCGAGCAATAGTCGCCGCATGCTCCGGCGATAACACGAGACAGGGCTCTGCCCGCTCGGAGAGATACGTCGTATTCGCACCGAGGACTGACATGCTCTGTACCGCGGTGGTGAGGACGCCGGCGGCCGTGTTAGCGATGTGGTCGCTGATGTTGTGGGGCGCTTCGGTCGTCAGCACTGTGACCGTATTTTCGTTGGCGTCGAAGCCGCGTTCGACGTGCAGCGGTTCCCACGGGCTTTCGAATTCATTTTCGGCAATACAGAGCCCGAACTTGTGGGGGCCGCCGTGAGTCGCCTTATCTGTTAGTCCCGGTGTCGCCCCCGCGACATTCATGTAAACGAAGGTGAGTGCCCGACCGATGGTCGCGTTCGGTTTCGAGCCCTGTCCGAAAGCGTTGGTACCGCTATTGATGTCAAGTTCCTCAACCACAGGGCCGTTGACGATGACCATTGGCCAATGCGGTTCCGTTGTTGCCAGCGTGCCATAGAGATTAAATTCGGCTTCTAATGTTGCCTCCAGTGCTGACAATACCACTCCAAAATACGATGATTTACAGCCTGCCATCACCGCGTTCGCCGCCAACGTCTCCATAGTCGCCGACCGTTCGCTTAGTGGGAAGGGACCGAGTTGATCCTTGCTTGTGACGCCGGCGGTGTCCAGAAACCGCTCGACCCGCTCTCGTGTTGGGTTAACAACAGGAAGTCCGTCCGGGGACGAAGCCGTAACCATACTTCCACGGTACACCGGGTAGCTCATACCTATTGTGCTGAATTGACTTCGATCCGCGGAAAAAGCTTAATAGAATCACTACCTCCTCTATGAGTATGAGCGATCAGGTGCTGGACAGCATCGACGTAGTCGACCTTGGGCAGATATACAACGGTCCCTACTGCTCTCTGTTGCTCTCCTATATGGGTGCGAACGTTACAAAAATCGAACCACCACACGGCGAACCGCTACGGGACCGCGTCAAGGACGGCGAGGCACCGGAGTTCGTAATGCTCAATTCCAATAAAGAGGGCATGACGCTCAATCTCAAGACGAAAGAGGGTAAGGAGATATTCAAGGAACTCATTGAAGACGCCGACGTACTGATCGAGAACTTTTCTGTCGGTACTATGGAACGACTTGACCTTGGCTATGGCGACCTCACAGAGCTGAATCCGGAACTCATCTACGCACACAGTAGCGGCTTCGGTGAGGAAGGTCCCTACAACGAGTACCCTGCGATGGACCTTACAATTCAGGCGATAAGCGGCGTAATGGATGTGACGGGATTTCCGAACGGCCCGCCGACGAAAGCTGGTATCGCCGTCGGCGACTTCATGGGCGGCATCCACCTGCTAGCTGGCGTCCTTGGTGCACTGTACGAACGGGAATTGACCGGCGAAGGGCAATTCGTGGAGGTGAGCATGCACGACTCGGTGTTCCCGACACTCATGTCTCCGATGGCCGCCCATTTCAACGACGACAACGTGCCCCCACGGACCGGTAATCGACACAGCGGCCTCGCCCAGAGCCCCTACAACGTCTACGAGACAGCCGACGGCTACATTGCAATCTTCGGTGTCACCAATCGCCACTGGCACTCCCTGCTGGAAGTCATCGGCCGGGAGGATTTGAAGGACGACCCACGCTTCGAGAGCAACGTCAAGCGCTCGAATCATCTCAATGAGGTCGACGAACTAGTTGAGGGCTGGACTATCGAACGCGAACGCGACGACATTGAGGAAACACTGCTCGACGCAGGCGTTCCTTGCGGCCCGGTCAAGAAACTCGAAGAAGTTGCTGATGACCCACACCTCAAGGAGCGAGGGATGATAAACGAAATCGACCACCCTGACTACGGCAAAATTTCGGTCCCCGGCCTTCCGATTCGCTTCTCCGGTTCGGACCTTCCTGACATCGAACCGTCTCCCTCGAAGGGACGGGATACCCGGAAAGTGATGTGTGAACGCCTTGGATATTCCGAAGCGGAGTTCGAGGAATTGGAAGAGAAAGGCGTATTTTAACTCTCTATCAGAACTCGTGGTCGTTGCTCTGGAGGTCTGTGACCGTCGCGCCATTCTCAATCTTGCGTTCGACGAGTAATTCTTCACGAAGCGTTATTTCGGCTGTTTCGGCCACGTCTACCGCATTCTCTGCAGGGACGACGACGACGCCCGTTGCGTCGGCAATGATGAGGTCCTCAGGGTTCACTACGACTCCGTCGATTTCGAGCGGTTCGCCGATCGACTCAACCGTGAGACGGTATTGGCCCGACTTTGGGGTTGGCTGGCGTGCGAATACCGGAAACGCCCCTTCGCAAATTTCTGGGATGTCACGGTAGCCTCCGTTGATGACTACGCCACTAACGCCGGCGTTTTCGGCCAGACGCGAGGCGTTCCCTCCCCAACAGGAGATGTCTGGACTGACGCCATCAATGACGAGGACGCGGTCGTTAAGCAGTTCATTTAGCATCGTGTATGGGAAGTTCGTCTGCTTGCCCGGGTTATCAGCCCATTCGAAGCGCATTGTGTGAGCACGGCCGACCGCAGTTTGTCCAGACTCCGCGGGCGGAAGTCCAGTGATAACGCCGTCAATGTCGTACTTGTCCAAGGCGTCGGAGACGACGCTGGTGTCGAACATACTATACACGTCCGTGATACTCAATGCCATATAGCCGTTTGTTGCGTACGGCGCTTATAAGTAACCCCCGTCGTGCGGTCGAGATGCCTCTGTCTGCCGCGGGTAACGTCACCGGCGGCCTCTTCTACAATAACTACCTCGGCGGGACTGGTCCCACGAACGCGGCCGTCTTCGGGGAAATTGCTCGAGAGAATGCCGATGAGTTTGTCGACGAGTATTCGTGACTCATCACTGCTCAGCATAACTCTTTGTGTGCCCCCATCACATGATAGGTATGCGAGGAATGGACATGGACGATGCGGAATTGGAGGTATTCCTTGAAAGCCAGCGTACTCTGTATATAGCGACCGTTTCGGAAAACGGATGGCCCCACGTCGCGCCAGTGGGCTTCGCCCGACTAGACAACGGACACTTCTACGTTCTCACGCATCCAAGCCAGCGGAAAAGTAGGAACATCTTCTATGATAACCGAGTAGGCCTCACAGCTGATGCAGGCGAGAGCTACACTTCACTTAGGGGCATGTTCGTCCACGGCTATGCCACAGTCGTTACCGACGACCAGAAGCGCCCAGAACTTGAGAACGCATGGGTCGAACGTTTCTATGATGGCGAGATCCCCGACGTGGTCAAGAAGGTCTACTCGAAACGCGACGGCTGGATCTGGTTCGACGTTGAGCCGGTCCATACCGTCACTTGGGACAATCGGAAACTTGACCCTGAACGCTTGGTCGACGAGGACGCTCCCGATGGGATGCCGTTCAGCTATGGGCTGCCGGATGACATAGGCGCAGCGACGCCCGATGACAAGTGATCGTCTATGCAGAGAGTCGCTCGACGAGTCGCGCGGCCGTAATGGCCGTCCGGTCCTCGAACTGCGGTGCGAGCAGTTGGGCGCTCACCGGAAGGCCATCACGTTCTGTGAAGGGCACCGACACCGCCGGAGTCTCCGCGAGACTGAACTGTTTGGCGATCGTGTAGTTGAAGCCCCCCTCGGAGTCGCGCAGCTGCTCAGGTTTTGGAGGAAGTGTCCGTAGCGTCGGCGTGAGCAGGACGTCGAAGCGTTCGAAGTACGTCTTAAGTGTGTGCTTGAAGGCGACGACCTGCTCCTGTGCGAGGGCGTAAGCCCGGCCGTCGGTGAGCGCATCTAGGTACGCGCCGGGAAGGAGACGCCCGATGATGTGGTCGTTGAGCGCCTCGCCGTCGACGAGGGAAATCATCTCCGGTGGGGTGGGAACCCCACCACGTTGGGCGAAGGACTGCCGGAGGAGCCACGCGAACTCCGCACCCGAGATGATCGAGTAGGCCTCCTCAATGTCCTCCATATCGAGGTTGACCGACCCCACCGACACGCCTGATTCGGCGTCGAGATCGGCCGCGAGTTCGGCTATCGCCTCGGTAACCGGTGCTGAGATGTCGTGCGGCTCGAGTTCGAGGACGCCGATCTGGAGTGAGTCGAACGATTCGATGTTGCGGTTGAGTGGAACCACGTTGATGGCGCTCGTCTTCGGGTCGTGAACGTCAGGACCGCGAATCGCTTCGAGAACACGGGCGGCGGTTTCCACGTCACGTGCCAGCGGTCCGATGGTGTCTGCTGATGGTACATTCTCGACGAAGCCGTACCGGGATACGAGACCGTGTGTGGGTTTGATACCGACGACGCCACAGCAGGCCGCCGGTGACCGGACGCTACCACCGGTGTCGGATCCGAGGCCGACGTCGGCCAGCCCGGCGGCAACGGCGACGCCACAGCCGCTGGAGGTGCCACCCGGAATTCGATCGGCGTCTATTGGATTCCGCACTCGGCCGCGCTCACTCCAGAGGCCGCCGGGACCGAATGCGAAGGCGTCCATGTTGGCCTTTCCGACGACGCTGCCGCCGGCGTCAAGTAGTCGATTGAGAGCCGTCGCGTCGATGGTTGGAACGGTCTCGAGTATCTTCGATCCGCAAGTCATTCGCAGCCCCTTGACGGCGATGTTATCCTTCAGGACGAACGATAGCCCTGAAAGTGGACCTTCTGTGCGTCGCTGGCGCGGTTCGTCATACACGTCGAGGAGAGCGTTGTACTCGTCATCAGCCCAGTGGCCACGCGAGACGCTCGCTTGCTTGTTGGGGGGGCAGTTCCACCGGTCAGCGTAGGTCGCCAACTCGTTAGCGTAGCGCAGCGCCGCGGCTTTCGTCTCCTCGTCAGCCGTGAGACCGAACTCGTCGATGAGCATCTCAATACGTTGCTCGGCATCCATGCGGTAGCAACCGATACAGAAACCGATAAATTCTCGGTTGGGACTCATCTTATCAGGGGCCACTTGCAACATATCGGCAAAAACATCCCCTTCAGGAGTTATAACCAAGTGGGTTAAGAAACGGATAAGACGGAGTCATCAGGTGTGGTCAATACAGCAACAGTCGGACAGAGAGTACGTGCCGTCTGGGACGACAGTCGGAGTCGGACGCTCCTCGCGATCTCCGGCGGGTGGTTTCTCTCGATGGGTGTCCGACTCACCTACCCAGTGCTGTTGCCATTCCTCCGGGGGACCTATGATCTCAGCCTCACCGCTGCTGGGTTCCTATTGAGCCTGTTGTGGATGGCCTACGCCGTTGGACAACTTCCGGGCGGTATTCTCGCTGACAAATTCGGCGAGCGCCGAATTCTTACCATCAGTACAATCATCTCGTCGATTGCCATCGCTTTCGTTGCGGCGGCTACCTCGACGTGGGTGCTATTCGTCTCGACGACACTATTCGGACTCGGAACCGCTCTCTACGGCGTCTCTCGATTTACCGCCCTTTCGGAGATATACCCTAACAAGGACGGGTCCGCCATCGGTGTGACGATGGCTGCCGGGGAAGCCGGTAATGTCGTCATGCCGGCTATCGCGGGCGTTGTTGCCGTCGTCGCATGGCAACTCAGCTTCGGTATCGCCATCCCCCTGTTCGTCCTCGTTGGTGTCAGCCTCTGGCTGTTCGTCCCAGAGCAAACGGCCGACGACGACAGTGCCGTCGACAGCGTCTCGCTGGAGTCGGCCCGCTACGTCCTCGCGGAAATATCACGGCCGTCGATTCTCCTCGTCGGGCTGCTGCAAATTCTCGGATACAGCATCTGGCAGGCCTTTACCGGCTTCTACCCGACGTATCTCATAGAGGTCAAGGGTTTCTCCTCGTCGGTCGCGGCGGGGCTGTTCGCGCTGTTTTTCGCCGTCGGTATCCTCGTTCAACCGCTTTCAGGTAATGCCTACGACCGAATAGGACTCAACCGAATCCTCCCACTCCTCATGGGACTGACTGCCCTCGGCATGTTCTTCGTATCGTTCGTGGAGTCCTTCTGGGCCGTCGTTGTCATCACCATCACGTTAAGCAGTTTACTCGGGCAGGCGACGGTGACGCTATCTTACATCACATCGGCGCTGCCACGCGACATGCGAGGGACAGGACTGGGTGCGATCCGAACGGTCTACATGGGGTTGGGCGCAGCGAGTCCGATACTATTCGGTGCCTTCGCTGATCGCGGGTTCTTTGACGAGGGATTTGCCGTGCTGTCCATCGTTGCTGCAACCGTCTGCGTTCTCAGCCTGCGCTTTCCGCACCGGTAGGCTTCCTGAATGGCCCGCCTGGAGCAATACCTATGTTACCGGCGACCACTGCTCGAAGCATGCGAGCAGTCCGATACCACGAAGCCGGCGCCCCATCAGTGCTGGAACTCGAAGCCGTTGATCGTCCAACGCCAAAGGGCGACGAACTGCTAGTCGCCGTCCGGGCAGCCAGCATCAACCCGACCGATGCAAAGCGGCGGCAGTGGGGACCGAAACATCTCCCGAAGACAACCGGTTCAGACTTCGCCGGTGTCGTCGAATCGGTCGGCGACCATGTGACTGCGTTCGAATCCGGCGATCGAGTGTGTGGTACCGGCCTCCACACAGACCGCTTCCAGCAGGGCTCCTTCCAAGAGTACGTCACAGTACCGACCGACATCGTCGCGATGCTACCTGATTCGGTGTCATTCAAGCGGGGGGCCGCGGCTGCACTCGCTGGCGTGACGGCGTGGCGAGCGCTAGTTGACCATGCCGGGCTGGAACCTGCCGAGACTTGCTTTGTTCACGGCGGTACCGGCGGCGTCGGCCACCTTGCAGTTCAGTTGTCGGCAGCGCTCAGTACGGACACGATAACGACGGTCGGCACCGAAGAAGCCGAACGCGCCGCCACTGAATTCGGCGCTGACACCGTTCTCAGATATGATGACCCCGAACTCCAAGAGTCAGTCGACCAACCAGTAGACGTGATCGTCGATCATCGTATCGACGAGTATCTCGGCTTTGACATCGGCATCTCGGCCTTCGGCGGTCGAATCGTCCAGTATGCTGGTGAAGACGGCGATTTCGAGGGTGCACGTGAAGGGCGGAGCAAGAATCTTTCTCTTCATATGATGAATATGTCGAATCTCGCCTCCCGTTCCGACACAACGAATATCTCGGAACCCCTGTCGTCAGTGCTCGAACTTGTTGCTCGGGGTGTGATCAACCCGCAAATCCATCAAAATTATAGTCTTGATGAAGCTGCCGAAATGCACCGAGCGATCCTAGAGGACAGTTTTATAGGGAAGCTGGTCGTGACGGTCTGAGGTGCTATGTGCTGGTCCGGACAACTCGATAGGCGTCCTCGAGGGCCGTGCGCTCCTCCTCGACGAGCGACCACTCGACGATATTTGCGACGCCGTCTTTGTCGAGTCGGACTGGCACACTCAGCGAAACATCCTTAAAGCCGTATTCGCCCTCCAATGGTGTCGACAGACACACTAATGCGTCGGCGCAGTCGTCATCGAGTCGCTGGACCACACTGGCGACGCCGCGGGCCGTGACCCAGCGCGAGGAGTCTTGAGCGCCACGGAGTTTTAACACATCGTAGGGCACGTCGCGGACGTACTCCACAATGTCATCCCGTTCGCTTTCCGAGAAATTGACGGGCTCGCCGCTGACTGTCGCCCGGGAGAAAATGGGGACAATGTGTTCACCGTGTTCGCCCAGAATCGGACAGTACACCTCTCGCGGAGAGGCGTCGGTTTGTCGGGCGATTTCGTCAGCGATGCGGGCCGTTTCCGACAGCGAGTAGCCGAGGAACCGTTGTCGCGGCCATCCGGTTTGGCGCCAGAGACGGTGCGTGATTCGGTCAACGGGGTTGGAGACGACGATGACAGGCGTTGGATCAGCCTCGTTGAGCCATGCGGCAATGTTGTCGACTATTTCGAGATTTCGTTCGAGAAACGTGAGTCGGCCACCACGCGCATCTCCGTCTTTTGGCCGTGGCGCACTCGCTGTTACGACAAGACAATCGCTTTCTGAGACGACTGATGGCGAGGGTTCGGCGACGTGGACAGATCCCAGAGGCTCCGAGGCGAAATCGGGTCTACCGAGTCCGTAGGTGGCGTGACACATTGAGTGTCGAATATCAATTGCGTGTCCCTCCGCCGCATCGATGTCGGTATCAACGAGCGTCACGTTCGTCGCGGGGATCTGTACAGATAGTGTGTAGGCGACAGTGGATCCAACGGTGCCACCGCCACCAATGACGACAACGTCCATATTCGTATCGAGTAAGACTCCTACTTGAAGCTACGTACGAGATTAGCGTTCAGCAGGTAGTTCGATGACTCCCTCTTCGAGGAGATCGTCGATCTCTGCCTCGTCGTAGCCGGAGGCCGCCACCACTTCTCGACTGTGTTCACCGAGTCGTGGCGTGTCAAGTCGTTGTTCCGTGGCGATTCGGTCACCCGACAGCGGTGTCTTCACTGTCCGAAGACGCTTTTCCATCCCATTATGGTAGCCACCGAAGGTGATGATCATTCCTGATTCTTCGAGATGTTCATCATTGAGAAGTTCTGAGGGTTTGTTCACGGGCGCCGCGGGGACACCCTCTGCGAGCAGTGCATCGACTAGTTCCTCGCGATTCCATCCTGTGAGTTCTTCGCGGGCGATAGAGACCAGTTCTGATTCGTGTTCAAATCGAGATTCTGGAGTCTCGAAACGTCTGTCTGCGAGCAAGTCAGGCCTGTCCACCGCCTCACAGAACGCCGGCCAGTGTCTGTCGGAGGTGACGCCGACGAAGACCCACCGGTCGGAGTCAGTCGTCTCAAAAATGTCGTAAAGGGAGAACGCAGGATGTGAGGTGCCCAGCGGCGGGTGGTCCTGGCCAGTCATGTCGGCAAACGTCATCCAGTACCCCATCCACTGAGCCGCCGACTCGAACAGTGTAGCGTCGACCAGCTGTCCTTTGCCGGTTCGGTCTCGTTCTCGGAGGGCCGTGAGAACACCAATAACACCGTACATTGCCGATCCGATATCGGCGATCGAGGTGCCGACACGGACTGGGCCACCACCTGGATTACCCGTCATCGCGGCAAGTCCCGACATTGATTCGGCGACCATGTCCATCCCAGGGCGGTCGCCGTAAGGGCCGGAATGGAACCCTTTGATAGAGAGATATACGAGATCGGTGTTTCGCGCTTTGAGGTCATCGTAGCCGATTTTGAGCCGGTCTGCGACACCCGGACCAAGGTTCTCGATCACCACATCGGCCTCGCTTGCGAGGTCGTGATACGCCTTACGGCCACGATCGCTCTGCAAGTCGAGTGCGAGTGAGCGTTTGTTACGGTTGAGGGCGTTGACCACGGCTTCACCGCTTTCGCCTGCGCTGCGCATCAGGTCACCAACACCGGGACGCTCGATCTTCACGACGTCGGCACCCAGATCTGCGAGGAGGAGGCTAGCAAACGGTGCGGAGACAATGTTCCCTAACTCGATAACCGAGATGTCAGAGAGTGGTAACGCTTCTTGTTTCGTCATTACCCCGGCAGTGGACCGTGATCGGGCTTAATTCTACTGGGGCAGATTGCGTTCCTTCTTAATTGCAGTTAGAATATCGTTGGCTAGTATGCCGAATTCAGGATTGGCGCCGTTACCGACTCACAGATAGATAATTCGACCAGACTCGTCGACGCCGAACACGCTCCGCCCTGTGAGTTACATCCTAGCCGCTCTTTGGAATTCTGCCGTACTACCCAAGCGGCTCGGGGTTTCGATCCGAGCGGTCGAAGTGCTGAGGTCTTGTTGTCGGACTTAGACATTTTGTGCGAACAGGAGGTCGATACTCTGGCTGTACACCTCATCTCCAGTAACGTGAAATCCTCGTAGGTGTTTCGGCAGGAATCTACTTCTTCGAGATACCCGCCTGTGAACATTACGGGTAGAACGTTAACACGATAACATCCGTATTGCGTCCCCTCAAAGGGAGAATAGTTCGATGTCGGCGTACACCTCTCTGCCTGCATCAAGTGGTATGAATGCGGCGCCTGCTCATCGATAGTGAACATATGCCGTCACTCATCAGGGCAAGAATAAGAGTTTACGTAGACTGCCGTTGCCGAGGGCTTCTTTATCTATGGGTGACTTTCACCGGTATGGTTCGCGTGCCACTGCTCGAACAGTCGGAACTCCCTAGCGACTATCAGCACCTTCTCAGTGAGGACGCAATGGGGGAAATAAACCTCCTCTGCGCGATGGCGAACAACCCCGACATACTTCAATCGTACATGCGCTACGGAACGACCCTCTGGCAGAACAGCGGCCTTAATGGGGACGATCTCGAGCGCTGTATCCTCTCGATCGCCCGCACCCTCGACGCCGCCTACGAGTGGAACCAACACGTTCCCATCGCACGGAACCTCGGGGTCTCCGATGCCGACATTGAGGCGATTACCATAGAGAACTTTGATTACTTCGACGACCGACGGGCCGCACTCTTGCGGTACGTCCAAGCTGTCGCCAAGGGCGATGTCGACAACGAGACCTACGCCGCACTAGCAGAACACGTCGATAAGGCGACCATTGTTGGGGCGACACAGCTCGCCACGCACTATCTGGCGACGGCACGGTTCCTTGACGCTCTCGAAATCCCGCTTGAGGGCGAATTCGTCGGCTGGACGCCCAATGAGAACTGATACGAACGCTTACGAACGCTTATGGGATTTGGACCGAATGCTGTAGCGTTCCGATACCCTCGATTTCGACTTCGACTTCGTCGCCGTCAGCCAGCGGTCCCACACCCTTCGGTGTTCCCGTCGAGACGATATCGCCCGCTTCAAGCGTCATATAGGTCGTGATTTCAGCTACGAGTTCTGGTACAGAGAAGATAAGATCCGTCAGTTTCCCATCCTGCTTTTGTTCTCCGTTCACTCGAGTACGGACAAAAGCGTCGTCCGGCACGTTGTCGGGCGTTGTCACTACCGGACCAAGGGGTGCAGCGCCGTCGAACCCCTTCGCTCGGACGTAGTTCTGTTCGATTTGTTGATCGTCGCGGTTGGAGATATCGTTCATACATGTGTACCCTTCGACGACCTCCATTACCTTGTTCTCCTCTACGTGTCGACACTGTTTTCCAATGACGACGGCAAGTTCCGCCTCGTATTCTAGTCGTTTCTTGCCAGCGGGTAGCATCACCCTCGTGTTATGGTCCGCGACCGTGTTCGGCGGTTTGAAGAACAGACGAGGACGGTCTGGTGGTTCTTTTCCAAGTTCTTTAGCGTGTTCTAAGTAATTTAGTCCGACGCAGACGATTTTCGACGGTTCACACGGTGCTAATACATCCACATCGGTTTCCTTGTAACTCTCTCCGCCGAAGCGAATCTCTTCATTGTTAATCCACGTCCCACGGCGTACGGCTCCCGCTGGGTCACGAAATCTGACGTACTTCATATCTGAATTATCGTGAGATACTTAACCAATGTTGAGGTATCGGCAACCGAGGATAGCGACGCCAGCCGTTACCCTCATCAAGATATCGTGAGACAGTCATTTTTGGTTTCCACTTTATGAAAAAATTTGGTTCACCTTGGAACGCTTTGTAAGGTAGGTTACTAGATCGATGATGGTATCGCGAGCTCTCAATGTATATGAGGGTAGAGTGATGGAAGTCTATATTGATTCAAAAGACTAATTTGCACGAGTATTTTCCGGCAAACAGATCTTAGTCTGAACAGGGTGGACTAATTCACATTAATTCCTGTTTTTTTGCATTTTCGCGTAATGACTCTAAACCGAGTTCAGTACTCAAATGAAGATGCTCCAATGTGGAAATCGCGGCTTTCATCGATACGTCAATCTCGTATTCGTAGTAGATACCGCCACCACGTCCTTCATTGCGTTTTCTCCGATCGAGAATTCCAAGCATCGAGAGTTCAGCTAAGTGATTATGGAAAGCACGCCCACCGAGAGGATCTTGATCAGTAGCGTGGGAGAGATCACAATACTGCTCGTAGATTGACTGTTTCTGTAATGGAACAGAAGATGGATCGCTCACAGTAGAGGAAACTACTGCAAGGAGAGTGAGGTGACCATGAGAAGTGAGTTCTTTCATACTTTCTTCTATTCGCTGCTTTTCAAGCAGCTGCTTTGCTTCACGAACATGAGGTTCTGTGACCTGTTGGTCACTACGCCGACGTGCTAGATCACCTGCTTCAAGAAGCAGATCTAGCCCTTGACGGGCACTTCCTTTATCTTGCGCAGCGAATGCAGCACAGAGAGGAATAACATCACCATTGAGTACGTTATCGTCGAATGCCAGCTCAGCGCGCTTTTGCAGGATATTGCGGAGGTCTTCCGCATCATATGGAGGAAAGTGGAGCTCGCGTTCACAAAGTGTGTCTTCAACACGCGGGTCGAGCTTCTCGCGAAATTTGAAATCGTTACTGATGCCGATGATTCCGATACGAGCGTTCTCGATCTTTCCGTTACTCCGGGCACGGGGAAGCTGGTAGAGGATGCTATCGTCATCACCAATGTAATCGACCTCATCAAGTACAACCAGAATAGTGCCGCCGATCTCGTCGAGTTTCTCCCAGAGCATATCGTAGACAGCATTCAGGGGATATCCAGTTCGACTGATCTGATTATTCGGTGCACGAAGATCGTTAACAAGAGAAACAGCAATGCGATAGCTACTCGTAAGATCCTCACAGTTTAGATATACGGACTGAACTTGCAAGTCATCATATTGAGTAGCGTCCTGTTCAAGATGTTGGAGAAGATACTTTGTAACTGCAGTTTTACCAACCCCTGTTTTTCCGTAGAGAAATACGTGCCGGGGCTGAGAGCCGTTGATAACCGGTTGTAAGTACGCCGTAAACCGCTCGACTTCCTCCTCCCGTTCTTCGAGCGACTGTGGCTGATAGTCATCATGCAGGACGTTTTCGTCCTGGAAGATTTCCTCAGACCGCTCGAAGAGGACCATGCTCACCTAATGGAAGAACGGGTATATAATACCTCGGCTGCAATCGATACAAACGATTCATTCGTTTCCTACGTTCACTGGAGAGACACCACCGATTCAAACGTTATGGCTAAAGAGTGGGGGGAGACTTAGGAATGGTTCTAGTTTGAAGAAAGATTTAATACATAAGCGTGAAAACCAGAACCGTACTAGAGAGAGTATAGAAACGAATGAAATAGTGGTGGGTCTAGCAGGGGTCTAGTAATTGAACCACTTCTATCCCTGTCTAAGGGGCTCTTACTAGGTGATACATTTGAATCAGTGGTGTGCTTGAGGGGGATTCTACCCTCTATCTCATCTGGAAACGTTTGAATCGGTGGTGTCTCTCTCCTCTACAACCGATTATCTTCGTGCGATGAACTCTCACCACCTGTACGGTGAAACGCGTAGATCTCTCTATTGAACACAATCTCTATACTCATAACGTCCGATTACCCTCTGTGATGGAGACCGACGAGTGGTCAGCAATCTCGTATCAGTTTGGCGAATCTACTGACCTTCTTACAGCGTTCGAGCACACAGGAATCGAACATCTCGAGGTCTCGGGTGAGCGGACGATCGTCATCTACAGTCGCACTATCTTCGATCTCGAAGCCGATGACGGGAACTTAGCGGACACACAGCTTGTCACTGTTGAGGTCTTTGATGTCTCACCGAATTATTCTATGACTGATGATTCTGATCCAGTCGCGCTTACCGATCCCTTGATCGAGGAACTTGCGGGTGCAATTGGTATCGACTGGGAACGTTGCTGAACACTCTCTTGGTTGATCTTGTGCATCCGAACCATACATTCTACGTAGCAGCTATTCGACGATCTGGCTCTATTTGCTTCGTTCGACGACGCTCGCAAAGGCGACGTTCGACTGGACGGTATCGATTTCAACGGTCACCTCCTCATCGGGTTCGGCATCCGGGACGATTACTACGTATCCCCGTTCGATACGAGTAATTCCATCTCCCTGATCGCCGAGCGTATCGATCGTCACTGTTCGGATCTCACCCTCGTTGACTGGTGGCTCCGGACCCTCTGCCGGAGAGGAAGATGTGTCGTCTGCTGCGTCCTTAGTCTTTGTAGGAAGCACGGCGATTTGATAGACTTCTCCTGGAGCAACCGTCCCTTGCTCGACTAGCTCTTTTGGAATCTCGATCTGCATGTGTCCCGCTGTCTCGGTCGGGCGAGACGTGATAAGCGCGTGAAGACGATCTGGAATTGAAACCATTGATACGTATTACGAGTAGTTGCATGCACGTCACTCTATATAATCTCTTTCGGCAAATCTGTCTGCTAGAATGTGTTCTTTGCTGCGTGTCTCCGTTATCTCACTCAATACGATGTCGTCGGAGCAATCTGCAGATTCTTCGCTTGGTGAGCAGCTTCAGGCGCTTCACGATACTGCGCCTCAACGCTATAGTCTGCTTGAACGCCATGTAGAAGACCTCCGGCAGGCTCTCGAGCAGTCAACGCGAAATTACGCCTCGGCAAAGCAGCTGTATTCGATGTGGGACGATCCGCCGTTCGAACCACAGCTCTTCGGCCAACTCCTGAGTACTGCCGCGAATCTCGAGATTCTACGGGTCTATACCCATCGGAGCAATCGCAACCGATACGATCTCACAGCGTATGATTCGGCGCGGATGGATCAGCTCGTATTTTTTTTCGATGAGGTGGCATCGACGATTACTACGGACTCATCTGATCGATAGTCTTTCTTTAGGCCGCGCTCAGTGTGTCCTGGAGGTACTGCTGTTCCCACTCTCGACGAGCATCAATTTCTCGCTGCCCACGGGCCGTGAGTGCATAGAGGTTCGTCCGGCGATCAAGCTCTGATTTCTCGATGAGCCCTTTATCGACAAGCGTATCGAGGTTAGGGTAGAGCCGCCCGTGATGGATCTCTTTCTCATAGTACGTTTCGAGTTCAGCTTTGATTGCAAGTCCATGTGGATCGTCTAGTCCACTAATGACGTAGAGTAGATCCCGCTGGAAGCCAGTGAGGTCGTACATATCCCAGAATTATCCAGTGACATTGTCAATTTATCGCATGGTGTATACTGAAAAAGTATCTGAACGAACACAATTCGATACAGATCAATGCACGCCGGTAGTACCAGCGACTGCAAGCCTCGTTCGAGTCCTGGTGCTTATCTTACTACGCGGCTCGGCAGTAAACTACTCAGCGAGCGCTCTGAGATCGCGTGCCCGATTGTCGGTGGTGAGGAGCTTCGATGCTCGCCACTCGAGTTCACCGAGGAGGACCTCGTAGCCTTCCTCAGTCAGTTCATACTCATTCGTTCGCTTTTCCCAACGAACCCTCGCTCGACGAGGTCATTGAGGTTGGGATAGAGCCGTCCGTGATTGACTTCCTCGTCGTAGTACGCTTCGAGGTTGCGTTTGATCGCGAGGCCATACTGGGGTTCCTCACTGAGGACGGTCAGAATGTTCTGCTGGAATGCAGTCAAGTCGTGTGCGGTACGCTCTTCTCCGTCGGGTGTCGACTGTGCCTCTGACATCTTCTTGAGACTGACTGTCGTTCTCTATAACTGCTTGGAAATCGATTGCGTTTTAGATACCGTAATCACCGACAAAACGCGCTCATAACTGATATCGGTAAGTCGGGTAATGGTGATGCCTCTGCGTGGAACGTGAGGGTCGACGTCATTCATCAACCCACCAATGAATCCAGAAGAGCAGTACATTCTCAACCGGCCGCCGCATGGAGATCATTTCGAAGAGCACGCGGCAGCCCTCGATCGAATATTTCCTCTTCTGAACGTGGGTAGGGTAGGGACTATCTCCTCTATCCCCACATATAAGTCACTGTGGCATTAAGTAACAATCGCACACTCCTGAGGATGGGTATGCCTGAGGGGGTGCGACTCGTTCCGATCCGCGGTGTCGAACCGCGCGAAGTACAAAGAAACTACACACGGTTTGCAGCCCACCATCGTCTACCGACGGTGGCCCTCTAGACCACCGTCGTTAGCATCACCACAATCGGATCTCCCGCTGAGTGGATATACAGGTGTCCAAGAGGGATTGGTACCCAGTCTCCTACCAAGACCGGGCCCGATGACTACATTGCGTGACTGCCAGACATATGTATCATCACACTGCTCTACTAACCACCTGCTCTAAGGATCACATTCCTGATTATTAACCGACAATTCTGGGTTGGCTTTGATTATCCATCCCGACGTTGTATAGCGATTCCATTCCAGCAATGAAGTCATGTATGTGATCTCTATTAATCGCGTCTCGAAAACCTCCCCGAATTGGAGAGGTTCAACATGATCGACGGAATGGGCTTCCGCCGTGGCGGTTACCCGCCATTGAGTTCTATGCTGTCATTGGTTTTAGTTATGCGATAGTTATCCTGTGAAAATATCCGATTTGAGGCGATAGTTGAGTCTCAGACCTGCCGCTTACTCGTGTTTCCATTCTTTGTAGCATTCTACCTGTACAGATCTCTCTGAGTTCTCGTAGAAAACCTCTCTTTGGGAGAGAGGTACTGTGGGTGGGTGGATCGTACGCGACTGACCATGAGTCGCGGTGACCGCATCATCTCGTAGATTGTCAATTGTATTGATTATGTAGATGATACCCCACGTAGAGTTTCTACGTAATTCGACTTCGGGGATGACATACGACCAAACACCTACTCAAGAAATTCTCAGTCAGTGCCGACTTTCTGTCCAACCCAACAAAAAGACTATATTATAGACTCTGCTACAGCAAATCGCCCTACTCGATTACGGAACGAAGGTAATGTCAGAGGCACCTTCACGACGCCAGTAGGGTGAGTGCAATCCCCCACTTTCTACCTCTCGGCTCTGGCGCCGTACCTGAGGATATGTACAACAGTGAGAAATACGTTGGCATTTGTGGAGAAAATGAGAGGATCTACCTCACACCGGCCTCCAGACGAGTAGAGACCTGTTCGATGCCGTCCTCGAATAGCAACTCCACCGCTGACTATCGATTAGACTCCTGAAAACCTCTCCAAACTGGAGAGGTCAACCATAAACAAGGGGGAGGGGGGATATATGTCCGATCCCTATGAGCTCCGCGACCGCAGTAGTTCTTTGGATATCACCTGTATTACTTATACACTGATTATTGATCGCGACAGTCATTCATCTTCATCGAGTACTGTTGAATAGCAACGAAGCGAAACGAGACGGTACGAAGCCGCTACAAGGCGTTTGACACCCAATAGATTGTCATACCTTCCTGCAGGGGGACTAGTGCCGGACCAGCCGATACAATCCTAGCCTCGCTCCCGACGGCAGCACTCCGCATGGGTGGTGTACCTCGCCGTCACTGCAATGCTCGACGTCCATGGTGGGCAGTGGTGCGGGCCTCTCTCTGATAGTCGTGTCGCCAGTTGTGTACGCGCTCGCCCGTCGAATAGGCGTCTTGAGGATCTGAGTACTATACCTGATCGAAGGCCTTGTGCAACGATCGCCTTTCATAATCGAATGGTGTTGCACAAGGCAAAGAGCAGAGGAACACGCTTTCTGATGACAGAGTATTGAGCGCACGTCCATTCTATGAAGTGGCGAGTGAGGTCTACTCGCCCCAGGCCGATCCTGGTATTGCCCTCACATGGGTTTCGTAAACCCACATTGAGATCTGTCATATATCAGTATAAGGTTGTTGGATGCTGTAGCTGCAGTGGAATAACCTGAACCAAAGAGTAGGTATCAAAGGTACACAGCACAGTCTATCGCGGTGGAACACTAATTCAGGATACTCACTTCAGAAGCCACAGCCGATAGCTCACGAGCGTCCCTCCGCAGCTTCTCTCGCCGGCATTCCCTCATTGAAATAGCCGTATTGGCGACTTCTCAACCAAGCGGACCTGTATCGCGAGGTTGATCGCACCAACACGAGCACGTTTTCTGAATCGGCGACCAGTGTGGTCGATGGAAATTCGCGAGCCTAGCGTGAATATGAGTTCATTATTGTCACTTTGTAACTAATTACTATAGACTATTAATTTACTTGCTGGCCGAAAAGCCAAGTATCTGGGCGTGTAATTATCTCACGCGGCGTAGTCTCACCCCACTACGCTGCGGTTGGGTAGGTGTTCGTCACCCACTGTTCCCTTAGCCCAACCAACCCAGGAACGAGGGCCTTTCACTAGGTCCTCTCGGAGAAATATCACGCCTGGTTCTAGTCTACCTATTCCGACGAGCCACCTCTTTACAGGAGTGAGCACTACGACATCGGCGTTTCGTTTCGCGACTATCTGCTCTCTTTGATCGCTCTGACTGACTCGGTGTGCTCTTCGAATTGACAAAAATTTGCCGTTTCTCCCGTCGAAAGCGTTTGATTGCAAATTCTCAGCAAATCAGATCACTTCCTCGTTAAGCCGGACGGCGATTTGTTTCATGGTGGAAACTTTCGGAGCGGGATCGGCTAAGAGTGCGTCAGACGTCCGTGCGCTCATTTCGACTGGAGCGTTTAGCACAGTGGGTTAAAAAAGTAATATTTCTTAGATGATTCAGTGAAATACGCTAAAACGGTGTGCCGCCAAACAGTAGGTTAGCGTTCGTGACTGGATGGGGCAGTTAGTCGAACTCATCGCGCAGATCACCGAGTTCGGTGCCAAGCGTTCGATTGGTGGAAGTCGTGGTCCGTACAAGCGGCGATGACGATACTGTCCATAGCCACCGTCCCTGCATTGTGTATGACGCTATATGGGGTTCAGTCTATGAGAAGTGTCGTCTGGATCTCTTCTGGGATCGTTACTTGCTTGGACCGAAAAGCTGGCCTATTTCTGCTTAGCTAGCAGGATTTCCTGGCCCATCGTCGTCTTCGACAGCTCCAAGGATCATAAGAATCCGATTTACGAATTCCTCAGTTGTGAGATCGCCGAACAGACACTCACGCAGCCACTCCACATCCAGGTAGAGTGCGGCCCGCCGGACGTCGCACTCATCATAGAGAGCGAATTTGAACTCCTCAACCGCTTCGAAGAACTCATCAACGTTCGCCTCACGAATCGCTCGGTTGAACGCAGGGACCAGGGCTCGTAATTCCTCAGCGAGAATGTCCTCATCAGTCGTCTCAACGATGAGACTGAGTTTGAGTGTCCCTTCGTGGAACCTGAGGTCTTTCACGGAGAGGACGTCGCTGTTGAGCTCGAACTCCTCGCGATCGAATCCAGGGATTCCATCGTACTCATCGTCCTCTTCCTTTTCTTCCTCGTCTTCGTGCTTTGTGTGCCCGTTCTTTTCTGATTTCGTGTGGTCGTCCTCGCTGTCGTGTGCTGAACTAATGCTGGAATAGCCAACGAGGGTAGTTGTGAGCAGGCCGCCGGTTCCGATGAGCATCTGTCGACGCTTCATACCCAACCTATCAATCTACGTATATATAATTTTTCTGGTGGTAAAAAGATAGAATTATATGTATAACGAATAGCGCCATTGGTGAGCGGTCGAAGAACTAGAGAAGTGAAGGGAAGTACCTTGTGCAACAATCAACTTGCTATGAATGGATTGTTGCACAAGGCTGGAGGAAGGAAAGACTGATAAAGATAATAGATTCGTCATATCATGGTAGATTTAATAGTTAGCAAGATGCTACTGGTTGATAGGGTCCACGCCCAAATGAGAGTGGAGGACTGAGGCCATAGTTGACTCCTGCACTCCACTGCGGTTGCTCAGGCGTGGATACCCTTTCTCCAGAACCCACCCAGGGACTGAATTGTAGCACCTGGGGTGAGGATCTAGAGCAGAGAGTATCCACGCCTGTGCATGTACTAGTAGCACTCACGGGAATATATATCGTTTGAATCTGGTCGCAGCGACATAACCTTACGAAGTATTTATCTATTTGAAAGACAGGAAGAGATCTCAAAACACTCGTTACTATCCTACTAACTAACATCTATCCGTGACTACTTTTCTATGGGAGAGGCACCCTCTCCCGCTCCCGGCTACGGCCTCAGGGCCGGGAGCCTGCGTTTCACACTTCGTCGGTTAGACGCTGTAAAACTCAGTTGAACGATATGGTACAAGGGAAAAACAAGAGTCGATTCCTCGAGCAGCGTGATTCACCTGTGGAACCACCTCTCTCACCTGGCGGCAGATCACGCCTCCCCCGCGCCGAAGCACCGACGGTACCCTTCGCGAAGTGATACTCCTCTTTCTCTTCGCTTTCACTCAGCATCTGATTACTCCCTGCGTTGCGAGTATATTGCTCGAAGAACAGTCCGATCATCTCGCGAAGAAGCAACATCACCCGTCGACTAATGTGTGAAGTTTTCCGAGTTGGGCGATCAGTCCCTCGGAGGCGTCAGTTACCCGTGTCGACGTCTGCCCGCTCAGTCGTCCTCAAGAAGTGCGTGCCCCTCGTCAGTCAGCGTGTAGATAATCGCTGGAATCCCGGTCTCATGTTCGCCAACGTACTGGGTGCCAACTGGCGTAATGAGGTCCCACGAGTCAAGCATCGAGAGCTGATAGTGTTTGCTTCCCTCCGGGATCTCGGCCCGATCACGAATCTCACTTGAACGGAGTTCGTCGTGTTCAGCAAGCACTTCGAGGATCCGATAGCGATCGTCTGTCAGCGCAGCCTGAAATTCCTCAATGGTTGTCGGTTGTTGCATATTGATCTGCTTGGTGTTGGTGTGCTTCGATTTTACTCAATTACTGCAAATAAGGTACACCGATCTAATCAGTATTTCTCTTTTAATCGTGTACATAGTCGGGTACTCAATTAGAAATAGAAGTGTGGCGCATAGCAATTCAAATACCATCGCTTAGGGGAAGCTCTGTCTGAGGAAGTATGGCACCGCCGAGACTGCCCGTACTTTTGGTCGTCGCCGCTGAAGGAGGCCGTCCACTCGTCGGATCGATACAATAGCGTTATACCTCTCAGTTATTGTAGACTCCCCAACGGCACATGACTTCGTCTTCGCCACCCTCGGATTCTGCGGTACTCTCGCCGCTGTCACTGGATACGGTCTTGGAACTCTTAGCCAACCAACGCAGGCGGTTTGCACTCTACTCACTGCTCACTGCCGATGGTTCGTCCGTCGAATTCGAGCCACTGATTGAGGACGTTGCGACGCTTGAGGCAGCGCTCACGGAGGACGCGCTCACTCGCGAGCGGTATCAGGACGTTGCAGCGGATCTCTACCAGTGGCATCTCCCAGTGCTTGACGACGTAGGTATCATCGACTATGACCCCCGGCAGGACCTCATACGCGTGTTTGAGGATTCATGTCTTCGCAAATGGACACTCCGTGTGCAGCAGGACGAATTCTTGTAGTTCGAGCGTTCTAGGAGACGCAGTAGACGCCAGTGATACACGCAGCAATCGCCACTACGACGGCCAGCGTACTGAAGATGGCGTATACGCCGACGGCGATACTAACGATGGTCACCAGTCCGGTGAGCACTGAGGGTTGTCGCGTAATGCGTTCGCGCTGACGTCGTTGTTCGTGTTCCAGTTCGGCTCGTGTTTGAGGTCGTTGCATTGGATGTCGGGGTATTGCCCGAGTACGACGGAGAGATGTCTCTCCGGGCCCCGAGTGCTTGCTGTGGTCAGGTACCGACCGCCCAGAAGACGTGATCAACCACGAACGGCAAGTCAGCACCGTCTCTATAGTGCTGACTGCATTATGGCCGTTAGAACACGCGCCAGACGTTTCCCACTATGTGGTAGGGGGAGAGAATGGCGCGATGGGACGTCGAAAACGCGGCCGGATAGTGCATGCATTGATGGAATCAACGCGTGAATCCGGCCATCGGGGAGTGCCCGATCGTGACCGGACCTAGCGTCGATTGAAGAACGCGAGTGGTCCGAGCATGGTTGTGTATCCGCTCACGACTGTGTAGTCAATAGTTATAAAATTATTTGAGAATGGATAGCATTAGTCAGACAGAACCTTGTGCAACAAAACGCTTCTTAGACGTGAGGTGTTGTACAAAATCTACCATTTGACCTCGATTGGGATCCGTGCCACCGTTGGAATGATGAGGACGATTGGCGCGAGCAGTAGGCGTTCGTTGAATTGAGGGGCTCTTCTCGGCTGCCTCACCTGACCGCTCTATTGGAGTGTAATTCCGCCGACGCGCCGGCAGATAGCTTTCGCTCTACTCTAAAAAGGCATTGCTCGTTCAGTCCGGTAGCCCGATTGAGACAATCCTCTACTCCTATGTTGTCTATTATTCCTCACTAAACGTCGGGAGGTAGTCCATATTTAGATACTGAGTCATATCTTGATTTCGACTCGTTACCACGATATAATCCACTTTACTGACGCAGTCCGCCTCACGGACTCGTGTGACAAGTTCGTCAACCTTCTGGAGCGAAGGGAGGCTGCCGACGGCATACAAGTCGTATGTTCCGATCCCACGCGAGACGTGCCAGAATGGCTGTTCACAAAGAAGCCCGAACGCTTCATGCTTGGAATCTTTGGTATCTTTTGTAGACACTGCAACACGGAGGATTTCCCACGAGACCGTCTGGGGGTCCACTAGGAAGAATACAGTGGTCAGTTCGATGATCTTATCAACCCGGTATCTGACCCCCTCTGGACTCATTTCGTATCCCATTTCCGCTAAGGTGTCCGTGATCTCGGAATAGGGGACTCGTGGATTCTCCGCGAGTGCACGAAGAATTATCCCGTCAATATCGTCAAACGACTCGAATGTCTGTTTCGCCATAGGATCTCAATTAGTCCCACTGGCAGCTAAATGGTGTTGGCCTAACTGATTCCGCCATTCTTCTACTGAGTTTATGATATAACATTGTATCGAACCTGTGAGAGAGTACTTGAGATCTGCATTTGAGGATTTCGGTTATAGAATATCCCTTAAAGAGGTGCTCAATTCACTGTATCACAGGCAAATCGTGTATGTATAGTAAAATTATAAGTAGTAGTAGCATTACACCTAAATATGCGACACGTTACCAAAAGTCGTCGAAGCGTACTACAAAGCACTGCAGGGGCTATGGGTGGAGTATCACTTGCCTTGGCTGGTTGTTTAGGTGGAAGCAGCGAGGAGGGTGCTGTCGAACCCATCGAACTCATCGTAACGACCGAGGATTACGATCCGATTCGGTACGAGTTCGGCAACCTTATCGCCGAAAACTGGCGTGAACTAGGATTTGAGGTCGAAGTCACCCCACTAGCGTGGAATACGATCGTCTCACGAACGTTTGACGAGCAGAATTTCGACACGTTTACGCTAAACTGGGCCGGTCGTGCCGCGCGGCTGGATCCAGACGTATTCTGCTACTCACTCCATCATTCCTCTCAGACTGATCAGGGAGGCAACAATATGGTGAACTACGAAAGTTCTGAGTACGACGAATATGCAGAGGCCCAACGGAAAGCCTACGATGAAAACGAGCGGCAGGAGGCGGTCATGCAATGCCAAGAACTCTTCGCCGAAGACCAGCCTCGGACGCCTATCGCAAATCAGACACAGGCGATGCCATACCTTGAGGCTCGCTTTGACGATATTGTCAATATGATGGGCGAGGGACTGATGTCCTTTTGGACGGCGGTTGATTCCATGCCGGCAAATGGAGTTGAGCAGATCAGTCTTGGCTACCCCTCAGACGTCAATAACCTCAATCCGGTTGATGGGACGGCGAGTCACGACACGCAGACGATGCGGCTTATCTACGACAAACTCGTTCGGATCGATCAGGAGGGGATGGCGACCAATTGGCTCGCTGAGGATGTTACAGTGGTTGACGATACCACAATCAGAGCGACGATTCGTGATGGTCACCAGTGGCACGACGGGGAGGATCTGACGGTTGAGGACGTGAAGTTTTCCTTTGATTACTTAAATGAATATTCGTCTCTCCTCAGCTCGTTCATGGGTCCTTTAGAATCTACCGAAATTATCGACGAACGGACAGTCGAATTCACGCTGTCGGACTCGTTTGCGCCGTTCATTCCGGTTGGACTAGGTCAGGTCTTCATCATCCCTCAGCACATCTGGGAGAATATCCCCGAGGACCTGGATGGCGTCTCGGAGCCGGTTGGATGGGAGAATCCCGAACCCGTCGGGAGTGGCCCGTTCGAATTTGTCAGCTGGAATCGAGATGAACAGATGGTTCTCCAAGCGAATCAGAACCACTTTCATACGCCGAACATTCCAGAGCTTATCAAGATCCCCGGGGCCGACATGCAGAGTCTAGTGCGGCTCCTCGAAGATGAGTCGCTTGACATGATTGGGTGGGTGCCGGGTCCTGACACTGTCAACCGTCTCGATTCCGAAATTGATCATGTCACCATTAGCTCGATTGATAGCCACAATTGGTACCATATCAACTACCAGCTTGAACGTCCCCCGTTCGACGATGTCGCGGTCAGACACGCACTTGCAGACGCGATTCCGAAACAGGACATTGTTGACATCGTGATGGACGGTATGGGGACGGTGACCCACACATTCATGGCCGCTGTCAATGACTTCTGGCATAATCCCGACGTCAGAGAGTTCGGGAATGATCTCGGAAGGGCACAAATTACGCTCGAAGAAGCCGGCTACACGCTTGAAAACGGTCGGCTCTATTACCCGGAGGAGTAACTTGAGGAGAACGTATTCACCTTCCCTTTGGCGAACGAGAGATGCGCCACTACCAGTCGGACGGCACTGGCAGTGTTATCATCTGAATTTACGGGGGTACGATCGATAATGGGGCTTCAAGAATTCGTTGTTCGGCGTATCGCCCAGCTAGTTTTCACTTTCTGGGTATTCGTCACGATGCTCTTCGTCCTGTTTAGGGCCGCACCGGGCGATCCGACTTCAATGTATGTCACCCAAGGGATGTCCGCAGAGGCACGTGCGGCAACGATTAGACGCCTCGGATTAGATCAACCGCTCCACCAGCAGTACATCGACTACATCGGCCAGTTGCTTACAGGCGAATTCGGGACCTCGTTTCGGTACAACGAACCGGTATGGGATATTCTCGTCGTAAAGTTCTGGAACACGGTCATTCTGATGGGATCGGCGCTATTGCTAGCGTACGTACTTGGCATCACGTTTGGCGCTTTGCTAGGATGGTACCGTGGATCGTCGTTCGAGCGTGGCGGAATTATCGTCGCACTGATGGCCCGCTCCTCGCCAGAGTTTTGGACAGGTATTATCATCCTCTCGATCTTCTCATTCGGACTTGGCCTGTTCCCCTCGGGGGGAATGCGTGCCGTCGGAACGCAACCTGATAGCTTCATGGCGAGGTACCTCGCTTGGGACTTTGTTTATCACATGATCTTACCGATGCTCGCCGGCGCCATCTACTACATGGCAACCCCAATGCTGCTGATGCGAAACACGATGCTTGATGTTCTGAAGGCTGATTTCATCGAAATAAAGAAGGCGGAAGGTCTCTCCGAGCGCCGGATCCTGTTCCGACACGCTGCGAGGAACTCTGTGTTGCCCCTCGTCACGATCATCGCTATCGTCTCCGGAACGGCGATCGGTGGTTCTCTGATAATCGAGACAGTATTCAATTGGCCTGGAATGGGCCGTGAAATGGTTGAGTCAATCAGTTACAATGACTACCCCGTCGCTATGGGGACGTTCTTTCTCATGGGATCGGTGGTTATCATTATGAACTTCTTCGCCGATCTCGCTTACGGCTACCTTGATCCGCGGGTACAGTATGATTGAGAGAACACCAGATAGATCACATATGATATTGAAAATAGCACACACGACAGGGCGAACAAACCCCGAAACGACGATTAAGAGGTGTAGCAATGGGAACTGACGGTAATCAGACCGAAGTTCTCAACTCCCAGCCCGGGACCTCGCATAGGTTCACAGTGACTGATCGACTCAGCAAACAGTTATCTGAAATCACCGGATTGCTACGCGCCAACCGGATGGGACAAATTGGGGTGACCCTTCTCTTCGTCTTCGTACTAATGGGTCTATTTGGTCGATATCTTGCCCCTCACGATCCAAATGCGATCAACCGTGCTGCTGACGGTTCCGCTCTTCGGCTCATGGAACCATCTCTCACACATCCGCTGGGAACGACAAACCTTGGTCGTGATGTCGCGTCGCAAGTTCTCGTTGGTGCTCGAGTATCGCTGCTTATCGGCTTTCTTGCCGCATTCGTTTCCGTATTCATCGGCGTGAATATCGGACTCATCAGCGGGTACTTCGGCGGCTGGGTCGACGATGGACTGATGCGTCTAGCAGATATCGCGTACGGATTGCCCTTCCTCCCATTCGTCCTCGTACTTGTGTTTCTCTTGGGACCGAGTCTCTGGAGTATCGTTATTGTTATTAGTCTGATTCTTTGGCGCTCGACGGCCCGGGTAATACGATCGCAGGTTCTCAGCCACAAACAGCGTCCGTACGTTGAGTCAGCGCGGGCTATCGGTGCGAGCGACCTTCGGATTATGTATCGCCATATTCTCCCGAATGTACTTCCGCTCGCATTTCTGTATGGCTCGTTCTCGGTTGCGTGGGCGGTCATCGCAGAGGCGAGCATCTCATTTCTCGGCTTCGGTGATCCAAGCATGACGTCATGGGGCCAGATGCTCTTCGATGCCTACACTGCTGGCGCCGTCCGGTTCGCGTGGTGGTGGGTGGTTCCACCGGGAATCTGCATCATGCTGATGGTGATGTCTGTGTTCTTCATCGGCCGTGCACTTGAACAGTTGACTAATCCAGAACTCCGTCATTCCGAATAAAATGAGTATACTCCGAACCGACCGGACGAAATCGTCCGACCGAATTCGAGTACAGTCGTGGACGCGCCAACGCGTCTTGAAGAATCCAACACGAGTCCAGCAAGAGGGACCAACCCAATGACGCTGGTACGAATTGATGGGCTGAAAACGCACTATCAAACGGAGGAAGGGAATGTCGCGGCAGCCGACGGTGTGTCTCTGTCAGTGTCCCCCAACGAAACGCTGGGGCTTGTCGGAGAGAGCGGTAGCGGCAAGACAACCGTCGCTAAGTCGATTATTCGGCTTCTCCCCGATAACGGCGAGATCGTTGAGGGGACGATCGAGTACGAGGACAGGGATATTACAGAGATGTCGATGAAGGAAGTCCGACGAGAACTCCGCTGGAAGGAAATCTCTATGATCCCGCAAAACGCAATGAACGGGTTTGACCCCGTTCACACCGTCTGTAACCAGATCATCGAGGTGATCCAGGCACACGAATCCGACACTTCCAAGGCCGAGGCTCGCAAGCGAGCCGAGGACCTGTTCGAAGAACTCGGACTCGACCGGGATCGGATCGACGATTATCCCCACCAATTCTCCGGCGGAATGGCCCAGCGGGCGATGATCGCGCTCGCGCTGGCGGTTAACCCTGCAGTTGTCCTTGCAGACGAACCAACGACCGCCCTTGACGTAGTAATCCAAGACCGGATTCTGCAGACTATCTCGGAACTTCAAGACGAGTTCGACACCGCGATGATCCTGATCACCCACGACATGTCCGTGGTCTCGGAAACCTGCGACAGGATCGCGGTGATGTACGGTGGTCGTGTCGTAGAGTCTGCCGACGCTGATACAATTATTAGAAACCCTCGACATCCGTATACACTTGGGCTCAGAAATGCGTTTCCTGACATTACCGCCGATTCTCAAGAATTGATATCCATCCCAGGAACACCACCAAATCTCACAGATCCCGATGAAGGATGCCGCTTTGCCCCGCGGTGTCCGTTCGCTGAGGAGCGCTGCTGGGAGGAGACGCCCGAACCAGAAGAGTTCGGAGACGGGCACGTCGTTGAGTGCCACCGTGCTGATGAGGCTGAAATGCTCCGCAAGGAGGCCAGCAAACGTGAGACGTGGCAGAAACTGCGCAATCAATCTAAAGAAACTGCCTCGGTTGGAGGTAACAATGAGTGATGGACAAGTAGTCCCTCCTGAGGACGCCAAACTTGCCGTCGAGAACCTGGTTAAGCACTTTCCGGTTAACGAGGGTATCGTTTCCCGGCTTTTCAACCGGGGAAGCCGTGAGCACGTTCACGCCGTGGACGGCGTCACTCTGTCGGTGAAGGAAGGTGAGACATTCGGCCTAGCCGGCGAGTCGGGATGTGGAAAGACGACGCTCGGTAAAACAGCAATTCGTCTCCATGATCCCACAGCAGGGCGCATTTATTTCGACGGGGAGGATGTGAGCGAATTCACTGACAATGAATTATTTGATTTTCGTCGGGAGGCACAGGTCATTCATCAGGACCCGTATCAGTCGTTGAATCCAAAGTGGACCGTCTATCGGTGGGTAAAAGAGCCCCTTGATGTCCACGATATCGGAACACCAGAGGAGCGAGCGAACAAGGTCTACGACACTCTTGAAAAAGCGGGTCTTCGGCCAGCACAGGCGTATGCTCAGGAGTATCCCTCAGAACTGAGTGGTGGAGAACGTCAACGAGTCGGCATTGCTCGCGCGCTGGCGCTGGACCCCTCATTTCTTCTTGCAGACGAACCGGCGAGCATGCTTGACGTGAGCATTCGAGCGAGTATCCTCGATCTCTTCGAGAATCTTCAAGAGGAGTTTGGACTTACGGCAGTGTACATTAGCCACGATCTCTCCCTTCTGAAGCATATGTGTGATCGGATTGGCGTCATGTACGCCGGGAAGATCGTTGAGATCGGACCAACTGAGAAAATAATATCTGATCCAAAACATCCGTACACGCAGGCATTAGTCGGCTCTATGCCGATTATCAACCCCGATATTGAACGTGAGCCTGTCGAGCTAGAGGGGGAGGTACCAGACCTCACGGAGACAATGAATCGATGTCGGTTTTACGACCGATGTCCGGAAGCAATGCCGAGCTGTCAGGACGGAGAGCCACCTATGTTCACCGTCGACAAGAACCGACACGCACGATGTATTCTCTACGATGAATACGCTGCTGAGACGGCAGAAACAACGGAATCAGTATAATGGAACTTAGATCGGAGCTGCTAGAGGAGTTGACCTGGATGGAGATCGAATCAGCAATCGACCGTGGAGTGAAGACGATTCTCGTTCCGGCCGGATCCGTCGAACAGCACGGGCCACACCTTGGTATCCTAAAAGACGCCGCCTGGGCCGAAGCCATGGGAGTAGAACTAGCGAAGGAGCTTGGTGATACGCTTGTCGCGCCTGTGATTCGACCGGGGTGCTCAGATCACCATATGGGCTTCAGCGGGACGATCAGTTATCGACCGGAAACGTTGATGCGCGTTTTGGAGGACTACTGTCGAAGTCTCGATTCCCACGGGTTTGAACACATTGTCCTGTTCTCGCTCCACGGTGGGAATTTTCCTGCGATGAATGCGATCCTACCGTCTATCGCGGACGAGGTCGATGCACAGATTATCACGCTGCTCGACAAGGAGTTGCTAATCGACCCATTGATGGAAAGCCTGGCTCAAATGGAAATCCCTTCTGAAGCTCGAGGCCACGGTGGGGCAGCAGTGACTGCTTCTGTATGGTACCTACGCCCAGATCTCGTGCTCGAAGAGGAGTTCACGCCAGGATTTATTGGAGACGTCTCAACGTCGAAATTGATGACAAATGGCCTCGACGCGGTAACAGAACTGGGTCATATGGGTGATCCAACTTATGCAACACGTGAGCTCGGCGAAGAGGTGACGACCCGACTTGTGAGCGCGTTCTCTGAACGTATCCGAACTGAACGAGGTGATTCTCATGCATAAAATCGAAACCACAATAGATGATCAACTCTCGGCGTATCGCTCTACCCTGTTCGAACTGCTAGCTCAGCCGAGTATCAGCGCGACGGGTGAGGGAATGGAGCGCTGCGCGGAGTTGTTGCTGTCGATTCTTGACGAATACCAGTTTGATCGAGTCGAGCAGATCGAGACGAGCAGGTATCCGCTTATCTATGCCGAACGTATTGTTGATGAGTCAGCACCAACGGTCACGTTCTACGGACATTACGACGTCCAACCGCCGGGAGTATCAGACGACTGGGAGTCGCCGGCGTTCGAGCCGACGATCCGCAATGAGTCGATATACGCTCGTGGTGCTGGAGACAACAAGGGACAGTTCCTCACGCACGTCTTCGCATTCGATGCGTTGAGCCGCATTGCCGACGATACGGACGTCAACGTCAAGCTTCTCGTCGAAGGTGGTGAGGAGAGCGGAAGCACCGGTCTAATCGAATACCTGGGCGACGCCCCGACGGAACTTGCTGACACTGACTTGGTCTATGTCGCGGATGGGCCGATGCATGCATCGCGGAAGCCGACTATTATCTACGGCAACCGGGGGATCCTTTCCTACCAGCTTGATCTCAAGACTGCAGATGCGGACCTGCATTCGGGCAACTTCGGAGGACCGATTCCGAACGCAGCTAACGAGTTGATTGCTGTTGTCTCCTCAATGTTTGATGGTGACAAGGTGACGGTTGAGGGCTTCTCTGAAAATGTAAACATCTCAGCCACGGATCGGGAGTTAGTCGAGGACATCCCAATTGATGAGATGGCTCTAAAATCCGACCTTGGAATCAAGGAGTTCGCCACTGACGACCCTTACTACGAACGGCTGCTCCTAGAACCAACGTTGACGGTCAACGGACTCTCAAGCGGCTATGAAGGTGAGGGGAAGAAGACAATCATCCCACATCAGGCGACCGTCAAGCTTGACTCGCGGCTCGTACCAGATCAGGACCCTGATCAGGTCTTTGAGCGGATCACTAACCATGTCAAGCGTGAGAACCCCGATATCGAGGTGACAAAGATGGGCTCGTTCCCACCGATGAAAACACCGATTGATACGCCGGCAGCGAGGCCACTTGCAGCAGCTCTCAAGGCGGTGTGGGGCATGGACCCCGTCGAGATGCCGCTACTGGGTGGCAGTCTTCCCGCAGCACACTTCCGGACGAAGCTGAACGTACCTGTATTGGTCGTTCCGTATGCGAACCCCGATCAGGGAAACCATTCGCCGAACGAGCATCTTGACTTAGACTGCTTCCGAAATGGGATTGAAACAACCGCACGGTTCTTACAGAAGTTCCCCGATGACAGTGGCCTCTAACATCATGTATAGGGAACTCGAACCCGGTGTTCACTGGCTGTATGAACCGGGACCAGATCGATCTGGAATGATCGAGGAAATGAACCCAGTTCCGAACTGGTACGATGAGGATGAATCCGTCCATATCCCGCAATGTGCATATCTTCTCAACGGCGGCGACGTGACACTCCTAATAGACACCCTCTCCCCAGCAAGCATGGATTAACTCCCTTCGGAACTTTACACACTTCTTGAGGATGATCTGAATTACCGCATTGTATCACACCCGGACGTCCTGCACGCGGGCGGAACGGGCGTGACACACCGAGTATGATTCAACTGTTGTCGCACTACGCTCTGGGTACGGATGTGGTTCGGGCAATTCGGTAAACTCGTGCTGAAAGTGGCTGTGAGAACTGTCGAACTTGCTTCCTAGCTTCGGCTAGTAGAGAGACTATGCTACCAAATTTCGTGTGGGTCGACACCATACCCTCCCAAAGGTCTTTGTTTCGACAAGATAGATGCAGATGCATGTCTTCTCGCAAACCAGTATGCCTTGAGGAGATGGTATGGCCAGAGGTCGAATCTGCCCTTGAAAACGGAACACGGACAGCAATCGTGGCTGTCGGTTCGATCGAACAACACGGCCCACATCTGCCGTTGAATATGGATACGCTGGACGGGGACGAGCTTTCACGCCGAATTGCGAGAGAGCTAGGCGATGCCCTCGCCGCCCCTACGATTCGCCCCGGATGCTCGGGCCATCACATGGAGTTTCCTGGCACGATCACTCTCCCACCCGAAACACTGATGGACGTGATCCGGTCGTACTGCCGATCCCTCGACGCACATGGCTTCGAGTACATCGTCCTCGTTCCGACCCACGGTGGTAACTTTGGGCCGGTCAAGACTGTGGCTCCCGACATTGCCCGCGAACTCGAATCTACGGTGATTGCACTTGCCGATCTTGACGAACACATGCAGTTGCTGAACGAGGGGCTTAGCGAAGCAGGCATCGAGTACGATCAGGACGTGATCCACGCCGGGGCAGCCGAGACGGCGATGGTGCTGGCCATCGACGAGGGTCTCGTCAGGGTTGAGAACATCGAACCCGGGCCCGAAGGCGAGATTTCGACAGCCCGTTTGCTAAGTGAGGGATTCAAATCCATTACCGAAAACGGTGTCCTCGGGGATCCAACCAGGGCCACCTCCGACGCAGGAAACGTGATTATCCAGAACGTCGTGGAGACGTACGTTGAGCATATCAACACTGAACGCGATGCAGTCTGATTGAGCGACCTGCTGACCCTTGTGTGATTTGCTGTTGGCTTTGACCCGAATCGGATACGTCTCATCATCGACACGGCGGATACAGATGTTGTCTATCCACTTGCAGCGGCATTCGCGACCGAAATAACGCAATCGACAGTGAAATCGACCTATGGAACCCCGGCAAACATCGAGCTCTCGTTCTATCCCGGACTGCAATGAAGGCCCCGGGATCAAGCTCGTGCTTGAACAACGGGTTATCTCGCAGCTTTCGAAACATCAACTATCCGTTCTTAGTTCGTTCATGTAAAGATCAAACCGTTCGACAAGGTTGGGCGGCTTGCCATCCGTTTTTAGTCCGCTTCTTCAACAGGATGAACACGTTGTCTGCCGTCACCATCGGCGATCGGTCGTACTTGTTTGTCAACGTGAGCTGAACTAGCAAGTCAATAGCGTACCGCATGAGATATCAGATAAGTCTTCAACATCCTTTTTTCAATTCTCTGCTTATATGTCAGATTTTTACTCCCTTCCTGTGATATGGAACCATTTTATACAGCATCATTCAATGGTGACACATGAGTGTCGGAGCCCTGCTTATCGCCTTGTTGGTTGGTGGTGTGCTTGGATATTACTTACCGTTTAGCCGAACCCAACAGATAGGTGATGGCATCATCTTCGTTGGTCTCGCAATCCTCCTCATTGCGATCGGTGCACAACTCGGAGGTGATGACCAAATCTTGCAGGATTTGAATACGATTGGTGGATCTGCACTTGTGCTGTGTCTAGGAACTATCATCGGTAGTATCATGTGTGTCTACCTAAGCTTAGTGATCACGTCAATCGCCGACCCACTGTCCGCCCCATCCGAGGAGAACGAGCTCACTGATCAAGGCTCACCATCAGAGCGAGGAGCTGATGGTTTCGATTGGAAGATCACGGCTCTCATTTTCATCTCGCTCGTGGTTGGTCTCAGATTCTCGACCATCGGACTTTCAGAGCATCTCGTCACAAGTCTTGGATTTATCTCCGATTATGCGCTCTTGGCGCTGCTATTCGGCGTTGGCGTTACAGTTGGAAGCGATACCGAAGCCTTGCGTCATATCGTACATATCGGATGGGCCGTGCTTTTGATTCCAGTCGCTGTGGCTGTCGGGAGCATTTTGGGTGGCGTACTGGTTGGAATGGTCATCAACATGCCCGTCACCCACGCTGCAGCAGTCGCAGCAGGGTTCGGCTGGTACAGTTACGCGGGGGTCGTCGTGTTTGATCTCGGTGGGATGAAACTGGGCGCGATTGCGTTTCTCGCGAATCTCTTTCGAGAAATTGTTACATTCTTAGTGCTGCCAGCCGTTACTAAGTACTTCGGTGGGGTAACAAGTATTGCGCCTGGTGGCGCAACGACGATGGACGTGACACTTCCACTGATTCAGCGTGTTTCTGGTGAGAAGTTCGTGATTCCAGCACTGATCAACGGACTCGTACTGTCTGTAACCGCGACTGTTCTCATTCCGATCATACTGGAGATCTAATGACGAACACGAAACCCCTCATCGAATAAACCGGCTCATCGTCGCAGTGTCACTCCTAGGCAAACAAATGCATGGAGATCCACAATATCAAATTTAAATAATTTGTAAGTTGAAACTACAGCAGATTTATCGGATCTGTGATGCGTAGTTTTGAGGATGAGTGATTAGAAACTGCTTCAGATAGGTTCTTTATCGCTCTCTCCTGTCGTACCGCCTAGCCATATCGGTGACTCTCTAAGATTTCTTGCAGTCTTCCCACTCAGAAACCGCCCTATCATGGACTGAACGTCTCACTACCCGATCCCCCGTTTGTTCTTTAGCGGCGTGAGCGTATTATCCACCGTCACGATTGGCGAGTGTTTATACTTATTAGTCAATCAGTCCACATAACCAGATCAACCGCTCATCGGATTGAATACAACAGACACGCGAATATGAAACACAAGAACCACAGCACGAGCGTCTCTACTATCGTCACAACCAGGAATCATTTGGTACTCTTACAGCGGCTCTCAACCTTCCGCCGGTAGCTGTACTTGAGATCGGTATAGAGTGACTTCCTATATTCCAAACAATACTGCGATTAGTATAAGCGAAGTGGTACTAACGATGACGAGTGAAAGGAAGACTAGGAGTATAGGTTTTAGGCCTGTATTTCTGAGGGTCTCGAAACGTATCTCGAGACCGAGGCCAGCAAATGCAAGCAGGAACAACCAGTTAGAGACGTTTTCAAGGGAAATAATTTGCTCGTTAGATAGGATTCCAGAATTTGCGATAATCATCACACCAAAAAACCCAATGACGAATTTTGGGAATGTATCCCTTATTGCTTTGATTGAGAAGGATTCTTCAAAAGACTGGAACTGATCACGCTGCATATACCAGAATGAATATACAATAACTGCACCACCAATGAGTGCATTTCGAGAAAGTTTTACTAATACTGCCCACTGGCCGGCCGTATCAGAGAATGCGAACCCTGCAGCCGCAACCGGACCAGTACTGAACATAGTAGTCCCTGCCCAAATGCCGAATGCGACGTCTGAAAGGCCTAGTGCCCGCCCCAACAAGGGATAAGCAAATATTGTGAGAGCGTCGAATAATAGTACTGTTGCGGCTGCGTAGGCAATTTGATCTTGTCGTGCTCTGATTGCTCCGGCGACCGCGACGATAGCAGAAACACCACAAATGCTGGAACCAGCTGCGAGAAGTGAACCAACTTCTTCAGGAATATTGAAAAATGTGCGAGTTAGCAGCTCTAATATAATAATGGAAAGAGATGAGATAAGCACGATAAATAACAATATTTGTGGTCCTGCCTCAATGACTTGATCAAACGCAATACTAGCACCCATTAGAACAATCCCACATTCCAGCCAGAGTTTATGTGTCTTTGAGCCAGGTTGTGCCCAAGTGGGGGTTCCTATTGTATTTCCGATAATCAGCCCAATGAGAATAGATAAAATGAGATAGTTTACGCCAGGTAATCTACTTGCAATGAATCGGCCAGTGAGTCCAATAACTAACAAAACGAAGAGACCAGGAATGTATCGTTTAATACTGGAAATCACCATGGTATATAAACTTCGAAGATGATGATCGTTATCAGTATCATTGAACTGATCACAACTGCTTGCCATCCCCGCTCAAGTTGCCTCCAACCACGACTAATACATGCGAAAAACTGAAAAATTGTATTCTGTGATTGAACTGCTCTCATTCGATTATCCTTGGATCATCCTTTTAAGTGGTTTACTCGTGAGTGCGAAGAGTGCTAAGAGCCAAAGTACAATAGTAATTGGACTAGATATAAATAGAATTGATGGGTCACCTTGACTCAATTCAAGTGACCGCCGGAAGGCACCTTCTGCTAACGGTCCAAGAATGACACCAAGGACTAATGGAATGAGAGAGTAGTCGTGTTCTCTCATTGTGAATCCAAGAACACCAAAGAGAATCATAAACCAAGCATCAAACAAGGATGAATTGAGAGCATACACTCCAATAACGGTCAATACAAGAATAATTGGAACTAACCATTGAGTAGGAAGCAGAACGACTCGAACGATATACCGAGAAATAGCGAGAGCAAAGAACAATAGAACGATATTAGCAGCGATAAGCGAGAGCATGATCGCCGTCGCTTCAGCACCAAATACTTCCATTAGCTGAGGTCCTGGTTGAAGTCCGTGTAGTAACAACGCGGCCAGCATCACCGCAGTTGTTCCACTTCCAGGAATTCCCAGAACGAGTGTTGGTATAAGAGAGCTAGAAGTGACAGCATTGTTTGATGCTTCTGAAGCAATAACTCCTTCCGGATTGCCTTTTCCGAACTGGTCAGGATTATCAGAAGCACGTTTGGCTTCTCCCCAGCTGATGAAGTTGGCGACCGAGGTACCTGCACCGGGGATCGAACCGATAATTGTGCCGATACTAGTAGCTCGGAAAAGTTGGAACGGATTTTTTAATGCGTATTGAACGCCTTCAAAGACGTTATCGTAGGAGTCAACATCAATGTCCGTATCACTGATTTTTTCTTTTTTGATGAGATAGAGTAACTCTGAGATGGCAAATAATCCGACAATAATGGGTATAAACGGTAGATCAGAGTACAGCTCAGGAAATCCAAAGTCTAGTCGTCGCTGGCCTGTAACTGGGTCTAACGTGATTGCGGCTATAAGCAAACCAAACAGTCCTGAGAGTAGCCCTTTGGCGATGTTGTCGCCTAGTACAGATGCTAGGGCGATTATACCGAACATAGAGAGTGCAAAGAATTCTGGCTGTCCGAATAAGAATGCGATCTCTGCAACAGGGTTGATGAGTAGTACAAGGAAGATGGCGGAGGTTAGCCCGCCGAATACGCTTGCAGCAATAGAAATACCGATTGCTTGTCCTGCTTTCCCTTGCTGACTCATTGGATATGCATCCAATACAGTCGCAGTAGCACCAGCAGTACCTGGTGTGTTTATCAGTACTGCAGGAATGGCTCCTCCATAGTTGGCTCCGACGTAAATAGCAGCTAGAAACACGACAGCCGTTTCAGGGGCCATTGCCAACGTGAAGGGAAGTGCAATAGCCACGGTGTTTGTGCCAGTAAACCCTGGTATGGCGCCTGCTACGATGCCGATACAGACTGCAATACTAATTAGTAGCAGATTCTGTATAGACAGAAGGATTCCTAATCCTTGAATGAGATTATCGATCATGCTATAGTTCTCGCTTAGGTTTTACCATGGGGCTGTGAATTCTATCTGTACGTAGCCAGTAGGTGGTCGAATTCCTAAGACCACGACGAACAGTATGTAGACTGCAACAAGGGTGGCTATGCTAACGGTTCCAATTAGCCGCCAGTTCTGTACCCCCCCTACATACATTATTGTGATTATTGCCAAGAATGAGGCTGGAAAAAATCCTATTGTCTCCATAATAGCGATATAACCGATAGCAGTGACTACAACTAAGATCGAAGCACCCCATTCAGAGAGTAGTCGTTTCACCGAATTTGAAATACTCAAAGTATCGTTTGAATTTCTCAAAGTACCGAATATCTCGTTTGCATATATGACTGCAACCATTGCGAGTGCTAGTAGTAAGATCGCGTATGGATAAACGAGCGTGCTTAGATCTAAACGACCCCAAGTACTATTCAGATAGAGTACACAGAAGACCAGCACCAACGTAGGAAACGCAAGCTTCTTTGCTAACGTAATAACAGTGTGATCTAACTTTTCAGTTTGTTCACCGTCGCTACGTGCTGATATCTGATTTGATGCTGATTGTTCAGAAGACATGTGATAGGCTAAATTACCTCTTCCATAGTATCAATATGGCTTTCCATTTGGTCTTGTTTCTCCTGCACCAATTGTTCAGTTTCGTCTGGCGGTCTAAAATCTCGCTTCCTTTCCTGGGGAGGTGATAATTCGCTTAGATACTCTTCGTATTCTTGTGAGGTAACGGATTCTTCGAAAGATTCTCGGAGGATACTGAGACGTTCTGAGTATTCATCCGCCGCCTCAGTACTAGTATACCATGCATATCTGACTTCAGGCCCACTTGGTGGCACTTTTTCTTGTTCAAATCCAAGAGCATCGCTAAATGTAGGGGCATTATCTGTCAATTCAGCCCAATTGTTTTCTTCCGCGTGGATTGCTAGAACCTCTGTATCATCAGTAGTATTCACGCTATTGTAGACGTTTGCATGAACTAAATCTACCTCTCGAGTAACGAGCGCGTTACGGGATGGGCCCCCTCCGTCGTAGGGGACAATATTAAATTCTGCGCCAGTTACTTCTTGCAGAAGAGCAAGCCCCAACACGTTCTGATTATACGGGCCAGAGGTACTCACCGAAAGGTCGCCTGGATTTTCACTTGCGTATTCGATTACATCAGTAATGTCTTCGAATCGGTCATCATCTCGATGTTTGCGCAGAACACCCGGATCTACCAATTTGGTACCGATCCAGGCAAAATCACTGAGTTCATAATCTGCACCACCCGTAATCATAGTGAAATTAAATGCGGGAAGCGATGCTACTCCTACAGTGTAACAATCAGAGTTTGCATCCAAAACTGCTTGTTGACCGATTTGCGTTCCTCCGCCTGGCCTGTATTCTAGTCGAAGTCGACCATCGATGGATTCCTCAAAGAAAGACTGGAGTTCACGGACGCTTCGATCAACACCTCCGCCTTCACTGAATGGAATGATTGTTTGTATTGGGTTCGATGGATAATCTTCTGCGCCGCCACTACTATTGTCACTACTGACACTTAGACAGCCAGTGATGCCAACTACACTTGCACTACCAACTGTACCTAAGAATCGTCGCCGTGATTTGATTTTTGTTGTCATATAACCATCAGTATGAGTGTTATCCACTGCCAAGACAAACATCTGATCCACTACACTTAACTCTTGTGCTTCTATAAGCAAAAGCCATGATAATGCTTCTATGAGACGCCAGAAGAGTGGAGTCAGGATATAGAATCTATATCTTCAATAGGTCTGATTGTAACTAGTGACCATGATCAATGAGCGTGGGTCTGATCGAACGATACAGTCTCTCAAGACGGGATTCAAAATAATCGAATTATTGCGTGATCAGGATGGTGGGTATCTAACGGATGTTTCTACTCAACTCGATATACCGAAGAGTACTGCGTATCAGTATTTGGATACGCTCGAAGAGATCGGCTATTTAGTCAAAGAGGACAGCAAATACGAATTGAGTTTGAATTTTGTGTCCCTTGGTGAGTACGCACGGACACGCAAGGAAGCCTATACACTCGCTAAACCCATGGTTCAGCAGCTCGCTGATAAAACTGGAGAGCGTGCCCAATTTCTTATTGAAGAACACGGAAGAGGGATCTATCTTTATACTGACCAGGGGAGTCAGGGAGTCCAGACAGACCGTTGGATCGGTGAACAACGATATCTCCATTCGAGCGCGGGGGGGAAAGCAATACTAGCATACTCGGAGACAAGGAGAGTTAAAAAGATAATCGATCAGATAGGGCTGCCAGCTGAAACACAAAATACGATTACAGAATCTGAAAAATTATTTAGAGAATTAGAGGAGATCACGGAACGGGGATATAGCATAAATAACGAGGAATCAATTGATGGGCTTCGAGGTATAGGAGTGCCAGTAATTGGACCAGATGACATGATATTTGGAGCATTTAGCATTTCTGGCCCGATTCAGCGGTTTTCAGGAGATTGGTTCCAGGAGGAACTACCTGATCTCTTACTCGGAACAGCGAATGAGCTCGAATTACGTCTAAAATACTTATAAAATATCAAAATTAATAAATTAGTTTGTCATAGACGGACCCAAGGAGTCAGTAGATAACATCCATATGTATGTAATACATGCTTTGATAGAGAATGAAGAGAATCCTTTTAGATAAGTACAATTCTTCTATACTAGATTATAATATACTATTCCGTCATCGACGAACTGTGGGTAGCATACCCACCACATATCACTCCCGTATTGCTTCTATTTTCTGGGGGAAAAGTTCAAGTCGGTTACTATCGCTGGTGATGTTACAGCGAGACAATCACATGGAGATTCGTACGATAGACGTTCACCGACTCGAAGTGCCGATGAAAGGCTCATACCGTGCATCTGTTCACGACTTTTCAGTTATGGATTCGGTATTAGTTGTACTGAACACCGCTGATGGCGAGCGAGGAATTGGGACAGTTGATCCATCGCCAGGATACTCGAGGCAAACACCATCCAGTATTGAAAATGTACTCATCAACTATTTACTGCCAGCCCTTATCGAAGTAGAACCAGAATCACCCAATAAACTGACCGAGCTACTACGTTCGTTCGAAGGGAACGCGAACGCGAAATGTGGGATAGAAATGGCGTATCTTGATCTATACTGTCGGCAACGGGGACAGACACTAGCTGAGCTATTTGGTGGAGCACTTAGACAAAGAGAGAGCCTCAATGCATGGATCGGTATTGATGATCCTGAGAAAATGGGTGAAGAAGCAAAGCAATGGAGAAACAAAGGATATGAATCAGCAAAATTGAAACTGAGCGGTGATCTCGAAATAGACTCTGCTCGTATCGAAACAGTATGTGAAATGGTGAACCCGCAGAGAAAAGGAATGGAAGTTCGTGCTGATGCAAACGGGGCATATTCAGTACCAGATGCAATCAGCCTTGCACGCTCTGTAGAGCACCTTCCACTTGCCCATTTAGAGCAACCAGTCCCCTTCAACGATTTAGAAGGATTAGCTCGGGTCAGCGAATCAACGTCAGTACCGGTGATGGCGGACGAGTGTTTACTAAGTATTCAACACCTCTCGTCTGTGATCAGTCTAAAAGCTGCAGACAGAGTGAAGCTGAAGCCAATGCGGCTAGGGAGTCTTCTATCTACGAGGACTGGAATTGAGATCGCGGCAGCGAGTGGTCGATCTACGGTAGTGGGACATGGTTTCGGCCTATCACCAGCAACTAGTGCTGAGATTCAGCTAACTGCGTCCACAAAAGGGGTACATCGCCCGGTTGAAAGTGTAGGCCCCATCAAGATGCGAGACGAACCATTTGAACCAACAATTACAGATTCTAATGGATCTGTAGAACTACCAACTGGAGCAGGGCTCGGCATTGATCTCGTCGACAGCAAACTGCACTCATTCGCCACAAATTCCACAACGATCAGCTGATGATCGGCTGAAACAGTAAACTTAATACATATCATGTAATAGGTACTCATGGTATGTCGCAACAAGCCCAGAAGCAAGAGTCAATACAAGATACAACTATCGTCGATACAGACGTTCACTTATCAGTACCAGCGAAAGAAGTGGCGAAGTATACTGACGAACCATATCGGAGTCATATGGCGAATACAGGTTATGCACCACTACCCTCAAGCGGCTGGGATCGGAATCTTGCGGGGAAGATCGAGCATTATACCGTGCAATCTCCAGAAGACGTCCAACAAAGACTCTGTGAAGAATTCCAAATAGATCATCCAATTCTCAATGCGACTTCAAAACTTCCTCGTCTCCCCCAATCAGACTTGGCAGTAAATTTGATGTCTGCCTACAACGACCTGCTTATAGATCAGTATCTCGATGAGTATGACCACTTCTATGGACTGGCATCGCTAGCGACTCAAAAACCCGATAAAGCAGCAGAAGAGCTTGACCGTCTCGGTGATGAGGATCAGATTGTCGGCGCATATATTGCTACCACCGGTCCAAATCCACCACTTGGAGACCCAGAGTACGATATACTATACCAAGCAGCTCAGGACAACGATATCCATATCGCGTATCATGGTAGTGGCGGAGCATTTATGTTCGAATTTCCTCGACAGAACCAGTCGTTTGAGAAGTTCATTGAGGTCCATACCATGGCTCATACGTGGAGTCAGATGATGACTTTGTCAAGTCTCCTCGTACATGGCGTTCCTGAGAAGTTCCCCGATCTCAATTTCACTTTCCTTGAAGCAGGCATTGGATGGATTCCGATGATGATGTTCCGGCTTAATAAGGAATACTCCATTCGTCGCAGCGAGGCGCCTCTCCTCGAGAAGAGTCCTGAGGAATATATTCGTGAATTCTACTTCGCCAGCCAACCTATCGGTGAAGCGAACGACCCGAAGCACATGAAACAACTGATAGATATAGTTGGCGTGGACTCGCTTACATTCGCATCTGACTACCCACACTGGGATTTTGATCATCCAGATGCGCTTGAGCAATATCTTTCAACGTTCAATGAAGAAGGTCGCCAGAAGATAATGTACAAAAACGCCGCCGATGCGTTTGCGCTTGATCTATGACCGACCATATTGTAGCACCTGCAGACGAGCTTGAAGAAGGAGGCCGAATCATCACCGAGTTGAATGGGAGAGAGATCTGTGTATTCAATATCGACGGAGAGTACTATGCATACAACAATTGGTGTGCGCATCAAGCAGGACCGATCTGTGAGGGAAACATAACAGGAACTACCGAGGCTTCCTTTGATCCCGAGTCTCTAGAAGTCTCATTAGACTACTGCCGCGAGGGGGAGATCCTGAATTGTCCTTGGCATGGATGGGAATATGAAGTTAAATCTGGCAAGTGTTTATCCAGACAGAAGGTTCAGCTCCCCAGTTACGCAGTTCGAGTTGAGGGAGAGGATATCATCGTAACGCTATAGCGCGAGTTAGCCTTGGAATGAAGTTGATATCAGCTGGCAGAATTCCGAGGACGTCATTTCATAAACAGTATTTCCTTTCTCATTGCGATATCGACCGATTCGCCCTACAGTTGATCCATCGACTCTGACTTCCCAATCATCACCGTATCGAGTATCGATACCTATTAGCGAAATAGTACAGCCATGTTCTTGCTCGAGGCGAGTAATGACGGTGTGTGTATAACGCCCATCTACGAATTTGGGAGCGTCGTACTCAGGTAGATTAAGTTCATCTCGTATCTTTTGATTGGTTATCCACCAATCCGGATAGGTGTCGTTAGCCATGATAGCAGGAATGTCTATTGGGAGTTACTTAGGTGTTTGAGAAATGCAACCAGTAAACCTCCAAGCGTCAGGCTCACTATGAGGGCCGAAAATGATACAGCGAAATTTGAGATATCTGCGAGATAGCCTACAAGTGCAGGGGAAAGTGCTCCAATGAGAGTCATAACCGTTCGGACGATCCCCAGAACACCTCCCCCGAGAGAGGTGGGTATCAAATCCATTAGATAGGAATCGCGAACGGGTCTAAAACCGTGAAGACCGATTCCCATTGTAAGCGTCAATACTAACAGCGGAATGGTCGTCTCAAGGATGATTATGAGTATGAGACTAACTGTCATAACTAGAAACAGGAGAATTGAGATAGGAAGGCGACCGATCCTGTCACTTAGATTTCCTGTTATCAACTGGCTGAGACTCGCTACGAACAACAGTGAGTATGCGGTACTCGCTATTGCTGGTGAAAATCCTTTCTGATTAGTGAAAAAGAGAGGTAGGAAAGAAGCGATACCATTCCAGCTAAAGGTGAAAAGAGTCATTACAACCAGAAAAACAGCCAATTTCGTATCAGAGAAGATCGAGAGATACAGAGATAAGCTGTGATCAGCACTATCTTCCGCTACTGCAGTATGGTTCGGAGGAAGAGAAGATGGTGGAATGTTTCGAACGAACAGAACTGCTAGGAGGATACCGGCAATAGAGATAAGTGGGAATACCAAGCTCCAATGAAATGAGCTTGCTAATAATCCAACAACAATAACAGGAGCCACAATACCCCCAAATTGGCCGATTGTATCCAGGATACCGAGTGCAGATCCAGTTCGCTGGGGATATTGTTTCGAGAGAAACGGTATTGCAACGGTCTTGTGAATGCCAGTACCAATACCAATTAGAACAGCCGCAGCGGTAAAGAGGGTAAATGAAGGTGCAAAGAAAATCACAATCGAAGCTGCAGCAAAGATGCCAACCCCGCTTATGATTATGGCAGGTTCTCCAAATCGATCTCCCAATATCCCCGCCGGTAGCTGTGCAGCAGAATATCCTAACATAAGAAGAGTGAACAACAGCCCAGTCTGGGTATTAGAGACGCTATATGTTGTCTGGAGCGTTTCAAAAAGAGGAGGAAACACATATCGTGAAAACTGCACCATAAACCAGATAAGAGAGACAAGAATTATTAGTCGGTACTCAAGCAGTCGGAGTAGCGCTGCTGAAAGTCGCTGGCTTCTGACCACGATGTCCTATACATAACCTACATAAGAGACTGTTTCACTCTTTGGTTGTAGGCAGTATGCGTGAAAGATTGAACAGACAGAATACAGAAGATAGTATTAAAAAGGTAGGCGGAGAGCAATACTCATGGACTTACAGTTAGAAGACAAGACGGCGTTCGTGTCTGCTTCAAGCAAAGGCCTCGGAAAAGCAAGCGCTAAACGATTAGCAAAAGAAGGAGCAAACGTCGTTATCTCCTCTCGGAAGCAGGAGAATGTATCACAGACGCGGAAAGAGATCATTTCGGAGGCAGGAGTCAAAGACTCCCAGATATATGCAACAATTTGTGATCTGAATGATAGTGTTTCGATTGAATCCGCTATTGAAGCAACGACCGAGGAGTTTGGAGGATTGGATATTCTCGTAAATAATCATGGAGGCCCTCCAGCGGTAACGTTTGAGGCAGCAACTGAAGAACAATGGGATGATGCGTATGTGAGTGTGATCAAAGCAAATATTCGTCTTGCTCAGGCCGGGCTGCCTTATCTTCAACAGGGGGATGGTGGGTCACTAATCACGGTGACAAGTGCATCTGCTCGTGAACCAGGAAGCAATCATGCAATTTCCAATGTATTTCGTTTAGGCCTATATGGCTTGACAAAATCTATTGCTCATGAGTATTCGCCATCTGTTCGTGCAAACTGCATCACACCACGGTTTGTGATGACAGATCGAATAAAGTATAAGATTGAACGACGGGCAGAACATCGAGACATCTCTATAGAGGAAGCTACAGAATCTAGAGAGCAGGAAGTTCTATTGAAACGAGCTGGGAGACCAGACGAGTTTGCAGATGCAGTTGCGTTCTTGGCATCACCACGGGCTAGTTACACTACTGGAAGCGTTTTTGATGTGGATGGGGGATGGTCTCGAAGTGTACTTTGAATTGTATTTGAATCATCATGACGTTTGAGTAGTTGTAAAGTGAGAATTGGCCATGATAGTGGCAGCCGCGATTGACGGGAGTAGAAGCTCTGGGCATCTTGTATCAGAGGCAGCAGAATTAGCAGATGCTCTGGGTAGAGAATTGCATGTTATTCATGTGATGGAGCAAGCAGATATGAAACAAGGAACTGGAGATGTAGAAGGTCCAGATGCTCGTTCAATTAAACAACAGGCGAAGGACATAGCTGCAGATACGAGTTCAGCAACTAGCGCTGATTTTACACCAATTGGTCTAATAGGACAACCAGTAAGGGAAGTAATAGAATATACAAAAGTCACGATATAGATTACCTATTATTGGGGAAAAGATCAATCACCCGTAGGAAAGGCTATGTTTGGTAGCACGGTACAGCAAATTCTTCTCAATGCAGACTGTACGGTTGTAGTTGTAACTGATGTAAGTACTTCGAATAAGAAATAAGCTTGTCCTCCCTATGGGAGAATTGCGGCTGAGAGTCCTAGAGTCGTGTCTTTTTGTAGAAATCGAGATTGGCATCTATCTGCTCTCGTTTGTGATTACACTAACTCTGTGTTGTGCAATATATCATTTTCATTGAGAGCCAACGTTGCACACCGTAGACTCTTTTTACGAGTGACTACCCCTTTCGGTTCTAGACAACGGATACGCTTCACTCCATCGGTCGACATCATGTGTCGCTCGATACTAGTGATCGTACGCTTTCTCGACAGTCCGGAGATCGAGCCCACCTGGGTTCCGTTCCGGAGTGTAGTACGGAGTCGTGGGTAGTCAGAACGTCGTAGTGCTCGGTCCTCACCGAGGAGGGCTGCAACCATGTATCGATCACCGACTACGTAGGTCGTCGGATTGTGAAACGCGAGAACGACTGTGGCGGCCGCAGGCCCGATCTCAGGGATTGACGTGAGGGTTTCCATCTGGAGCTTTGGATCGCCGACGAGGAAGGCTGCTTCACGTATTCGCTGGACGAATGCTGCAGGAACCTTGGACATCCACTTGATGTATCGATCACGCTGTCCACATTGCGGTCAGTTTCCACTGCGTCACCTTCTATTGGGTATTTAGGACCGCTGGAATTCGTCGTGCTTGCCAGTATCACGAATCCCCTTAGAAGTTCGTTCGGCGAATCCGTACTGCTTAAGATACTCGAATCGCCGTTCGATCTCATCTTCTGCAACACCTAACTCGGAGGCCAGTTTGCTCACAGATTTTGGAGCAGTATCGTCCAAGTGTATTCGGAGCTCGTACCCATCCATATACCGCCGATAGTACTCCCCAACAACGCCGTCGAGTGGCGTCTGGACTCCCTCGTTTTCATCGAGCCGCTCCAGGGATTCGGACATCACCGTGACGAAGAGCTCCCCGCCCAAGAGCTCTACTTGGTGTTCGATTTCGTCTTCGATGGCGTCAAAGTCGAGATCCGTCTGGATGAGCGTGGCCATGTCGCTGATATCATCCGGACGCTCTGCAACGGCTTTGAAAAGAAAAATGTCCTCGAACGAGACGAGACCGATCGAGAAGTACTTGTCCGAGAGAAACGGCTCGCTTCGTGTACGCATTCCATCGCTGAAGAACAGCTTATCGGCGATCTGTCGGTAGAAGATATCGAACTGGCACCCAGCGTCGTTCCGTACGCAGTGGCGTGCACCCAACCGATCGTACTCGTCACCAAGATCAATAACTTCCTCGTACCCGAGGTCGTCGAGTACCCCCAACAGGCGGCTGAGAGCAGCCTCGTCGACAACAACGAGATCGATGTCTTTGGTCGTGTCCTTGAGTGACGGTTCGTGAAGTGACATCGCGCCACCGCCGATGAGATACGCCTCAACCTTCGTCTGAAGATGATCTGCAATCGTTTGAAGTTCGGTCTCGATATAGCTACGACCAAACCGTTTACGAGAGCTCATACAGTAATCTCGTAGTCTCTGGCTGTTTGTTTGAACTCTTCCCATTGAGGCAGTTGCTCAGTCGTTGTTTCTCCGTCTGTTTCGAGATATTCGCTGAGATCGTCAACGATAGCGCGTAGATCGATCGCTGTCTCGGGGAGATAGTGTTCGGCACAGTCCTGTAGTGCCGCCTGGTCGACCTCCTGCTTTTGTATCAACAACAGACAGTACGTTCGGTACCGAGAGCCATCGTCGATCAGCAGTGTATGGCAAACTAACTCCGCGGGAGTGATCTCTGAAAGTCGATCTGTCCGGACGTAGTGTCGTCGATCACGGGTGAGAAGTGGAACACCGAAATCGCCGAACAATGCTGGCCCAGTGAGATGAAATCCTTCAGTGCTAACGTCGTTGTCGCACGCAAAGAGATACTCGTCGTGTGTTTCCCATACAAAGTTGAGTCCAGTCGCGTGTTGCTCTGCTTCACGGCGATGTTTCTGGTGGAACAGCCCTCTAGCGATCGACACTAGTACTGTGAACGGGTCGTTGAGACGGTATCGGGATTTCGATTTTCCGACGACACCAACACGCTGGAGGTTATCTAAACGCCGATATACCGTTGCCCGGCTAATGCTACTTCGTTCAGCCAATTCGGTCGCAGTCCGTCTCTGATCGAGATAATAGAGGATCTGTAACCCAGAGCCGGCGATGAGGCTAGGGAGGTCCATATGACTATATTCCGTAAGAAGTCCCTCCAGTTGCTCGATTGGTTCGATATCCGTGAGTGAGACCAACTTTTGTCGACTACTTTGTTCGGTGTGTACGTATCCGTCCGCTTCTAATTCAGCGACAATGCGTGAGGAGTGGCCAGGACTCCATCCGAGTTGATCAGCAAGTGTGCTGATACTCACTTCCGACTCACCCTCTACTATGAGATGTGAGATTATCCGAAAATGGCTTTCCTTGATCATATTGTCTCAAAAGACGCAAGCAATATATAAAACCTTTTCTCAATTTGAGACATAATATCCGATTTATAACAGATGAGGTCTGGAATTCCACCGATGCCGTCTCTATTATCTGAACTCGGCTAGGTCGATTCATTATGCATAGTCCTATGTGGAATTTAGATCATCAATTGATTCCGATATCCATCATGCATGAGAAAACCACCTGCCTGCCTTCAGCTCTTCTGGAGTGCGCTCGTATTTTCGCTTTCGATGGGGGTGATCGCAGCGTACCCTGTCAACGTCCTCCTCATCAAGTGAGGTGTGAAAGAAGGGATGGCAAATCCGGCAAGCATGGCGTCATAAGAAGCCGATTTTCGCGCTGTTATAACCTTTAGGGCATATGTCCCGGCTGGGTGACGATCATCGCCCCTGCGACATCGCTTTGGTTCGGGTGGGCAACGATGACACAGCCCGCCCAGTCATCGCTGAGGCTTGACGAGCCACAGACGGGACAGGCTTGCACGCTCGCCTCGTGGAGACTGTGACACTCCCGGCAGGCCAGTCGATCCGTCATTAGACTGCTGCCTCCGTCTCGGTGTATTCTCGCTGTTCAGCCTGCTGACGCTTCCCTTCGACTTCGAGCAGCTCTTGATATCGATTCCGGATCGTGACGGTGCTGACGCCGACCACCTCGCTGACTTCGTCCTGCGTCAGTCCATCGTTCGTCAGGATACCAGCAGCGTACAGCGCAGCGCCGGCGAGGCCGACGGGACTCTTGCCGGAGTGTGCTCCTTCTTCCATCACCGTTTGAATGAGTTCACGAGCACGGCCTTCGGTCTCGTCGTTCACATTGAGGTCGGACGCGAACCGCGGCAGGTACTGGTCGGGAGCCGGCGGCCCGACTTCGAGGCTGAGTTCCTGATTGATGTAGCGGTAGGCGCGCTTGAACTCCATCTCGTCCACGCGCGACACCGCTCCGACCTCCTCGACGCTTCGGGGAAGTCCCATCTGGCGAATCGCGGCGTACAGCGCGGCGGTCGTGACGCCCTCGATGGAGCGCCCTGGCAGGAGATCCTCCGAGAGCGCCCGTCGGTAGATGACGCTCGCGGTCTCGCGGACATCCTCCGGGACGCCGAGCGCGCTCCCCATGCGCTCGATTTCGGCGAGCGCCTGTTTGAGATTGCGTTCCTTCGAGTTGCGAGTGCGAAAGCGCTCGTCCCACGTGCGGAGGCGACTCATCTGCTGGCGCTTGCGCGAACTCAGGGCGTTGCCGTAGGCGTCCTTGTTCTGCCAGCCGATCTGGCTCGACAGCCCCTTGTCGTGCATCAGCTTCGTGGTGGGTGCGCCGGTGCGTTTCTTTCGATCGCGTTCGGCCGAGTCGAACGCGCGCCACTCGGGGCCGTGATCGATCTCGTCCTCCTTGACAACGAGACCACACTCGGCGCAGGTGGTTTCGCCGTGCTCGGCGTCGTTCACGAGTCGGCCACCGCACTCGGGGCAGACGCGTTCGGTTTCGTCAGTGGTTTCTTCGCGTGTGTCTTCAGTGGTTTGTTCGTTCGATTCGTGCGTACGGATGCGGGTTGTGTTGCCTTCCAAGATGACGTACGAGTGAGCGCATGCTCACTGGGTTGATTGCGACGGCGATACAACGAATTGCTACATCAGTAGATAGGAACCGAAGCTATTTAAATTCTCGTCTGAAGTCGACGAAAATTGGCCTATAGATGCGTCATGCTCGTCGATTACGGGCGTTGTGGTGGAGCAGCTCGCGCTCCAGACCCCAATCGAAAGGAACCCATATCTCTAATACTCTGCATTGAGTAGCGGGATCATATGACAAACGAACAGGTGATAGAGCTGCTCCGAAGCGCCTACAACGACGAGATCGAGACCGTAATGAACTACCTGACGAACGCGACCGTCCTCGATGGGGTCAGCGCAGAAGAGGTCAAAGAGAGCCTCCGAGCCGACGCGAAGCAGGAAGAACTCATTCACGCTGAGCGAATCGGGAAGCGACTAAAGGAACTCGATGCCCAGCCCCCGGCTTCATTCGAATTTGAGCCGGAACAAGAGGCACTCCAACCACCGGAAGACACGGCCGACGTACTCTCGGTCATCGACGGGGTGATCGAATACGAAGAAGACGCAATCGATACGTACCGGTCGCTCATGGAAGCTGCCAGAGAGGCGGACGACCCGGTCACCGAAGACCTCGCTATTGATATCCTCAGCGACGAGGAATCCCATCGGAGCGAGTTTCGCAGCTTCCGGAAAGGCTACGATTAAACGACGTCTCTGTCACGCCTTCTGGGTCGTAACTGTGTACTTCTGTGGTCGAGCGGAGACGGTATCTCGGTCTGGTTCACGGGATCGGTCGAGAGCGTTCTATACTGTCGGACAGAGTCGCGTACGGATTAGAATGGAATATCTATCTGCTGTCCGGTGATTCACCGGCGTCTGATATTCAATCACCTCTGTCCGACAGTATAATCCGGAGAATAGGGCGTTTCAATGTTCTCACAGCAGTATTGCTTCGATGGCCGTCGTCACGCCGTGTTCGGTGAACAGGATTGGTTCGTTTGCAAAACCGAGTCACCTCGCCACCTTCGGCTTTATCCATACTACTGGTCCGTTGGCGACCGCATGTAGTGTCCGCCAAAGATTTCGTCGGCTCTATTTGCCCGCCGATCAACCAGGTGAGATGAAACTTGCTGAGGATGACGCCACCCGGATCTGTAAGCGAGTTGTTGATCACGGCGTGGACACTGCGGTGGTTGCTGAGCAGTTCGAGGTCAGTCGGCGGCGTGTGCAGCAACTCGCCAAAGCTACCGTGAAAGCGGTGAGATTCCACAGCTGGAGACGCCAGGACGCAGACCCTACGCAGAGTATCCCGACGATCTCGAAGACCGCGTACTCGACGTACGTCAGCGCCTCGGCGCTGGCGCAGTCGTCATCGTGCACGTACTCCGCGTCAGAGACGGTCTCTCGGTCGCCAACAAGCGCGTTCACGAGATCCTTCAGGAGCACGACCACGTGACCGAGAATCCTACCAAGCAGGGCCGCAAGCGGCCGTGGGTGCGCTTCGAACGCGAGCATGCGGCGGTGACGGTCCATCTGGACTGGTACCGCAATAACCGTGGCCAGCAGGTGCTGGCGGTCGAAGACGACGCCTCGCGGGGTGTCTTTAATACGATCGCGACCGACAGCAGTTCGGCGAGCCAAACTGTCCCGATCCAGGAGGTCATCACCGACCACGGATCGGAGTTCGTCAATCCTCGTCGAGATGATCGACCGTGTCTCGATCACGAGTTTGAACGCTTTCTCCACGATAATGACATCGACCACACGCTCTGCAAAGTCGGCCGACCGCAGTCGAATGGGAAGATCGAGCGGTTCTTCCAGACCTACGAGAAACACCGCGGACGGTTCGGAACTCTCTCCGAGTTCCTCACCTTCTATAACGAGGAGCGCCCGCACATGAGCCTCGACTGGGACAACTTAGAGACGCCAGCTGAGGCGTTCGAGCGGTTGGTGCCATCGCCAGCGACGGGCGGTGGCGACCTGCTCACGACCGAGGTGACTGTCGATGGATGACCGACGAAATCTTTACCGAACAGCACAACCGTCGATGGGTATGATACAGCCGCAAAACGAGGCATGGTTGAATAGCGAGGTCGGAACGTGCTCAACGGGGAGGAACGTCGACGCTCGAACCGACAGCCATGCCGAGACCGATCGCTCGCCTCGTGCGACAATCCGGACCTGCCTGGAATGTGACTCGACCGACGTTCGTCACGTCCCGACTCGCGGGGAGATCGTCTGTGCGTCCTGTGGGCTCGTCGTCGAAACTGACGAGGATCTCCCGCGCACGCTCGACGAACTCGCCGACGTCTCGCGGGTCGAGAAGAGCGAGATCGGGCATACCCACCAGTACCTCTCGGGAAAACTCGACCTCAATCTGGAACCCGTCGATCCTGCGAAGTACGTTCCGCGCTTTTGTTCGGCGCTTGGTCTCTCGGGGGAGATCCAACACCAGGCGAACAGGATCATCCGGGCGGGCGTCGAGGAGAGAGCGCTCTTGGGGAAGTCCCCCTCGGTGTTCGCTGCCGGTGCGATCTACTTCGTCTCGCGGCTCTGTATCGAAGGCGTGACCCAGCACGACATCGCCAGTGCTGTACAAGTCTCTACGGTCGCGGTTCCCAATCATTACCAGGCCCAGGTCGACGTGTTAGGACGCTTAGACGGGGACGTCTTCCAGGAGCGATGCGTCCCGCTTCGCCGTGAAGACGAGGAGGAGGCCACCTCGTGAGCACGATCGCGGGGATTACGGGACCGCTCGGACACGTCGGGGCAAGAGCGACGCCGTTTCTCCAGCTCGTACACGACGGAAGCGGACTCGGTGCTCTCCAGGAGGTGCTCCGAAGCGCTCTCACGAACCCGGCGTTTCTCGCCGTGTGGGGGGTGCTCGTTTGCGGATCGCTCGCCGTACTCGCCTGGGATCTCCGGACGAATAATTCGATGTTGGGGAGCTTGATGAAGTACGTCTGGGGCTTTACTGTGCTTTACTCCGGGCCGCTCGGGCTACTGGTATACTGGTACTCGGGCCGAGCACAGATCGCCCACGACTCGCTGTGGCGGCGGGGCTTTCGCTCGGTGAGCCACTGTTATTCCGGATGCGGTGCCGGCGAGATAACTGGCGTCGTCATCGCCGTGGGTCTGTTGTCCCTCGGCAAGCTCCCTGTTGCGCTGATAACGTTCACCTTCGCGTTCGTCTTCGGCTACACGATGACCGTCGGCCCGCTGCTCGAAGACGGTGTCGGATTTGGTGAGGCGCTGGCCGACGCCTTCTACTCGGAGACCGCCAGCATCGCGATGATGGAGGTCGTCGCGATCAGCACCGACCTCTGGTTGGCGGGCGAGGCGACGATGGGCGATGTTCTCTTCTGGAGTGTGCTCGTATTCTCGCTCACGATGGGATTGCTCGCGGCGTACCCGGTCAACGTCCTCCTCCTCAAACGGGGTGTCAAAGAGGGGATGATGAACCCCAGGGAGATGGCGTCGTGAGAACCCGAGAGGAGGATCGTGCTACCCGGCCACCGACCGAACGATGTCGTCGAAACGTTCGCCAGTCGGTCGACCAACGAAAAGAACAAGCCGTCGGTCGGAGTACGCCCGTTGATGCGTAACTTCACCGTGAGAACGGCTCTCCATCGACGACGGGAATCGACGCCCCGTCGCGTGCGACGATCGTCGTTGACCATCGGGATCGACGACTCCGTTGGAGGACCGGGATGAGTGACGAAGGGACCGATCAAGAAGGTCAGATCCATGAGCCGGACCGCGCCGCCTCAGGCGTGCCGGTCACCGGCTGGGCGATCGGCGACCGCTTCTCGACGAACGAGATCTTCCAGCGACTCCTTGCAAGCGCCGACGAGGAGGTCGCCACCGGTACGACGGAACTGCTCTTCAGTGGGATCGCTGCGGGCTTCGCGATCGTGTTGACGTTCGTCGGCCACGCGGTGGGCAGTGCAGTCTTCCCGAACAACGGGTTCTTGGCCGCGATTCTTTATCCGCTCGGGTTCGTCTACATCATCGTCGGTCGCTATCAGCTCTATACCGAGAACACCCTTCCTCCAGTAGCGCTTGTGTTGACCAGATTGGCCAGCCTCCCGTTGCTGTTGCGCGTCTGGGGGATCGTGCTGTTCGCGAACGTCGTCGGGGCGGGCCTCGGAGCGTTCATTCTCGCCAATAGCCACGTCCTCTCGACGGCAGCGATGCACGCCGGCGCGGAGTTCACCAGGAGTGGGCTCGAACACGCGTGGTGGGACGTGTTCTTGAAAGCTCTGTTCGCGGGCTGGCTCGTCGCCGGGGTAGTGTGGCTCGGTACTGCTGCGCAGGACACGATCGCCCGCCTGTTGCTCATCTACAGTGTCTTCTACATGATCGCTGCAGCGGAACTCTATCACGTCGTCACGGCGGCGGCGGACGCGCTCTTTTTCGTGTTTCTCGACGTCCCCAGCCCTGGGTTGCTCGTTGTTTTCTACGATTTCTGGCTACCGGTGTTGCTTGGGAACACCGTCGGCGGCGTGTTCTTAGTCGCGCTCGTGAACTACGGTCAGACCGAACAACGGCGCTTCCCGGAGGTCCGCGAGCTCTCCGCGCGCGAGGTGCTCTTCAGCTGGAAGGGCGGCCGATCGCACACCACGCCCCGCCCGTACGTCGAGGAGAACGAGCCCGGAACCGACTGATCGACGACCCGTCGCTCCGCCCTCAACGAACTCGTCGTCTTGGAAACCCCGCAGAGCGAGATTTCCGGTGGGGCCTTGTGGTATTCCTGTAACTGTTTCGGTTTTTGGAGAAATAAGTTACTGAGACCTGTCTCTTCCTGTTTTAGCCGGTAGATTTTGGCTTCGACTTCGAATCAGAATCAACGGCCGATAGCGTGGTGTGTCTCTTCGAAAGCCCATAGACGACACTGGCGCGGACGGCCAACAGGAGCACGAGCGCAACGAGGACAAGTTGGCCGACACCGAGGATTTGCTCGGAGGACACCTGGAGCCCGATGGCGATGAACAACACCGTGTTGAGCAGGAAGACGATCCATAGCTTCCTTCGTCAGTGGCTGGCGAAGTTCAGGGGCGTCTCGAAGCACCACCACCAGAAATACCTCGGATTCCTCGGACTGAAACTCAACTCACCGGACGACTGGTTCGAGAAACTGCTATGTTGCAATGTATCGGGATGAGCGTCTAGCATAAATGTTTATGTGAGTTGCACACACACGTACGGACTGGGTATGACCGACGCAAACGTCGCCCTCCTCGTTCGACTCCAAGCACAGTCCGGCAAAGAATCCGATGTCGAGGAATTCCTCCGTTCGGCACTGCCGATAGCCGAGGAAGAACCGGACACCACCACGTGGTTCGCGCTCCGCATGGACGATTCGACGTTCGGCATCTTCGACACCTTTCCGGATGAATCCAGTCGGGAAGCGCATCTCTCGGGCGAAATCGCTGCTGCCTTGGAGGAAAACGCGGACGAGCTGTTCGCAGAACCGCCGGAGATAGAAGAAATCGACGTACTGGAGGCCAAACTCCCCTAACATCTGAAATTGGACAGACAGAAGCAGCAAAGACGAATCTCACATCTCGTTCACGAACGCCGGACGTTGCGATGGACCCTTTCGTGCTACCGCGCCGTTAGTGGCGACCCTCCTCGAACTCCTCGATGATTTTATCACAGAAGGCATCCAAGTCGTCGGGCTTGCGGCTGGTCACCAGTCCCTCGTCGACGACGACTTCCTCGTTAACCCACTCGCCGCCCGCGTTGCGGATGTCGGTCTGTAAACTGGGGAAGGAAGTCAGCGTCCGACCCTCGACCACGTCGGCCTCGACCAGCATCCACGGGCCGTGGCAGATGACTCCTGCGGGCTTTCCTGCCTCGATGAACTCCCTGACGAGATCCACTGCGTCGCCGTCTGCGCGGAGTTGGTCCGCTCCGACGGAGCCACCCGGAACGACGAGCGCATCGTAATCTTCGGGGGAGACCTCGGAGAAGGTTTTCTCCACCTCGAACGTGTCACCCGGGTCGAGGTCGTTGTTGACGGTTTGGACCTCGCCGGTTTCGGCACCGACGACATCGGTGCTCGCCCCGGCGTCCTCGACGGCTCCCTTCGGTTCGGTGAACTCGACTTCCTCGGTGCCTCTCTGTGCGAGGAAGACAGCGACGTTCGTATCGGTGAGTGATTCTGCCATGGTGTTTTGCCTCCGTCCCTAATGACTCCCGCGTTTCAGATAAAACGAGGGGCTGCCCTCGCAAAGACGTGGTCCACCTGTTCCCGAATTTCCCTCGTCGGTTCGAGTCGGATGCACCAAGAACAGTGGCTCGCGGCGCTCGAAACCATTGACGACCACCTCCCGGTCCCGAACAGTTTTCCACAGGATGAGGAAAATCAGGACCACAACTACGAGTTCATGTGTACCTTCGATGGCGAACACGAAAACCCCGGAGAGCGCTGGACGCAGGGCGAATCCATCGATGGGAAAGGCGAGTTCTCCTACGGACGACAGCCCGGCGGCGGCAAACCCGACCTTGACGAGGTCATCGAGGAGATGCACAACGAAGTGAGCTAGTCGGCGTTTTCTCCGGTCTATTTTAGTTTCACGATGATGAGAGTGCCATCAAGGGCGAGAACGGTCAGCGTGTCGCCACCGTTTCTGTACCGTCTCTTGAATAGCCTCCTGAGAGCTATTCGCGCTCGGGAAGTTGTGATTCGTTGAGAAAGAACGGGCCGATCGTCAGCGTCCGGTTCATGACGGTGAGCAGCCGCAGCAGGTAGGCCAACAGGAGCGCGAACGGGAGCAGTGAGAGCGCGAACACGACGCCGACGAACAGAAAGCCCGTACTGACGCCGACCACATCGGTGACCCCGAACAGCCAGTCGGACACCGCGGTCGGGTCGAACAGGACCATCATGTACGCCGTGAGCGCGATTGCGGGCAACGCGGCGTACAACACGGCGCGCCCGACGCCCACGAGTTCGCGCTGGAAATAGAGCGACTTGAAATACTCGCGCGTCGGGCCGAAGAACAACAGCGTCTCGATGAGTTCGTCGAACTGTTCCATTGCTTCTTCCGAGAGTTCGTCCGCGTGTTCGTCGCGGAGCTGTCGCCCGAGATAGATTTTCCACGAGTAGTTGTGGTTGAGTACCGGCAACAATGCGCCGAAGGAGCCGAACGTCGGGGTTTCCAACTGCTCACGTTCGTCCTCGCTGTACGCGCGGACGACATCGATGTACTCGGCGACCTCTCCGGTCTCGGAGGGATTGTCGCCATCGGCCATCGCCCCGTCCAAGCCGTCGAGTTTCTCTTCGACTGCTCTGGCGAGCGCCTGAAAGAACTCCGTGGGCTGTCCGGGGCTGACGCCGACATCGATGTGGTTCTCCGCGTCGCGGCGGAACTCCATCGAGTTGTTCATGTGGTCGCGGAAGCTCCCGAGGTCCGAGAGTTGCTGTGAGAGACCGAACTGCGAGAGCGTGAGCACCAACGTCACAGTCGTGATGATGCCGGTCATCAGCGCATAGAACAGCGTTCCAATGGTGCCAGTTGAGAGAAATTTCTGTATCGAGCGTGGACCGTACAGACCGAAAATCATGAACGCCACGAAGTCCCGACGAGCATGGCGGCGGCGACGGCGCGGCGGTCGCCCGTGATGAGCAACCACTGGGTGACTCGGTTGTTCCCGGCCTGTTCGACCATCGTCTCCGGCGGTTGTGAAATGTCGTACGATTCCGTCTCACTCATTGTTGACCACCATGGCCGTCGCTCGGATAAGTGACTTCGTGACGATGAGTCGCCGACTCCGTTCGCCCCACAGTCGCTCCCGATTTAGCGTCTCTTGTAACGTTTTCGAACGATTTCTCCATCGGCCCGTTCGACGTGTCCCGTATCGTCGCGCGCCAGCGGCCGCACTCGACGAGACCCGCATCCGCGAGCGTCGGCAGGTCTCTGTAGTGCAGTCCGACGGCGACCGCCTTGCGGTGCTTCTCGGGTTCGAGCGTTTCTCGTGATGGTTCCGAGTCACTCTCGCGTCGTCTTCCCGATTCGTGTGCGAACATTCGCCGACGAAGGCGTCGAACGAAACGGTTCCATGGGGGGGCGGGAGCGAGCACCGGAGCACATCGGTCACGCGACGGCGTGAGCGTTTGCAGTGTGGTCGGCGGATGCGGAGTGTTTTGGGCGTAGTTGGTGTATCCGCACTATGGTCGCGCTATACCCCATCCTATCGCTACTGCTCGTGTTCGCGTTAGCGACGCTCATCACACGAATCGGGGCAATCGCATTGGAAATGTCTGGCCTCTCGCCGGATGTCGCTCAGTTCCAAGCCGCAACGGCGTTTACCGGAGCAGGGTATACGACTGACGAGGCCGAAGCAGTGACAGAAACACCCGGTAGACGAACCATCGTCACGCAACTCTTCCGACTCGGGAGTCTCGGTCTCATCAGTGCGATTGCCTCGCTCGTCCTGTCGTTCACTCGGAGCGGCGGTGATGATTTCCTCAGTATTGTGTATATCGTCGCGGGATCTGTCATACTATTTCTCGTTGCGAGGAGTTCGTGGCTCAATAGTGTCGTCACGCCAATCATCAAGCGGATACTCAACCGGAGGACTGACCTCGAAATCCGTGATTATGCACAGGTTCTCGGACTTCGGGACGAGTATCGCATTGCAGAAATCGATGCTGACGAAGGGGATTGGATCACTGGAAGCCCACTGGCTGAATTAAATCTCCCTGACGAGGGAGTTCGCGTATTAGCTATTGAGAGGAAAGATGGGTCATATATCGGTGCTCCGGGGTCTGATAGCGAGATACAGCCGGGTGATACGGCTGTGTTCTACGGACAGGAACATAGACTGCAAGAACTCTCAGATCGTGACCAAAGCGATACTCAAGCACATGAGGATGCCGTTGAAGAGCACGACGAATACGTCAAAGAACAGGAACCGTCTGAGGGGTAGTGGAATTAACTTCTCCTGTAACCAACACTTCCCTACTTACAGGGTGACACTCCCACGATGAAACGGGGACGAGAGTGTTAGTCGAATCATTATCCTCTATCGAGGATTAATCTCTCGGTTGATACTCAACTCCGGGTTCAAAAACACCTGTTTTCCATACCGATACCAAAACCCCCGCTCTTTATATACTGAATCGCGGTACGAATAGGGTGTCCGAACACCCCATGCAGATCGCCGCCTACGTCCGCGTCTCGACCGACGACCAGAACGAGAATCGCCAGATGCGTGCGATCCGACAGAAGTACAACGGGGAGGAGACCTCGAACCAGATCGAGTGGTTCTGTGACCTCGGTGAAAGTGGGGCCTCAACGTCGCGCCAGGAATACCAGCGCCTCCGCGAGCACGTTGCCGAGTACGATGTAGTGGTCGCGCACGAGCTCGATCGGCTCGGTCGGTCGTTCGCCGACCTCGCCGGGTTCGTCGAGGACCTCCGCGAGAAGGGCATCGACATCGACCTCGTGAACCAACCTATCGGGACCGTCGGGGAGGACGACTGGATGGCCGAGATGATGCTCAACATGATGATGGTGTTCGCCGATGCCGAGCGCAAGATGATTCGCTCGCGTGTCCAGGAGGGCATCGACGCCGCCATCGCCGACGGCAAGCGCGTTGGTCGCCCACCCTTCGGCTACACCGTCGAGGACGGCTTCCTCCAGCAGATTCCCGCCGAATACGTTCGTGCCCAGACGTTTATCCGCGAGGTGCGCAAGGGCCGCGAGAAACACGCCACCGCCGCCTTTTTCGAAATTCCCGAGTCAGCCGTCCAGAGCGTCCTCGCACGGGCCGAGGCGAACTACGACGTCCCGTTCGACAACGACCAGTGGCGACTCGAACGCGCAAAGGTCAGCGCTGGCGAGAAGGACCTCCCGCCGCTCGATGGCCAGAGCGAACACCCACCCGCACCGACGAGAAGACCAGAACAGTAACTGTTCGTGGGAGAGCAAGCGTTCGGAGTCATCAGTGCGCTTGAGCCAACCGACTCGATCATGAGCAGGTGACAAGGCGGTCGTCGTACTCGGCAGAAACCGATGGGACAACATTCACTGTACTACGGTAGCCGCGTGTACGCAGCGAGCCCTCCGTCCAGTGTTCGTCTGCCGGACGACTTGTGGGTACGGTTAGATATACGATATGGGTACGAAGTCAACGCCAGAGTCGGACTCAGCCGACACAGATGCACGTATCGACGCAAAATCATCCACCACAACCCCGCTGAACGACACGGCGGAGATGGTGGCAGCGGCTCTCGTCGCCGACGCCACCGGCTACAACGACCAGCCCCGGTTTTTCGAGGGCGAACCCGACGGGAGTGGTGATGGTCTCGACGGTTTCGTCGCGGATGTCACGACCATCGCACAGGCACAGTGCGAGCGGTGGAAGAGCTACGCCGATATCGAGACGCTGATCTGCCACCTCCCGATCGATCATCTCACGTTCGCCACACACGATTCGTTAGCGCCGTATTCGGGGCGATATCCGATGGCAGTCCACGTTCGAGCGGCTCTGCTCAAGGAACTCAACGGCTGGGACGAAACCGCACTCCACGACCACCTCCGAGCCCATCCCTCGCTCCGTCAAAAGCTCGGCTTTGAGTCGCTCCCGAATCAATCGACGTTCTGGCGTGCGTGGAACGAACGTTTCAGCGAACAACTTCGTGACGCCGTACAGGAGTGTGCCGATACGATTGTGAGGGCCGCACGCGCCTGTGAGGTGTCGCTTCCCGATCGGATCGAGACTCACGGACCGGCTGACTCCGACCCCGACAGCCGTCCCAAGCACCAGCTTGTCGCCGCAAAGACCGACGAGGTCTGGCAGCAGGCCAAACCGTTCGTGACCGACGCCTTCGCGCTTGACCGCGGCCAGAACTGGCAGATTCATGAGAGCGCCTTCTGGGAACAGCACGCCTACATGGGGATGCGCGAGGACATGTACGCGCGCAGCGGCCCCGCCTCGTTCTCGCTTGATACGACACGAGAGCGGATTCCCACGGGATCGACCCACCGCTATCAGATCGGGAAGCTCTCAGTCGGGGGGATTCGGGAGATGCTGCGCAACACCACGCGGATGTTGATCGCTCGCGCCCGCCAGAACGGCGAGCTCGGCGGGCCGGTCTTTGCGGCTATCGACGTGACCAAGGGATTCCCGTTCACTGGCGACGAAGAGGGCCACGAGGACGACATCCTCGGCTACAAGGACGGCAACGACTACTACCAGTGGGCCGTGCTCAAGATCGTTGGGATGGACGTCCCGCTCGTGCTCGACATTGTCCCGCGCGAACGAGGCCAATCGAAAGACGAGATCGTGGAGAAACTGCTGGAACACACGACCCAAATGGTGGATATCGACCTCGTGATGATGGACCGTGAGTTCGACAGCGACCCAGTGAAAGAGACCTGTGAAGAACACGGCCTCCACTACCTGAATCCGACGCGCATCTTCACGAACAGCGACGAGGCCGAGACCATCGAGTGGATGTACCGCAACGGCAAACGGTTCCACGTCACGGAGGAGAAAGCCGACGAGGGGACGCTCACGCGTAAGCAGGTCTACCTCCCGAAACGGTCGAACTCGGACAACGAGGATGAAGACGACGATCTCTCGGCAGTCTGGACGGAGATATGCGGCGAGTGGGGGTTCGAGGACGTGGAGGGCGAACCGAGCGAAGGGATGTCGTTCTCGCGGCTGCTCGCGGACATCCAACGCGAGGAAGACATCGAAGAGCGCAAGCAGAGAGCACAGAACGGAGACGTCGACACCAGCGAAACCGTCGTCTTCGAGACGAACCACCCCTACGTGACCACCCGCGACGCCGACGGTCAGCAGATGAACGGAAAGGAGTTCATTCACATGATCGAGCGGCTGATCCGGTGGTATCGGCACCGTTGGGGTATTGAGAACGGCTTCAAGAAGCAGAAACACTTCATGGTGCGAACCACCTCGACCGAACGCGACTATCGGTTCTTCAATTTCGCGTTCGCGTGCGTCCTCTATAACGTCTGGCGGCTGGTGGACCTGCTCGTGAAGATCGCCATCGACGGCGAGAACCGCACATACAAGCCCCGAGTGGATGCGAACCAATTTCTGACCGTGGCGAAGCAGTACCACGGGCTCGATCCGCCTGACTGACGCCCGGCCATCCCTGCGACCGCCCGGTCGTGAGCGTCGGCTCTATCGGACGTTCGTTTGTTTCACGCTTTGAGGAACTGATTCTGAGATTGCGGCCCGATTCCGTCAGTGGGTTCTTTGCTACGGCAAGAAAACACCTGCAACGAATGTCCGTTCCGTGCATTCAGCGGCTACCTAGCCGACATCAGCTTACACAGTTCCACGAAGCCAAAGCCAAGGGGATGACTCAGGGAACTATCGACGAAACGCCAAGCGCGTCATCATCCGCTGGATCAACTGGCTCACCTAACGAGACATCGAGCGCTTTGAGCAGCTTGACGAAACCGTCCTCGCCCACTAGGCCGAACATCTCCGCTGTCGTGTCGCCGCAAGCGAAGCCGAGACGACCGACGGGGGTATCGCCCGCTCAACCGCCTAGACCTACTACAAGACGGTCTCAGCCTTTCTCGGCTGGGCCTCCAAATGGGGCTACCTGCAAGAGAACTACGCCCGAGCTAGCCTCGCTCAGGAGTCGATGCCTGAACAGTCCGCATTACAGCAGTCCCAACAACAGTTCTGGGCTCCAGAGCAGCGCACGCAGATCCTCGACTACGTCAACAAGCGTGCTCACGACGCCATCGACGAGAAGGGTTCGATGCTGACCGTGAAGCACGAGATCGCGCTCTCGTCGCCGTCCTCGCATTCACTGGAGTGCGTGCATCCGAAATTTCCGCTCTGAACACGACAATCGTACCGGCCGTCAGGGCATTCGCTGGCGCGACGTCGACCTCGACGAACGGACATCTCCGTCCTCGGGAAGAACCAGCAACGCCAATCCGCATGGCTCCTTGAGCAAGCGATCCCCGCTGTCGAACGCTATCGGACGATCAGTGATCCACCGACCGATGATTGACCGGTCTTTCCCACGAGACACGCGCTATCGCTCTACGAGTGTGCTCGCACGCATCTTTGCGAAGTGGAGGGTAAAGACGAGGAGACGATAGAAGCGGTTCTCGAGGAGAACTCAATCGAGGACGTGTTGCGGGAGTACCGGATGGTCTCACCTGCGATCACGACGACGGGCGCGCGAAGCGTGATGAAACGGCTCTGTGCGGCCGCAGAGCTCGACATTCCGACTCCACTGGAGGGTCCTGGGTATCTCCAACTCCACGGCGCTCGCCGCGGGATCGGTGATATCTTTTATCGGATGGATCATGGCACTGCGCAGGACCTCATGCGCCACCAGAGGCTCGAAACGACCAAAGACCACTATTCACATATCGACGCGACGGGGGGCGCGAAACGTGCGAGTGAAATACTCGACCAGTCTGAAGAGTAAGCTGGTGGGTCGAAGCCTAATAGAGATATCGACAATATCGCTATAGACGACGTTCGCGCCAACGATAATTTTCAGATAGTGTAGATAATAGGATATATAGGGAATATTTAGTGGTGCATAATTCACGCTGTGCGCACAATTTGCAAAATGTGAAAAATGGGTATTGCATCAGATACCTGGAGGACCAGTGAATCCCTTCCTTAGTTACGTAGCACCTCAACTATTTCCTGAACTCGTTGTTCATCAGCCTCAATATCACGTTCACGAAGGATTTGAAGAGCGACCTCGTCAGCGTGATCTGCAACGACCTGAAGGCATGCATCCTGAAACTCTCTGCCTTCAAATTCGGGAAGATCGAACATTGAGCAAGCAGCAGTCACTGACGACCGTGCTCGAGTAAGGTCATGCCACGTCTCATCACGGACATAGAATCCATGCATATCAGTTTCGTCAAACGAAAACGGTGGTCCACTAGTAGATTCGTCTCCATCCGAGTCAACCGGTTGCTGAGGAGATTCAGATTTTTTGTTCACCTGTTGATCATGTTCTTCGACAGGCGAGTTGGTGTCTTCTTCCGAGATAAAATCTTCCTCGGTGTCTAGTGCTTCTTTCTCCGTTTGTTTGAGCTGCTTAGCGACGTCACTAAACCGGTCGTCCTCATCAGTCATGACTGTGTTCCTCCACGAGATCCGCTAAGTAGTCGAAGTTCGGGATCTGATCGCAGTCCTCGTCGAATTCCGAGACTGGTAGTCCCTGTTTGAAAGCCCGAGAAATAGCCGTTCGTTCACGGATCCCAGGCTTCGGGACCTCATCGATACTGCGTTCTGGATCGTCAAGCGCATCGAAAATATCTGGATCAATCTGAGCATATTTGGGAACAAAGGAGCCGAATTCTCGATTGAGGTTCTCAACGAGAATTCGATGCTCGTTGTGCTGACCCATCGTCTCCCGAATCATATTAGGCGTCACGGCGAGGATATCGAGACCAATATTCTCTCGAATCGGCGAAATCTGACGTCCGATCATCTTATTCAGTCCATTGATCGAGCCTGCACGGGGAATAAGCGGGATGATTACCCGTTGGACAGCGATGAGTGCATTGTCGGACAGTTTACCTCGGCCGCCTGCTGCGTCAATGATTACGTAATCGAACCCGTTTTGGATCAGTGGTTCAACTACGTTCCGACGAAGCTTCACGTCTGCAAATCGTTCGTCCTTCAACCTCGTTTCTACGTTCTCCAGATCGTCGTTCGAAGGCAAGAGATAGACTCCGAATTCCGTCTCGATAAGTAACTCGCGGGGATCTTCACCGTCGATGACTGCATCGCCAAGATTTGTATCTCGGTCGTACGCATCATCATACCCCAGCTGAGTGGTCATATGGCCATCTTTATCGAGATCAATCAAGACAGTCTCATGACCTCGAGCTGCGAGCCGATCAGCGATATTGAGTGCGATTGTGGACTTTCCCACCCCACCCTTCAGGAGGGAAATTGCTGCACCAGGAAGTCCTTCGAACTCTCCAGTACTCATTGGCCATCACCAAGATAATATCGAGATATTGCACATTGTATGGGGAATCTAGATTTTGTAGATTTTGTGGGCAATTTAGGTTTTGTAAGCAATGTACGTTTTGTGGAAGTCATATATACCCCATGTAGCTCGCACAACTTAATTCTACGTCAGACGCATCGTCTACATTTTTTACATAATGTAAAAAATCCTCGATCTAGGAATCGTCCCCTGCACCATTTTGCTCCCAATCTGGTTCCAATGGATGACGTAAACAGTGTAGATTTTTCAGATTATGCAAAAAATACAGATTATGTAAGCTATGGAGGTTGTGTCACCAATCCAGAAATCTTGCACTCTACAGAGCAATCGTCAGATTGGACTAATAGACTATTCAATATTGCACATTAGTGAACTACCTTCAAACCAAGAGGAGGATAGATAGTCTCAATCCAAAACCAGGTGCTGCTTCTCTTATTGATACTCCTCGAAAGCCTCCCCTTCGTGAGCTACTAATTCCACTGCGAAGTCGATAGTTCGTGCTCCAAGGCCACTGATTGCATAGTAAGAGTAGGGCTGATGTTTCTCAGGATCCGTCTGTTTCCAGTGTGTGACAAGATTAGTTTCTACAAGCTTGTCAAGATGTGAATGGAGGGCGTTTCCGCTTCGGCCAGTCATGTTAGAGAGTTCCTTTGCACTCATGCCATCGGCGTCCCGAAGTCGATACAAAATGGCGAATCGCAGCGGATGAGCTACCGCCTTAAATCGATCAGTGAAATCGGACAACTCCTGTGGATTCGTCTCTTCGAGTAGCTCTGCTGTAACGTCAGCAATGAGCTGTGAAGCCGTATTCCCCTCCACATCGGTATCCGCTCCTGTGCTTGCCATATGGATCGATAAGAGCTTAGCAAGTAAGAAGGTATCGACTGTTACCTTCGTCTGGATACACCATCTCTAACGTCAAGAAGACGCAATGAGAACAAATGGGTTTTATCCATATGAGCTGTAGAATCTCCTATGCGCGAGTATGATGGGAAGCCGATGCGAGACGTTCTCCTTGAGCGACTTCCTGTTGCCCCTTATCCGAACTTTCTCGTCTATATGATGGGCCCATACACGAAATTCGAGCTGGAGTACGTCCTTTCAGAAGAGACGGACTCAGAGGATGTCAAGGCCGATCTTGGTGCATTTAGCACTGCTGATCAGGAATTCATTACTGAACTCGAGAACCTCTGTTCGTTCCTTCGAGACGACCCAGGTGTGAATGCATTCATCGCTACCGATCCCGAGATTCCCCTTCCTGAGAACAAAGACGACGAAGAGCCGGTGATGAATGCTATTGCACAGTCAAAAGCATATGCTGAAGCCAGCAATGCTATCGCGTTCGTTCTTCCGATCGCTGGCCTCCGAGACGGAGTAAGTGCGGAAATAGGGGCGGTACTTGAGTCAATGGATCTAGAAAATAGTGATCCCGGTCCCTCAGTGAAGGATCCACGTCGATTTCGAATTTTCGCCGAAGCTGGAATTACGAGTACGACGATCTACGCCACAGAAGACGAATATAGCGTGCCGATCGTGGAGTACAGTTCTAAAGAACAGTTACGAAAGGAGCTTCATGAGTTCGTGACGGATGTCGCTATCCTCGAGCAGAACGGAATCCTTCCTCCAGTGCAAGAAGAGAGTAACGAAGAAACGTCCTAGTAGCATTATCTTGTGGAGAGAGTGAGATTGCTCGTAGAGACTGGATCTTCTGAAGGCTATTCATTCTCGTGTTTTAGTACCTTGTGCAACATCGGTTCGACCAAAACGATGTTGCACAAGGTGGCTACGAGATGAAACTCAGACAGATAGTGAGAATCCAGAGAGACACCACTCTTGCAAGTGAAGCTGAGAAATAAGACGGGAGAGGGAGTCAAATGGGAGAATAACTAATCAGATAGATAACAGTTACTCCAACTATTCGAGAGAAGTGCTCAGAACACCAACAGAGAAGAGAAGAACTAGTTACATGTCAACGCTTTAGTTGTAATCATGGACTGTTCTTCTAGCTAGTCTCTCTAGTCTAGTGTTTCACTTGTAACAGTGGTGTGTGTCTATGACTTCACTTGAAACAGATGCAGGGGTGGTTTTATATAGAAAGCATGGGAAGAGTCTCACATGCGTCGGTTCGAGCGGAAGCAAAACATCTTCCGCAATAAAGACGCCCTTGGAGAATCTTATCAGCCCGATCAAATTGAGGAACGCGACGAAGAGATCGATGAGTATATGGATGCTCTTCAACCAGTCGTCGACGGTTGGGAACCGAACAATATCTTCCTCTACGGGAATACTGGCGTTGGGAAAACGGCTGTTACCGACTACCTTCTTGAGAGACTGCAAAATGACGTCTCTGAGTACGAGGATATTGATCTCTCAGTCATCTCGCTCAACTGCAAGACATTGAATTCATCGTACCAGGTAGCTGTTGAACTCGTCAACAAACTTCGACCAGCCGGTGGAGAGATTAGTTCGACAGGATATCCACAACAAACCGTTTTCAAAAAACTGTATAAAGAGTTTGAAGCAATTGGAGGAACGATTCTTTTGGTGCTTGACGAAATCGATTCGATTGGGGCACGTGACGAACTCTTGTATGAGCTGCCACGGGCACGAGCAAACAACAATCTCGATACAGCGAAAGTCGGTGTTATCGGAATTAGCAATGATTTCAAGTTCCGTGATCAACTGGACCCTCGTGTCCAGGATACACTCTGTGAGAGAGAGCTACATTTCCCACCATATGATGCACCTGAACTAGAAAACATCCTTGATTCCCGGGCTGATGTCGCAATTACTGAAGACGGGCTTGAGCAAGGTGTTCTAAATTTTTGCGCTGCCCTTGCTGCACGTGATAGTGGAAGTGCTCGACAGGCGCTTGACCTACTTCGACTTGCTGGAGAAATCGCCGAAAACAGTGATGCAGATCTTATTGAGCGTGATCACGTCGAAGGAGCGCGAGCACGACTTGAGCAAGAGCGTGTTGAAGAGGGGATGCGGGAGCTAACGACACACGGTCGACTAGCATTACTGGCAGTGATTTCGAAGACTGCAAAGGGGGAAACGCCGTGTCGGACTCGTGATATTTATGAGGAATATCTCACTCTCTGTAACTCCTCCGGGACCGATTCGCTCGCCCAACGGTCGGTACACAACCACCTCTCCGATCTCCGAATGCTTGGCATCCTATCGGCATACGAGAATCGTAGTGGATCTCGCGGTAACTACTACAGCTATGAGTTAGATGTCCCGTTCACCAGCGCAATCGAAGCAATGTCCGATGTTCTTCGAATGGACGGTGAGATTGAGGTAATTCAAGAGATTGCGTCGGTCAACGGCGTTTCATAGACGGACCACACCACCCTTACAAGTGAGCTTCACTTGCAGCAGTGGTGTGTGCGACCCTCTCTGTTTCACTTGTAAGAGTGGTGTGCTTCACTTGTAACCACGGTGTGTCCCTTGAGGACCTCAGCGTCAGCGACTCTCGTTAGATCGTTCATTCCTCTCTAGCTAACCTTGTACAACCGTATTAATAGAATAACAATCTTTGTTGCACAAGGTAGAATGCCCCCGACAGCACCTTCGTCTTTTCCGAACTACCTTGCCGAAGGATTTCCCAAGCAAGACGACAAGACACTTCAGGAAGCGCGTATATTGACGAGTTGCTTAAAGCCCGTAAGCACCGTTGAAAAGAGCCAGTCACTGAAGACGAATTACCCGAGAATGCTCAGGTTCTTAAAGACGAATCGAGTAGCGCAGTGTATCTCGAATATCGAACCTGCGGTGACGAGAGTTGATCGTGTATGAGCGGCGGTGCAAAACACGGCCCGTATAAGTACCGTGCCTACCGCGACGGTGATACCGTCCACCGGGACTACCTGGGGAAAGCAACCAAGACGGACACTGATACCAATGCTGATTAACACTGATCAGCCATGGCTCCCAGCCGAGATCGATCGTGTCTCGTGGTCGCAACCTTCTAGAGTGCTGAGTGGTAGTACTGAATGTAATGAACAAGAAAGAGCAGCCAGCAGTTTACTATCAGCTTAGTGATACTGTTGATGTTCTCGCAGCATTCGATAGAGCGGGGATCGAACATTTAGAGGTGTCTGCAGAACGGACGATCGTCATCTACAGTCGAACGATCTTCGATTTCGAGATCGATAGTGGTCGGTTAGAAGACGCTCAAACGGTTACCGTGGAGGTGTTCGATATCTCACCTGATCTCGATGCTGATACCGATTCAGTCCCGCTTATCGAGACCTTAGTTGAGGAACTTGCAACCACGGCAAGCGTCGACTGGGAGCGCCGCTGAGCGCTCTCCTAGTCGGTCGTGTGCTCGTAGACCGAGACCATTCCAAGCGAAAGGTACTCGACGATGTGGCGCTACTCTCGCCGCTCGATGATGCTCGCAAACGCGACGTTCGACTGGACGGTGTCGATTTCAACGGTTACCTCCTCGTCAGGTTCGGCATCCGGAACGATTACCACATATCCCCGTTCAACACGGGTGATTCCATCTCCTTGATCGCCGAGCGTATCGATCGTCACCGTTCGAACTTCACCCTCCTTGACTGGTGGCTCCGGTCTCTCTGCCGGGGAAGAAGATGATAAAGCAGCAGTGGATGCTGTGCCCTGGTGGTCGTCTACTGCGTCCTCAGTCTTCGTAGGAAGCACGGCGACGTGATAGACTTCTCCTGGATTGACCGTCATTTGTTCGACCACCTCTCGTGGAACCTCGAGCTGCAGTCCTCCGTTTTGTTCAGTCAGACGAGACGTAATGAGCGCTCGAAGACGATCTGGGATTGAAACCATTGATACGTATCGTGAGTAGGTGCATACACGTCACGCTATATAACCTCTTTCGGCAAATGTGTCTGCTAGAGCGTACTCTTTGCTACGTGTCTCCGTTATCTCACTCGATACGATGTCGCTGGAGAAATCTGCAAACTCTTCGCTTGGTGAGCAGCTGCAGGCACTTCACGATACTGCGCCTCAACGCTATAGTCTGCTTGAACGCTATGCAGAGGACCTCAGACAGGCTTTCGAACAGTCTGGGCGAAACTACGCATCGGCGAAGCAACTCTATCGGACGTGGGATAACCCGCCGTTCGAACCACAGATTCTCGGCCAGCTCCTAAGTGCTGCCGCGGATCTCGGCGTGCTCCGGGTCTATACCCATCGGAGCAATCACAATCGATACGACCTCACTGCGTACGATTCGGCGCGAATGGACCGGCTCGCAGCGATCTTCACTGACGAAGCAGCATCAGCGACAGATGCGAAGTTCGCCGACCGATAACTCCTGTTCAGGCTGCATTCAGCGTGTCGTGGAGGTACTGCTGTTCCCATTCGCGACGAGCGCTGAGTTCTCGCTGGCCACGTGCCGTGAGTTTGTAGAGGTTCGTTCGACGATCCTGCTGTGATTTCTCGACGAGTCCTTTATCGACAAGGGTATCGAGATTAGGGTAGAGCCGCCCGTGCTGGATCTCTTTGTCGTAGTACCCTTCGAGCTCGGCTTTGAGTGCGAGGCCATGCGGGTCGTCTAATCCGCCGATGACATAGAGCAGATCCCGCTGGAACCCGGTGAGATCGTACATGTTTTTATATTGTACCGAGTCTTTGTCAACTTATTGTATAATATACACCGTGAGTGTGTCTGAGATAACACAGACTGACTCAAATCCATAATGTCGATAAGACGATAATTACAATCTCACACATCTAGATACTAGCCGGTCATTGTTCCTTGAATCGATACAGAAAGACAGCAGCTGAATTGGTGCTCTGCTGTCCATATATACGAGCAGAGCTGACCCTGTGACTTAGTGCGCGACGGGGTTGATCCGTGGTCATAAAGGAGTATATCACTCGTCTGATCGAGCATGGCCTCATCTACGAGCAGATCGACGGGACCATTGACATCGCTTGCCGGGGTCCTGTATGGTCTCGCTGCTTGTAGTCGACACCGGTACTGATAAGTTGCCGTGGCACTACGTACCAGACGCACACCCTGCACTGCTCCCAGGGGCGTGCGAGTCGTTCCGACCCGCGGTACCGAACCGCGTGAGGAAAATTGTGTTGTCAGCAGAAGATAACACGAGTCTGTACATGGATCCTACTGTTTGCCGACGGTGGTCCACATCGGGCCACCGTCGGCGGCATCAACGGAATTTCTGATCCCCTACAAAGAAGTCTCCGTAGCATTGATTAGCAGTCGTATACCCCGGAGATGGCACCCGAGGCCGTGTCCACGCACGAGTGCAGGTGTTCCTTGCGCTGTTCATCACGTCGTCGTCATTGTCAATTACCTCACCCCCAGTAATCGAGTACCTGGAAGCATGATGGTTAGTCGATAGAAATCCGGAATCCTACGATCGTCGCTGTTACAGAGCGAACTTATAGTTGCTGTGCGTCCGTGACGTCACGAGGCGTGGCAGCGGGTCCGCGATGTGGTCGTGGTGCCAATATTTGAGAAACGGCGTGCTGAACTGCTATCACGGGCATCCGGACTCCCGAACGCTCGCGAACTCGTTTCGTCGTCCACAGCCAAAAGTGGTTATGGATTTGCAGTCGAATCACAATCCATTACGCCGTGGACATCGTACTGCACACATCATGCAAGCCCTGCCGGCCGCGAGTCCGATGCCGATACAGATCAGTAAGGTCGGCGTCACCGCCGGCTACGACCTCGCGGTGTTTTTCCTCATCGGGCTGTTCGGCGGCGCACACTGCATTGGAATGTGTGGCCCGCTCGTCGCGACCTACGCCGAGCGCATGGAAACCAACGACCGGTGGTCGGGCGCGCTCACCCTCTATGAGATGCGCCAGCATGCATTGTTCAACCTCGGTCGAACGGTGAGCTACGCGTGCATTGGAGCCGTCTTCGGGACCGCCGGCGCGCTCCTCTACGGAACGATCGGGCTCGCCGGCATTCTCGGCCCGTTCCAGGGCGCTGTCGGCGTGCTCGCGGGTGCGGCGATCCTCGTAATGGGTCTTACCCGGTTGGCGGGCTACCGGCAGGGAGCAGTCGAGGGGATCATCGCCGGAACCGGCGTCGGTTCGCTGTTCGCCCGGAGCTACACGGCGATCTCGACGCGGATCGATCGCTGGGTCAACGGTGTCGGCATCCTCGGCCTTGGCGCGCTCCACGGACTACTGCCGTGCATGCTACTCTATCCGGCCTTCCTGTATGTGTTCGCACAGGGATCGCCCGTCTATGGCCTGTTCGCCCTCGGTACGCTCGGACTCGGCACCGTACCGAGCGTGTTCCTCTACGGGACCGTGATCGGGTCGGTGAGTGCGCGCCAGCGACAAACTGTCCACTACGGACTAGGCGTGCTCTTCATTGGACTCGGGTATGTACTGCTAGCAATGGGGTTCATGCGCTTCGGAATCATGCTCCCGCTGCCCGATATCCCGTACTACCAACCGCTCGCCGGCCCGGAGGCGATGACCTGAGATGGCGACCTGCACGCTCTGTGAGCTTCCCGTCGAGGACCCGATCACGAGTACAGAAGTCGATGGCGACTTTTGCTGTCAGGGCTGTCTGGAAGTCGCCCGCCTCGTCGACGACGGCGAGGACGTCGATCTCTCAATCGCGGCGGTTCGCGAGCGCGTTGCGGCCGAAAACACTCGGCCCGACATCCCTGACGGTGCCGAAACCGTCTATCTCTCAATCGATGGGATGCACTGCCAGACCTGTGAGGGGTTTATCGAACTCCTTGCCGAGGAGGAAGAAGGCATCCACGAGGCACGGGCCAGCTACGCAACCGAGATGGTCCAGGTGGTGTACGACCCCGACCAGATCGACCGCAACACGATCGCCACGACCCTGAGCCAATTGGGCTATCGGGCCAACGATCCCGATGAGGAGAACGACTCGCTGCGCTCACGCGTCGAGTTCGGCAAGTATCGTGCCGTGCTTGCAGCCATCCTGATGATGCCGGTATTGATTTTCTACGTCCTGTTCATCTACCCGGTATACCTCGGGATCTACCCCGAGAGTTTCCTCTATGGCACCACCATCGAGGCGATGGTGTTCGGGCCGCTAGCAATCTGGAGCACGCTGATCGTCATCGGGCTCGGCTACCCTATCTTCCGCGGAGCCTACGTCAGCCTGCGTGTCGGCCGTCCGAACATGGACGTACTGATCGCCATCGCGGTGCTCGCGGCCTACGTCTACTCGATGGTTACCTATCTCACGGGCGGGCGCGATCCGTACTTCGACGTCGCGGTAATGGTGCTCGCAGTTGTCACCATTGGCAATCACCTCGAGTCCCGTGTCAAACGCGCCGCGCTCGGCAACCGGGCTGATCTGACCGACTCACGTGTCGACGAGGCCCGCCGGCTTGACGACGACACTGACGCCAGTGAAACTATTGAGATCGATAAGTGTGAACCCGGCGACCGCCTTCTCGTTAAACCCGGCGAGCGGATCCCAGTAGACGGTCGGATCATCGATGGCACCGCCGCGATCGACGAGGCGCTCATCACGGGCGAATCCATCCCCCAGCGCAAGTCCATCGGCGACGACGTGCTCGGCGGCTCGATCCTCACCGACAGCGCGATCGTCATTGAGGTTGGCCCTGACGCCACCAGCACGATGGATCGCCTCGTCGAACTCCTCTGGAACGTCAAGAGTTCCGCGACGGGTGTCCAGCGCCTCGTCAACCGGTTTGCCGTCCTGTTTGTCCCTTTCGTGCTTGTACTCGCCGGGCTGACTGCCGCCAGCTGGTTCGTACTTGGCAACGACCCGAACACAGCCGTAATGGCGGGTGTCTCCGTACTGGTGGTCTCGTGTCCGTGTTCGCTCGGGATCGCCACCCCACTCGCACTCGCGGCGGCCACTCGCGATGCCACCGACAACCGAATGCTCGTACTCAACGAGACGGTGCTCGAACGAATCGACGACTCATCGGTGGTGGTGTTCGACAAGACTGGGACGCTCACCACAGGAAAAATGGAGCTCACGGATGTCTTCGGTGACGATCCCGACGAAGTACTCGCAATGGCAGCCGCCGTCGAGCGCCGGTCGAGCCACCCGATCGCCGCCGCGATCGACGACGCTGCACCGCCGACCACACGCTCAGTGTCGAGCTTCAAGCGCGCCGACCGCACCGTTTCGGCGATCGTCGACGACACCCGAGTGGTGGTCGGCCATCCCGGCTCCTTCGATACTGACGAGTGGACGATTCCTGCGGCAATCGAGGCAGCCGTCGCGGATGCCTACGAGTCGGGCACCCATCCCACAGCGGTCGCGTGGGCGGGTGCCGTCCGCGGGATCGTTACGGTTCGGGATACGCCGCGCGAGAACTGGGAACGTGTGGTTACCGACCTTGCTGACGCGGGCCGAGAGATCGTCGTCCTGACTGGCGACGACGAGCGGATGACTGGGACGTTCGCGAACCATCCCGCGATCGATCACGTGTTCGCGGGCGTGCGCCCCGAGTCGAAGGAGGTGATCGTTCAGGGCCTTCGCGAGCGCGGGACGACAACGATGATCGGTGACGGGACGAACGATGCACCCGCACTGGCAAGTGCGGACCTCGGGATCGCAGTGTCGAGCGGCACCGAACTCGCGATCGAGGCGGCCGACGTAGTAGTGCTCGACGATCGCCTCGACGCCGTCCCCGAGTTATTCGAGCTCGCGGGGAACACCCGCGGACGGATCAAGCAGAACCTGATCTGGGCGGCGGGCTACAACACGATCGCGCTCCCGCTCGCGATGGCTGGAGTCATCACACCACTGATCGCCGCAGTTATGATGGCAATTAGCAGCCTCGTCGTCGTTTTCAACTCGAAGCGTCGGCTCCTGCCGTCGAGCGACGAACACTCAATCGAACCCGGCCCGGACGACCGCGACGACCGGATCGCCACCCCAACATATTCCGACTGACGTTGAACGGGGTATTCTCGCCTTACTATTCCCTCGTCAGTCGTTTAATTGTCTCTGGCAGTGAGATATAGATATGAGCGAAGCGCGGCCAGCATCGGTTCATGACGGCATTCACAGTATCATTCTATGAAATCCTCGGGATCGCAATACTCTTCTTACTCACCAGTCGCAAGCGAGGATTCAGTGACGACTGGTTGCCGTTTCAGACTCATCGGCGTAGATCGATATCGCCTCACGAAGCGTCAGAACTTCGATCTCGCGTTCTTCAACCCACCCAAGCATTTGGCCGATCGACTCTTCAGTCATCTTCTTTTTGACCGTATGTGCCCCAACTACGCCAAGAAGTGCCTCCTCAGCAATCTCATCTAAATCTCGCTTGACTGCCGTCTCTGTCGTGAATTCAATGAAGTAATCTCGTTTGGTTTCATATGGATCGTACTCTGTGGGGTCATTAATTGTTAGTGATAGATAGTAGTGTGTTTGACAGTATCATGATAAACCTACCCCCATTCATGAGGACGTTTCATTTGGTACTACTCTACTACATACATGTCTATTGTGATACGAGGAGAAACTGATATGTACGATACGATTGTATGCGTAGCTGATGCTCGAAAGACAAGACGGATTAACAGCACTTATAGTGCTCTTCCTCACGGTCGGAATGCTCACTTCGTTCAGCGTAGGCGTTGGAGCAGCTGAGCCAACTACTGATGACCTCGACGATGCCATTGATGACGTTGGCTCCTACGAATACGAAACTGAGACGAACTCAACGAGCGTTATCGTTCAAAATGGTGAAACACAAGAGACGTCATCAGAAGCTGTCGGGAACGGTGTTGTTGACATCACTGACGAAAAGATGAAACAAATAACGAGCACGAAAACAACCGGAGAGAGTGCTCTCGAGGGTGATCGTATTGAAACACAAGTGTATCTCGTCGATGGCACCTATTACACTGCAACCACAGTACCTGGTGAAGACACTGAGTGGATCCAGATGGATGTCCCAGAAAATGCGGGCGTAGCTGGAGGCCCACTTGCTGAGTACACCTCTTTGCTCAACGCTTCAGATGTCGAGACTGTCGACAGAGAAGACCTCAACGGCACAGAGACGTATGTGCTTGAGCTCGATGTCGACATGGATGCGTACTTAGAGGAGATGACCAGCGAGCTTAATACTACAAATAACAGTATGGACGCTAACGACACAGCGATGAATAGCGCCACATCGGGGAGTCTCGATGGGCTAACACAGGAGATGACCATGACGCTATGGATCAACACTGAGACGGATCTGCCGATCAAGTCCGAACTTGTGACCGAGACATCCATGGACGGTCTTGGAGCGTCCGACGCGAACAACACTAGTGAAGCAGCCGGAGAGATCGAGAGCATCGACACAACTACCACGCAGACGACACACTACGAAGCGTACAACGAGCCAGTTGACATTGATCTCCCTGAAGAGGCTGAAAACGCACAGAATCTCGACGAACAGCTCGCTGAGCTTGAGACGGGACTCGCTGAGAATAACAGTTCCAATATTGACGAGGGTGACGTTAACGACTCTGATGCTGAAGAGCTAAGCGAGGAAGCTACCGAGAACGACTGCTAACTCCGGTTTCTGTTTTATCGCGTTTATCGAGGGCACAACTGGACGCGTGTCACCAGACCGTTCTCGTGATCGACTGAGTGGCTTGACTCACGGTATCGCTAATTGAGCAGTCGGCCGGTCATCGTTCATCGGGTAGTGAGCTGAGTCATCCCAGTCGGTTAGTAACGGCCGAAGTATGTGTAGTGACAGCACGATTAGATCTAGCGAGGTGTCGTCCCGGCAGAATACTTTTTCTCGGTGGCGCGACCAGTAGGAGACGATGCTCTCCCGCAGGACCCGTGCACGCCTCGACCTTTTTGGAACTGTCGTCGGACTGATCATACTGTGGTACTTCCGATTCGAGGCAAAGCAGTACGCCGACATCGATCGGGAAGGTCTGATTGAATCGCTCGATCGCACAGGTACGACTGAGAGCTGCGCAAGCGGGACAGAAGAGACGAATACAGATATTACCACAGACGATCTCAAAGCGCTGTTCGGATCCGGATTGGTGGAGGCTGGCATGGCGGACCCGATCAAACCGCGCTGGATCGCAGTCGGCGCTACGGAGTCGATCGTCTGGACACTCCTGTTCGATCACGATGTGGGCGGAATCCGGCGATCGTATCGCCGACGTGTCGCTGCGATCGTCCTCCTGTACCCCTACTACCGGCTGCGGTACCGTCGCGACACCACGTGGAGCATCGGGGTTGGGCGAAGCGTCGGGACGATTGTCTACCGGTTGAAGTACGGCCTGCTCGAGGATCCGCCGGGGGCGTGACGTGGCTTCGATACCGAACTCGTCGACTGTGACCCTATATGTGTTAGCTGATGAACCCAACCGGATACCAACGATCAGCCAAATCCCAGTATTGGGGAGCCGGCGAATGCGACTGCAGATGGCATCGCAAGGAAACTAAGGAACTATTCCTCATCACTGGCCGACATCGCGTGTCTCTCAATAGTGGTGGTAGTACGTCCTCTCGACAGTCCGGAGATCGAACTCACTCGAATTCCGTTCGCGGAGCTCAGTAAGGATTCGCGGGTAATCAGAACGCCACTGTACTCGGTCGTTACCGTAGGGTGCGGCCTTGTTGAAACCCTTTGTTGCTAACATTCAATAGAGGGACTCTCATAGCCATTCAAGACCAAAGCAGCAGAAACCAACTCTATGGGTGAATAAGTCCGCGATATTCGCAGTTTCCGTCGGCTAGCTATTTCATTCGATATTATGTACGAGATATTTGACGCCGACGGCGACCACGCCGGTGATATTGAAGGGCAATTCGCAGTGCGGGATACCTACACAGTTAGTATCGACGACGCGAGCGATATTCCAAAAGAGGCTGTATCGCTTCTGCGTGCATCCTTGACGCTCTTGATTTCCTCCACTCCCCCTATTTACAGGACGCACCTCGCTGCGTGCAACCCGTGGAGTCGCGCCCGAAAGGGGTCCGCAGGGAGTTCGAACCTTGTGCAACATTTCCCTTTCTCACAAAGGCGACTATTGCACAAGGAAAGATAGCAAAGAATGATTTGACTGATTTGGTTTCACGTCAAACTTCGACGACTTTACTGATACATAGAACGTGCGAATGTAACGATTGCTTCTCTATTTATCTCACTCAAATAGCTGCCATAGAGAGGTTAATATACGTTAAATTAGGACAAGAACGAAATTGCGATACATTATTACGTATTTAGAATATAATATTTATTATGGATGGTGGAGGTGGAATGTCCAACAGAATCCTTATTTTCACTACCATAGCCCTTTGTATCGCTGGGATTTCCCAATTATACCGGGTTGTTAGTGGAGAAGGAGGGAATGTAGCTATTTTCGCAGTTATATCCTTTTCAATAGGGGTTATAATTAGTATAATAGAGTTATATCGGAGATATATCTCTCCATGATGGATATTCTCACCTCTATCTAACGGTTGGTGCCAACTTTAGTTCCCAGCCAAAATGAATGAAGCACCTGTGACAAAGAGATATTAGTAACTGGCCGCTGATTCGGCGGTAGCGGGCCCAGCTGACTGGAACAGACGATAATACGTCCACAGACGGTCTATATAATGAGCAAGACGATGAACATAACGAGTGCACTACCGCCGAGCGCTTGAACAGCTCTCAGGTAGCGGTCACGGGACCGGTACAACTGTCCGCTGATCAGTCCACCTGAGAGAAGAAGAACCCCGAGACAAACAGCAGTTACTACTAAGACCCAGAGCATGATCCTGAGATCGAAGAAGTTGGTTCCTTGCAGCCAGTGGATGTGTAGCGTAAAGAGTGCCCAAATGCTAGCAAGAAACCCCGCTAATACGTCCCAGGGTGATCGTGGTTGAAGCCATTCCATTGTATGAACTTACGGTATTTTGATATAAAGATGTATTGCCTACTTTCAGAGAGAATTGGACGGGGATTGTGGAGTCCATCGAGCACAAGCTTGATCAGCGACGCGACCAGCGTCGGTAAACTATGACGTGTAGATATGAGCGAAATGGTGGGTCATCAGTGGACTGACAGAGAGTGGCGACTGATTACTCTACTGCAATCCGAGTGGAATCTCAATCACCTAAATCCAGTCCGGAACCTGATTATTGACACTTCCAAGTGTGTCGCTGCAATATCCTTGTTCAATATTCTCAGTCTCATGGCCTATCTTGCAAATTGAAACGAGAATCAGCAAAAATGACTGCTCTATTGGAGTACTGATACGTAGATAGTCTGTACCTAACGAATCAGTAGTGACGTTGAAGAAGAGAAGAGAAGTTAGTCGCTAATGTTCACGCCGGACTGGATCTCATATTCGAGTTCGACCTGCGACATGGACAGCAAGGCCGCGAGTTCCGGTGTCATATCGGGGTGATCCATCGCCCGATCGAGATTCTTCATCATCTCCTCGGTAAACTGTGCGCTCGCATCGATCGCGCCCGACCGCGTAGATTCGTTCAGAAGATCGCCTACGCGGTCGTATAAGTCTGTACGCCACTCGTATTTGTCGGATGTGTTGATTCTCATGGATCTGTCTTTACCTAATGCTTATACGCAATAGGAAATAAAGACATCAATATGCTATTGAGCAATAGGGATTATGTAGGTGGGGCAGGTATCGTCTGATATGGAGCGAAAGCGCGACGATTCGGGGAAATTCGTCCCACAAGTTACCGATGAACGGGTCTTGGACGCACTCGGAGAGGGAACCTTATCGGCTCAGCAGGTAGCCGATAAACTCGGATGCTCGCGACAGGCGGCCGACCGACGGCTACGGAATCTCCTCGAGGACGGGACAGTCGAGAAACACACCTTCGGACCCAGAAGCGTCGCGTGGTCGCTCACCGACGAGCTTCAGGATGTCGTCTGTGAGGGCGAAAGCGATGACGAATAGCGGTGATGGCACTCTCCCGACAGCGAAAGATATCGTAACTGTCCACGATGAGATTGATGAGGAATATGATTTGAAGTACAAGGGTGCCCGCGTTGCATCACCGAGACTTGAACTCCGTCCACATACCCGCAAGGCGGCCGAATATGACGATGTGTACATACGAGCCGCCTTTTTGCTTCGGAAGGTGGTGACGGCCCATGTATTCGAAGATGGAAATAAGCGCACTGCATGGAACGTGGCAACATCGTATTTAGAGCAGGCCGGCGCGCAACGAGCTGATACAGACGTGGCGGAAGCTCGTGTCGTGCGTAGTATCCGGAAATATGAGGTGGAGGAAATCGCCAAGTGGTTGGAAACCGGCGCGATCGACAAATCACGATTGAACCCACCCCGGACGGATAATGAATAAGTAGGTGTGAACACTATGGAAGACAACATGAGCAAGACGCACAACCAGGAATCAAACGACAGCGAGAACGAATCATTCGTCGAGACAGCCCGTCGGATGCGGGATGAGGAACGTGATGTTCTCGACGCGCTTGAGGATTAGCTCCGTTTTTTGAGGTTGCGCCTACGGCCCGCGGAATGAGAAGCGCCTGATTCTCGAGCAGCGGGAGGAAAACACGGAACTCATGAACCACGCTCAGACGGAACACGCCTATCGTGAGGCAAGTTTTTACTGCTCCTTGGATGGCATACCTGTCAACCACCATTTAGCGCGTGTCATAATTCCTGCTTGAGCACGTTGCTTCTGAAGTGATTGCTCGTCTTCTACGACTTTGACTAGTTCATTGGATGCATCTATCTTCTCAGTGGTTGCAATCAGTTTAGATTGAAGCTCATCGATTCGTGCTTCAGCATGATTCAACTCTGATTCAAGCTGCTCCGTCTGTGATTCACACTGAATCGCTCGATCAAAAATACGTCTAATAGCCTCTGCATCACTAATATCGCTATCTGCCTTTGATTGTACTTCATTAATATACTCGATATGTTCTGCTCGGACTTGTGGAGTGATTCGCTTCATGATGCAGTATGAATCGTTAATGGATCATAGAGGTACGTCAGCCAACCGTCAGACATTCATTCGCTATCTGTCACTGACCTTTATAAGCAAGGTGTGTGAGGTCATACGCAAAGCTACGGAACACGAAAAAGGCCGGAAGGGGCCAGACCTAATACATCTCCCCTTTCTGGCTGGCATGGCATAACTGTTTGCCTGTCTCGTTAGCCCGTGGCTCATCAGATGGCCATGACAGCAATTCCCAATGCTGCAGAGAGACACGCGGTCGGTGCGACCTTCTTCAGCATGGATGCTGCACCGGAGGCGCAGCTGATAGAAGACGAGATTACGTTAGATACGCGAGGCTGTGCAGGTAGTTCGATCGAACGGCGCTGGGAGCCCCCTCTTGAGACGGGGTCCAGGCTCCCATCAGCGCCGAAACACGCACAATCGAAGGCTGGCACCTTCGATGCGAGGCCTTGGGCCTCTACCTGGGTATTGGACGTCCGGGTTCATGGGTCTTTCTCGTCGCGGTGCGGTGCCCGGCCCGTCCGGCCGTGATCGGACGACCGGAACGATGACGACTGACAGCATCACCAAACCAGACCACGACTCGGAGTTCGTACGCGCAACTGCCCTCTCGCGATTTGACCCGCGACAGAGCACGCTCACGGAGGCGATCTAATGGCTCAATGCGAGGGCGGCGGCCACGTCACAGCCCTATTCGTCCGAGTGTTCGGGGTATCGGGCGCGATCGCTGGCTGTTTCGAGTGTTCTGACCGCCAGACGGTTCGGAGTGGGTTCGATGAGTGAGTCACGTTTCCTGCTTGAGACGGCTGTGGACGAATTTGGTGGGAACCTGATTTACACCGGAAACGACCTCCTCCCGCACTTCGCACTCGACAAGGCGGTTAAGGACGCCGACGGATCGGCCCGCGCCCGGTTCGACAGGGGCGACGAAACGTGGGTAGCCACACTCTCCTATCAGGAATCGGGGCTTGCACCGCGCGATCACCCGGACTATCGCCTCCAGACGGTTCGCGAGCACCGGATTACCGTCAAACCAGTAGAGGACCAGGCCGGGAAACGTCGGGCGCGCTTCCATGTCGCGCCACGCTGGCCGGATATGCGAACGACAGACGGAGATTCAATCTCGACACCCGATATTGTAGGCGTGAACGTTCGCGCTCAGGGTGCCAAACTCGACTTTGGGGAGTATCCTGAACTCCTCCGAGGGGGGGCCGAAGCCCTAGACATCAATCCGGCGTACTTCACGGGCGAGCACTCCTACTCAAATATCTACGAGGCCGAAACGTACGTTCGGGTCAATCGGTCCAAGTCGGGCCGTGTGTTCGGGCGCGGGTCCGTCATGGAACGAATCTTTGAGTTGGCCGCCGAATCGGGCAAATACCGAAAACTCGTCGAGGACGATACGGGCGGAGACGGGTTCATGCACATGGCGGCGTTCCGGCCTGAGACGGCAGGTGCGCTCATCTCGGGCCACGAATACGGTAAGCGGATCAAACACTACCTGCTCAAGAATCCGCCTGAGGACCCGTCAGACCCGTTGTATCACCCAAAGGTGTGTATGCTGTTCAAGAAGTCGCTCAATACGTCTACGGTCCCGTGGTCGGACAAGGCGGGGCTTCGACGGGAGTTAGACGAGCAGCTGCTAAATCTCTTGAGTTGGGCTGGCCTGCCGACCCGTCCGAACGAATCGAGCGACACCTACGTTCCCGATGGATACTTTGAGGACACGGACACGATTCGGCCGACGATCTCCCTGATAGACGACCCGACACCGGACATCAAGCGAGAGCAAGGGACGGCCGTAATCAAGGCGCTTGCTGGCCTTGGGACAGGAAACCCGGACCTCAACAACTCGGACGCCGAAGCCTTGCAGGTCATGGCCGACGGGGGACAGGTCCAAGACGTCACCTCACTGGCCGAGGCGATCGGCCGTTCGCGCCGGACGGTCTACCGGATCGTCGACCGTCTCTCGGACCTCTTAACGCTCGAGAACGGGGCCGTCGCCTTCGGGTCGGACTATCTGGCCTCGCAGGCCCGCCACGGGCTCAGACACGCCCGTGAGGCCTTCGAGAACGACGGCAAGGGTTCGGGCGAATCGAGCGCATGGTCGGCGTGGTGCGCCGAATACGGGCCTGAGGTTTCTGACCGGTTTCCTGACGCCGACATTACCCGGGTCAAACTCGAGTTTGGTGAGATACCCGACGAGGCCGACATGGAGGAGATGCTGAAAGAAGGGCTAACGGCGTGGATCCGTTCAGGCCGTGATAAAGTCGAGTACGTAGCAGGCCGTGCCTTCTGGCGTCAGAACGGAGAGGGGCTATCCACATCGGACACGCCCGGCAGTCGGGCCGGTGGTATGCCAGATACTGTCCCGTCCCGGTCAACGACGACCGGATCAGATCTCAAATCCGTCAGATAGCGCGGCGTTCCTGAGTGGCAACACTATCCACCGTCCCGTTTTCGGCTTGATTTTCGTCGTCTGAGGCTCCGTTTCGGGTGGAATTTTTCGCGCGTTTCTGCGAAGGTGGCGGTGGTATTTTGATTGAGTGCCCTTAGGCACGCCTCCTAAGAGAATATTGACACCCCCTGTCGAAACCGGACTAACCCCACACTGTGAGGCGGTGCGGTTCATCCTGCTGCGGTGGGGGGGAAGCGGGGCTGGTATCTTATCTCGCACTTCTCCAAACGGAGTAGAAGCATTTCCGATTAGCCGTCATGCGTCTGAGGGCCATCCGCCGATTACCGTTCTTTCTCTGAAGGAGACAGCTTTATGGCGCACGTGGACGTACATGTATGTGTATGGCTACAAAGACACTCACGATCACCGAGGACGCCTATGAGCGCCTGAAAGCGCACAAGCGCGGTGACGAGAGCTTCAGCGATGTAGTAAACCGGCTCTCGAAGTCACGAGACAACCCGAAAAAGGCGCGAGGGCTTTGGGATGACATCGACGCAGGGCAGGACCACAAAGAGAAACACCAGCAACTTGGCGAGGAGATTGACGACCACTACGATGAGATGTTTGGACAATAGCGTCCTAAGCGACTATCTTCGCTCGGACAACCCCCGCCACGAACAGGCGGCCACAGTAATCGAGTCCTATGATGGAGCGTGGTATCTCCCGATGCCAGTGTTGTGGGAGGCTCTGCGATACGGAGCACAGGCCTCCCGAAAACCCGGTGTTACCAAAACTGAGGCAGCGCTAAATTGGGCCGATCCCCTTCCGGTAACGGCAGGTGCGGTCACTGAGGCAGCCATGATCGAGGCTGAACTCCTCGACCAGGGCACGCCGATCAATGCAGTGGACATGCTAATAGCAGGGATTGTCCGTGAAGCAGGCGCGACGATCGTTACCCGCGATAGTGACTTCAACCGTATTGAGGGCCTCCAAGTCACCAATATTGACGAGTAGGCTCTATCGCTGGCTACTCGTCGCCGTCGTCGCTCTCCTCGCTCTCGTCGTCCTCCGATCCAACGGTGATTTTGTGTAGTACTCGTTTTCGTACACCTCGACACAGTTCCGTTGTCTGGCGTCTCGATCGTTCCCGAGTACGCCGAGTTCTTTCAGTCGGCGAGTGACTGTTTACCTTATCCTGCCAGCCCCGACGGCCCCAAAGGGGCCGTGAGGCTCCCGCGGTGGAGGAGGGGAGAAACAAACTAATAGGCAAGTTCAAGTGCTCACCATAAGCAATAGCTCTCAATGTCCGCAAGCGACGACTACGAATACAAGATGATCCAGCCGTCGACTGGTCTATTAGGAATTAAGACAGAAAACACGGAAAAGAAAGTCAACAGACTTGCTAAAGACGGCTGGGAACTTGACGAGGTAATCGAGAACTGGTTTTGGGGAGATAATCTCATCTTCAAACGCCCTCGGTCAAGTGGGAACGCAAACGTAGACTAGCCGTTCGAACCACATGGTGATAAAACCGATTTTGGATATGGGCCAGCAATCGGCTATTGCTACGCTGTTGCTATTTGGGTTCGGTGTCGTATTTCTATTGATTGGCGGGTTTGTCGGTTTTCAACTGGATACGGTCACTGCTGGCTACGGGCGTCAGCGTGTGGCTTTCATGTGTATCTTTCTATGGCATTTGGTCTAGCATTTTCTACGTAGCCTGCGTCAGATAATGACCACCCCCGTCAGTAGTCACTTGCTTACTGACAGAGGGCTCTGACAGAGTTGATTGCAGCAGCGAGGCCTAGAGCACCAGTCACGGCACCCAAACAGATATATCAGCGGTCGTCGTTCAGAGCGCATGAATCCCATCGTATGGGCGAAATCCAAAGGTCCCGCGTATGTCGGATTAGAGATCACAGCAACGATTTGCATTGTTCTCTTAATCTCGTTTACTGTGGTGAAAATCAACAACCCCTCTTACCAACCTACTATTGATTCATCGCTTATTGCCGTTGCCGCGATCTTCTTCGCAATTGTCGGTATGCAATTCGACAAATCCAACCGCGATAGTAGTAGTAGTCTGTAGCCACCTGGTTGCTGACCCGGGGTGTCGCTCCGGTGTAATTAGCATGCTACTGAGCGTGTCATAGAATCGGTCACGTGACCTTTGAAATCCGTAGTGAACGGTAGATATAGACCGTTCACACCCATTAACTGGGTTTATCCCGCTAGAAATCCAAAGACATCATATGTCTGACGAAGAGGACGATCAAATAGATTCGAATAAGATGGGTCTAGGGATTGCGTTCGGACCTCTAATGGGAGTCGTTCTTGGGCTTGTACTGAATGATATCGGGATAGGTATTGCGATTGGGATGAGTCTCGGTACCATTTTCGGTGTAGTGTGGGGCCTAACGTAGTTTACTGCCACGTGCGAACGTGAACAGCTGACCCTGTACTTACAGGTATATGTGCCGGCTGATTCAAGCAGAACAAGTTGAAACCAACGCTCTGAGTGTCTTTCTATGACACGCTCTGCTACTCTCAATAGACCGCTCTTGTTGACAGGGGTATTCTGAATTAAACGGCGTGGGGCTACTAACAGTCTGTCAGTAAGCAAGTGGCTACTTGTATGGAGAGATAGAGATAAGCCACTGGCACGATCAGCAATAACATGGTTTCAAAGCCTACACAACAGACACTAGGCACTGCTTGGATGATAGTCATCCTCGGCATTTCGACATTCCTGATAATACTCGCCTCCAGCGGCGACGGAGCCGTTTGGGGAATGCTTGGAGTGATTGTCGGAACCGCCTGTGCGCTGCTCGGATTATACATTGGGCACACTGAGAGTGGCGATCCAGCCTGTGCGTGTCGAAGTTAGGGAACAACCGCGCCGCCCTGTAACGAAGGGAGTGACTGCTGACAGGGAGTGAGCTATACAGATTCCGTATTCGCGGTGTCGAATTGCTCGCGTTTGCTGTAGAGATACACCGCAACGAACGCGGGTACGACGACTCCCAAAAGTGTTACCGGTTCAGGTGTCTGTACCACCGCGATAAGGCTACTGATCGCTGCACCAGTATAGAGGACGAACCCCCACGTCCATGCCCAAGATCGCCCGATCCACAACCCGGCAGCGACGACGAGCAAGCCGACACCCACAACGAATACGAAGGCAACGACGAGGAGGGATGCAGTAGTCCCATCTGTGAGACTGGGGTTCGTAGCGATTTCAAGAGCGGCGATGGCTAGCACGAATGCGGCGACTCCGAAGATGGCCGCGAGGATTTTGACTCCTATCGAAGGTTTTCTAGAAGACCCGACCGTGTCTGCCCATCGACTTATCATACCCATACCGAATCTAGTGTTCGGTCGTCACATAGTTATTTCGCGGAGTGCTGGAGGAGCGGGAACCCGACCGTCAAATGAGCCATGCACTTCGGCGTTCACCCCCGTATCCCGCCAGCGCGCCGCGGTTTGGCGCGCGTCGGCAGGGGCCGGGTATGGGTCCGGTCCCGGCCGGGTCGGCATGACTTATGATAGAGGCAAGGAAGGATTCGGCCACGTTGACCCACCAAGGCGACGATAGACCGCGGTTAAGCACCCATGTTTAAGTGTCTAGCCGTATATAAAATATATGGAAGCGGCGATGACCACCGACCTGCGCACTCGGTGCGAGCATCGGCGCGATTCGTCGTCAAGTCATAGCTGGGGGGTTCGACACCCCTCTGCGGGTTTCAAATACACAATCATAATCAGACAATCATAATCATGAGTAGCAACACAAGCGAGCGGTTGGCACAGACGGTCGATTTGGTCGGCAAGGACCTCGAGGACCTGACGGTTGCGGAGTTTGCAAAGGCGCTTGAAGCGGCCGGATTCGTCCGAGCGGGCGAGGGCGAGGGAGACGAATCGGTGGAGGCAGCGGCACGCCGGGTCGTCATGCAGGACACCGACGCCGCTCAGGACACACTCGCGAAGTACGGGACTGGCGTGGACGACAACGGCCTCAAAACCACCGGGGAAATGACGGCCGAATCCCGTCGCCGACAGGCCGAGATCGCGGCGACCGAGGCCGAGTCACGGTCTGGCGACCCGCTCGAAGCGTTCGGGACTGGTGTCGATAACAACGGCCTCGAGGAGTTGACGGCCAACGAGATTCCGGCCGAACTCGACGCCGACACCGCGAGCGACGCCCATCCGTATCAGCATGGCCCGGCCGACGCCTCCGAGGACGACCCCAACCCCCTCGTTGAGGAGTACGGCACGGGCGTCCAGGGGGACCACTCGCGGGCTGACGAGGAACGGACCAAACTCGCCAAAGCAATTGCTCGCGAACTGAGCAAGCGGGAGTGAGTTCATGCGCTCACCTCGAGATCTCACGTCTCGCGTCTCGGACCTGGAGGGGGGCACCGGCCCCGAAAACCTCCCGGCGGCGGGGATAATCGTCCTCCTCTCGACGGCGAAGGCGGGCGGCTCACTCCTCTGGGAGGACAAAGAGCGGGGCATCATCCTCGTGGATGGCGAGCCTCACAAGGTCACGGACAACGCAGTCGAGAAGTTGGATCTAGACCCGTCGATAAGCCGCGGATAATCTCACCACTCATGCACGCTATAACCACCGACATTGCCGAGACCGGGCGGGAAGTACGCCAACCCATGGGGGGTTCGGTATGAGCGCGGATTCGCCGCCGACACCAGAGACCGACGGGCCGGACATCCCGGACCGCGCGGAAGTGATTTCCCTCCTCGAGGACGGCATATCAGAGGCCCACCGGAAGGTGACTGCCGGGCGGGTTCGCGACGCCGAGAACGAAAAGGTCCGTCAGGGGTGGATTCGCCAGCTGGCATACGCATGCGGACAGTATCGTCAGTTGAAAAAGGACCAGGACCTCGAGGAACTGGCCGAGCGGGTTGAGCAACTGGAGGAGCGCCAATGACTCGACAGGGGCTCGCGAATCGGATTGAGTCACTGGAGGCCGAGCGTCCGGGTGACGGGACAGTAATCGAACTCCGGGATACGGTGGTCGCGACGCCGTGGGAACCGACGGAAGGCGAGGCCCCGGAACCGGGGGTTACTGAGGAGCGGATCGAACTATGACTCGGCGTTCGCTCGAGGACCGAGTTGACTCGCTCGAATCGGGCCGGTCGGGTGGCTCGCTCGGCATTGAGTTCAACCACGTCTTAGTCATGTCTCGCGAGCGTGCCGAGCGCGAAGGCCGGGAGATACTCGGTGTGGCCGATACGCCCGGCGACGCCGAACATGTCAGGGTCGAGCCATGACCCGCCGTTCTCTCGCGAATCGGGTCGGGGACCTGGAGGACGACCAACCGAGCGAGGGTTTCCAGAAGTTCGTGATCGGTGGGGACGCCGACGAAGCGGATCGGAAGAGCGGCTTTTACGAGTGGAACGCCGAACGGGGCGTCTATGTCAACGAGCAGGGCGTTGAGATCGCTCCGGGCAAGGAACCGGGCAGTGATCTTGAGTACAAGATTGAGTATTCCGGGACGGGGGACGAATGACCCCCGACCTCAGTGAGAGTGATCGGGCGCTGGTCCGGGGAATCGTGTACGAACTCGACGGGCTCGACGGTGATGAGGACCGCCTGTCACTTGTCCACGCCCTGCTGCTCGCGAACGACCTCGAGCCCAACGAGGACGTGGTCTACGTCCGCGGCGAGGACGGCGCTCTGCGACTCGACACCCTCCGTGACGACGCCGACGCTGAGGCGGCCCTCCAGCACGCTCGTGAGATGGTCGCCTACGCTGGCGAGATCCAGGACGACGAGCTGGAGATGGCCCTCAACGGCTCGATTCGCCGGCGGGCGGACCTTCCCCTCTCGGTTCGGCTTCGCGACCGTCTAGTCGGCGCGTGGGATCGATTGACTGGAGGCCTGTCCCGATGACCCACGACTTCGCGACCCGTGGCGAGGGCGTCGCGACGCCCGCTGCTGTGACTGTCAGCAGCATTAACACCAGTCTTCTCTCCGTTCAAGATCGCCCCACTGACCGCGGTGAGAGTCCGCGGAAGGGGCGTCTTCGCGATCTGGATCGGCAGCTGACCAATTGCAATTGCGATTACAATTACGATTACGATCAACCATGAATTCGAACCGCGAACTCGACCAGGAACAAGTTGATTTGCTTTATGACCACCGGCGGATGAAAGACCGCGGCGAGGATCCAGTCCTCGTTAGCGAGCAGTCGGTTGACGCGATTCGCGAGGTTCTCGGGACTTCGCTCGGCCAGCGCGGCGTCGCCGACCCCGACAGTCTCGATCTCGACGCCCTCGCGGGGCAATTTATCGCGATGGACAGAGACGAGGCAAACGAGACCGTGACGGCCCTCTCCCAGCAGCCCGAGACGGGTGGGGCCAGTCCGGAGTTGCTCGAGGACAACGACGAGGGGAGTGTTGAGGACCTCACGGCCGAGGAGCGCAACACCGCCCGCGAGAAGCTTGAAAGCGCGCAGAGGATGGAGACTCGCGCCCCCCAATATGCCGAGGCCCAGCGCCAGGAGGCAGCGGACATCCTCAACACCTCCCACGAGGACATCGACCTCGAGGCGCTCTAGCGCCCCGAATGAGCGCGGATACTCCCGGCCTCTCGGAGCTACTCGTCGACAAAGTGGTTCCGTGTCCTGAGTGCGGTCGCCCCTTCATCCAAGAAAATGCGATGAAGGTCCACCGCTCGAGCACGCACTGAGTCGTTCCCGATGACCCCTGACGGGCGAGGGACTGTGTTCGTCGAGGTAGGACTCCGTCAGGCCCGGCCCGTGGGCCTGGATCAATCACGGGCATCGCTTCCATCGTTGCTAACTCATTAGCCGCCTCTCGGGGGCCACCCTCCCGGCAGGCGGTCCACTCGTGTTAGGCGGTATGACTACTGTCCCGTAGCGGCGCGAGAATCCCCGTCTCGGAGCGGCCGAAGGCCGCGAGAATACGGCGTTTCTTGGAGCGCCGCTAGGGTTCCGGTTACAGCTGGCCTATCATCATGACTGATATGCCAGACATATCAGGACGCCTGCCGACCCTAGTAGGTTGGGTGGAGGGGGTAAGTTTCGACCTTACTGTAAGCTTGCACTCAGACGCCGACGGCTGTAGGGAGAATTGAGGGGGGAAGTTTTCTATCAGCGATATGGTATGCGGGCGGACTTAGACAGGGCCGGGTATGCCATCGTCTGAGGCCGACGGGGCCGAAACTTACTAGGTACTGTACCACATTGGTATCTACTGTGGTAGAATTGGTATGAAACCGACAGATGAGAGGTGAATTGAGAAGAAACCAATGCGAATTTTAGCTTGCCTACCGCTCCGCTCACCAGCAAAACCACCACTTAGCCAGCCCGCATACCCACCCCTCAAAGAACTAACCAACACATGAGCAGAGACACAGTCATCAGCGTCTACGTATCAGAATCAGAGAAGAATCACCTCAAGAGCGAGGCCAACGATGCAGGAGAAACACTCTCCAGCTATGTCTACAAGCTCATGCAGGCCGAGCGCCAACGCCAGAATCTGGATCAATCGGCTACAGAGCTATCCGCCGAGGAACGCATCGAGGCCTTGATCGCTGAAGGGACAGATGCCCTCGAGGAAATCGCCGAAGACATACGAGACATGAACGCTCGTGCCGGGACCTACTCAGTCGCGAACTTCGAGCTGCTGAAACAGAACTACCCGGATGCTCGTCGACGTGAGGTACTTCAGACGGGTGCTCGCCGGCTTCGCTACCCGCTTGAGGAACATACTGATCTCTCGAGTGAGGAGTCGAACAGTGCCGACTCAGACGCTGAAACCGACGATAAAGACGATGATGGACCGACGGAAGTCGATGACCTCCTATGACGACGTTTCTCCAGACGGAGTATCGTGATTCTGGCGCAGGGAAACTCATGGCATACATCGGCAGAGAGGGAGATACACCGGTTCACGACAGAGCCGGCCGCCTCATATCCAACAAGCAGAAAGAGCGATTCGTCGAAAAGAGCGAACGTCACCAATTCGAGAGACACATGATAATCAGCCCAGAGAACGGAAATGACCTCTCAAACGATGAGATCGGCAAAGAGACGCGCCGAACAATGGAACAGTTCACGAAAAACCGACCCACGGTGACCTACGCGTATAGTGTTCATCGGGATACTGAACACCCGCACGCTCACGTTGCCATGACGGGTGAGAAGACGGACCTCTACATGGATCGTGGTGACGTCGAGAATGTCCGAGAGACGGCCAATGAGCGGATGGTCGAACGAGAGAGGTACAAACACCGCCGACAGGAGAAAGAGCGTGCGAACGAACGTGATTCGCGAGAGCGGGAGCAAGAACTAGAGGACGAATTAGAGATTGAGAGGGGCCGCTAAGATGGTGCTTGGAACCCTCCTCAATCTGACGGCGGTAGCCGCCATGTTAGCCTACGTAAGCAAAGTTAAAGGATTCTCCCCTGTCGGTCCCTACGATGCATGGCGGGTGATTACGGCCCCGCTACGCGACGTCAATAGAGCACTCACACCCCTAGCAGCCATCATCGGGTGGTTCGTGGCCCTTTGGTTGGCTGACGTAACCGGCGCGATATGGCTTACTGTCGCCCTGTTCTTCGGTATCGGTGGGGCATTGCTCTATGAGACGATTCGAGTTGGAATACCCACGGCTATCGGCGCGACTATCGGCCTTGTATCGGGTCTAACGAGCGACGTTAGGCCCGATCGGGATAACTTCTCACTCCCATTGACTATCTACGAATCGCAGGCTGACGACGTGAGCGAGTGGACAGACGGCGCTATGCACGTTCCACGTCGTTCGTTGCTGACTCTTGGAGCGAGTGGAGCCGGCAAGAGTGAGACACTAAAGCACTTCGTCGATCAGCTCCAGGCCGACCCGAGTGAGCCTGTGGTAGTGTTCGACATGAAGCGAGATTACCAAGCATTCCTCAAGGAACGCGGTGCGTCCATGATCCGCCTCTCATCCCAGGGTTCGAGCACAGAGATAGGGTCACCGATCGCGTGGAACATCTTCGCGGAAATGGAAACTGAGGCTGACGCCGACGAGATTGCAAGGTCACTGTTTCCAAAGGGACGCGACCAGAACAATTTCTTCGATACGGCAGGCCGCCAGCTATTTGCCGCGAACCTGAAGTACCTGAAACGTGAGCTCGACAATCCGACGAACGCCGACCTCGTGCGCTACTGGCAACGCGCCAGTCCTAAGAAAATGCACGAGAACCTTAGCAGAGACGGCCACGAGGACCTAACGGCAGCTGCGAGTGCGATTGACCCGGAGACGGCCAAACAGCCGGGGGAGTGTTCTCAAGCGCCCAGCAACAAGTTCAAGACCTCTTTGTGGGTGACTTCGCGAAGTCCGGCGACTTCTCGATTCGTGAGTACATGGCGAATCCGCAAGGCCGTATTCTCGTACTCGACTACCCGACGCGCCAGAGCGAGACGATCGCGCCCGTGTTCCGCTACCTGATAGATGAATCCATCAAACACGGGATGTCTGACCCGCGTCGGTCGGCGTACTACCTACTCGACGAGATAGAGCATATGGGCGTGTCTATCAGCCGACTCGGAGAGCTGATAAACGTCGGCCGGGGGAACAACTGTCAGGCGATACTCTCCCTACAGAGTGTCGCGCAGCTCCAGGACACGTACGGCCGCGAGAGAGCGAACGCGCTACTCTCGGGGATGGTTACGGTAATCGGCCTTCGGACGGCCGACGAACCGTCAGTGGACTTCCTACGGGAAACGGTCGGTACGGAGTTCAACGAGTACACCGGCCACGTTGAGCGGAAAGAAGCGCCGTTAGGTGGCGGTATGGTTGAGACGTCGCGAGAAATGAAAACTGAGGAAGAACACAAGTTCGCGAAGGGCGACCTTCGGAGCTTCGACGCGGGGGAGGCGGTAATTTGTCGACAGGGTAAAGGCTACGTCCATGGCCGGATTCGTATGCTTGAGGAGTAGCTCGGGATAACAGACAATGCCAACATCTATTATGATGTGGTTCGTAACATCAATATGTCCGGGGACGAGGCCACACTCATACTCAGTGAATCACTCGACTTCCCCGAGACAGGGCGGATCGTTCGGATGAATGTGTGGTCTGTCCCGGCGTCAGACGCCTATCCAGATGGCATCAAATACCGGTTGCACTACGGGACAGGTGAGGGAGAGACGATCCTCCGCTACGATAACTCACACGCCGATACGAAAGGCCACGAACGCCACACGGCCGATGGAGTGGATGGTACCTACGAATACCCAGGCGACTACAAAGCCGTCTTAGAACGGTTCAGAACAGAGGTCGAAAATCATGAACGCACCGACTAACCACAACAGCGCCCCAATGCACCGAACGCTGACCGTTCGTGTCGCCTCGCCGAGCAACGCCTTCGAGAAGGTTGGCGAGCGTTTCGAGGCGCTCGACCGAGGCGAAGATATTGATCCGCTTTACGAGATCACGTTTCAGCGAGAGGAGGATTTACAGCGGCTTCTCTCGGCAAATAACATTCAGATGCTCCGATCAATTGCCCGCGAGTCGCCTGAGAGCATTCGAGCACTTGCCCGTGGAGTTGGGCGTGATATCCGGCAGGTTCACGACAACCTCCAAGAACTCGAAAGTTACGGACTCGTCGAGATCGAGGACGAGGGGCGTTCACGGCGGCCCTCAGTTTGGTATGATGATATCGAGATCAAGGTACCTATCGCTCCGTGATCTGCGGACCCATTTTGGTGCTACTGTGGGGTTGCACGTACAGAAAACCCGATCCCGACTTTTGCACAATATCCGAGTGTCTTGATATGCAAAATCAGACTCTTAGTCTGTTGGTTTTGCGTGTAATCTTGGATGGTAAGATCCGTTGTACGGTCAAGTGCCCATTCAATAACTGGCGTCAATGCTCGATTCAATAGTTGGCTACGAGCGAGAAGAATAATCCCGATAACGCCACCGATAACGTAGATGAGAGTAAGAATGTTTTCGCCCTCGGCGTTGGTGAACGACAGAAGGAGCGACCCAAGCATACTCACAATCCCGATGCTTCCGAGTCGGATGAGCCAGATGACAATGGTTCGTCTGCTTGGGTCTGAGACCGTAAACTCTGCTTCTTCGGTCGTGTACCCCGCTCCCGAAAATGCTGATGCTGCCTGAAATGAGGCCACGTCCGGTGAGATACCAGTCATTCGGAGTGCAATCGCTCCGATCCGGGTCACGAGTAGTACGAGGGCAAAGATGATGAAAACGGACAGGATTTGATTTGTCGCTACCATGAGATGGTGTTCTACAGCGAACTGTAAAAATACGCAGTCCCCATTCAACGGGATCGCTATCTTAGCAGACTCTACTCACCGACCACCGTACTCTGAATTCGTGTTGATACCCTCTCATCACCCATGCTTTGTTGTACAACCAGCTGCCCATCTTCCAACCGGAAACTCAGTAAAATCAGTGACGCGGATCTCAATCGTCGGCAGTATATGCACCACCACGATGTTTGATCCGGGCGACGATCATGTCCGTGTTCGAATGGTCAAAGGTCGTTGACAGCCGAAAACCGCCAACTCTGACCTTCTTATAAGGACTGTTCTGCATCGGCTCTCCATACTCCGGCGGGTCTCGCCATGGCGACTCGCAAATCTCATCGAGCTTCTTGCGGATTTGCTGCTGGTCATCGCGTTCGAGCTTTTCGAAATCGTCGCGCGCCTGTGACGTGAATCGCCACGTCCACTCATCGCTCATTCGAGTCTACTCCTCTTCGGAGCTTTCGGTGGTATCGAGATCGAACTCGTCGATGATCTCCTCACGAGAATAAGTCTCGCCGTCCCGGATCTCGCGTTCGGCGCGGGCGAGTGCGGACAACTCGTCACGGTCGAACGTAGGGTTTTCGACTGAATCACGGAGCACGTGCCGAATGTACTCTGAACGGGAATTGAATCCCCGTCCTTGCCACACATCGTCGATCTGTTCAAGGAACGTCGGGGTGACACGGACGTTGATTTGCGGACGCTCATCACCATCACTGGGTTTAGTTGGCGATGCGTCTGACATACGTGTGTATTACAATGGCGATACAAATAGAGCTGTCGCTGCATGCAAGCCCCACGTCTGACTGACTGGTATGGTTTCAGCCGGTTTCAACAGAATGGGATAGTCGAAGTTGTCTTAACAGTCACAGCACCCCCTCCCCCTTTCACCGACCCGTTCTCACCGCTCAAAGAGATGACAGAGTACTCGCGCAGCGCGGACATCGCCCCAAAGTAGAGTGTGGTTGGATGTGCTCTATTGAAAATGCGGTACAGCAGCGGAGTCAAGAAAATTTTGCGTCGAGAATTCACGAATTTCTACTGGGAAGTGGCGTAATTCCTCTCCATTTTGACGATGAACCACGAACTCATCTCGAAACGAGTATATTCGTGACTAAGGAGTGTGGATATTACCGAACAGCAACCGTTGAAATCGGCAAATCGCCACGCTGTCTTCCATTTTCAATAGAACACTTAATAGGACTTTGCAAGGACAAGCCACACCATCATGCAGACGGCTGTTTAGTACTGATCGTTATGCAAGCACTCCGCTGGCACGACGAGGGCGACGTCCGGGTCGACGACGTCCCGAAGCCGGAGATCAAGGAGCCGACCGACGCGATCGTCGAGATCACGGCGACGGCGATCTGTGGCTCGGACCTCCATCTCTACAACGACTTCATGCCGGGCATGGAGGAGGGCGACATCCTCGGTCACGAGCCGATGGGCGAAGTCGTTGAGGTCGGCGAGGAGGTCGACGACCTCCGGGAGGGCGACCGCGTCGTCATCCCCTTCACGATCAGCTGTGGCGAGTGCTGGTTCTGCGAGAACGATCTGTACTCGCTGTGTGACGAGACGAACCCGAACGCCGAGATGGCCGCCGAGACGATGGGCCACTCGCCAGCCGGTCTGTTCGGCTTCTCGCACACCCTTGGCGGGTACGACGGCGGGCAGGCCGAGTACCTGCGGGTACCCCACGCCGACGTCGGCCCGATCAAGATCGAGTCGGACCTCTCGGACGAGGAGGTACTGTTCCTCTCCGATATCTACCCGACGGGGTATATGGCCGCCGAGAACGCCGAGATCGAGGAGAACGACACGGTCGCCGTCTGGGGCTGCGGCCCGGTCGGCCAGTTCGCCATCCAGAGCGCCTGGATGATGGGCGCCGACCGCGTGATCGCAATCGACCGGATCGAGGAACGCCTTGGGATGGCCGAGGGTCACGCCGACACCGAGGTGATCGACTACTCCGAGGACGACGTCTACGAGTGGCTGATGGACGAGACCGACGGCCGAGGGCCCGACCGGTGTATCGACGCCGTCGGCTCGGAGGCCCATCACACCTGCGTCGATCACGTCCCCGACGAGCCCGACCGTCCCTACGTGCTCCAGGAGGCGATCAAGTCCTGTCGCAAGGGCGGAACCCTCTCGATCCCAGGCGTCTACATCGACGGAGTGGACGACATGCCGATGGGCCCGCTGATGAACAAAGCTCTCACGGTCAACGCGGGCCAGACCCACGTTCAAGCCTACCTGAACCCGCTGCTCGAGACGATCGAGAACGGCGAAATCGATCCCGCGGAAATCATCACCCACCGGGGCTCGCTCGAGGACGGGCCCGAACTCTACGAAACGTTCAACGACAAGGAGGACGACTGCATTAAAGTCGTCCTAGAGCCGTAATCGGCGAACGACTCACCCCGTTAGATCCTGTACGAACGTCACCTGCTTCTCGATACACGCGGTAGCGGTAGGGACCGTGCTTCTCGCCGCCGCTCATGCAGTGACAACTGTCGTATCTCTTCTCGTCCGAATCGAGGGGAACACTAATGCGTCGCTGGTGCTGGAGGAGATTGGTCCCTCCAATGTATCCCTCAAGCGAGAGTCTGCTCGCTCGTAATTAGCCCCTGTACCCGGCAGCGGTGCCGGCGCTTCGGTATCAGGGACTGATCAATAGCGTATCAAACAGTATCGACAGTTGTTTCGGCTTCTAGCAATTCACATCTAAATATTGCAGTTAAGGATTAGTAATGAACATCAGTATGACTCTTGATCGACGGATTTCACGACACACCTCGTTCGCAAGGCCACTTCTCAAGAAGCGGCAGCCGCTAGTCGGACGCATGCGAGACAATCGAGTCCATAAGGACAAAACCAACCTGAGCAATACAGATCAATGGCGGTACGCATGTCGAGTGTGTGGAACACCGTACAGACGGAGCGTCGATACCTGCAACGATTGTGGAAGTGCTGCCATCGTTCCCACTACCCAACTGACCTCCAAGAACTGATCCGACAGATCCCGATCCAGCTTCACACGGCAGAGTTGATAAGCGCGATCGGAGACCCCGTGGAAGACGTCTCTTGGGCAACTACTGGCGGTTGCACGCCCACAGAATCCGATCCCCGATTTTGCACAATATCCGAGCGTCCCGATGTGCAAAAACGCACCCTCAACAGGCGAGATTGATCCAGTTGGAAGTAGATCACGCCGGTCGATCAGCACTTAGAGGAAGATAGTGCCGGGAAGTCGCCGTTGAGTAACCCGCGAGAAACGGCTGTCAGGGACAGATGTGCAAGAAACGGACTCCTGATCACCCTAGTTCCCTGCTTCGTTCCATCGTATTGAGGGATGAAGCAGCTGTTAGGTAGTTCTTCCTAACGAATCAGTAGTGACGTTGAAGAAGAGAAGAGAAGTTAGTCGCTAATGTTCACGCCGGACTGGATCTCATATTCGAGTTCGACCTGCGACATGGACAGCAAGGCCGCGAGTTCCGGTGTCATATCGGGGTGATCCATCGCCCGATCGAGATTCTTCATCATCTCCTCGGTAAACTGTGCGCTCGCATCGATCGCGCCCGACCGCGTAGATTCGTTCAGAAGATCGCCTACGCGGTCGTATAAGTCTGTACGCCACTCGTATTTGTCGGATGTGTTGATTCTCATGGATCTGTCTTTACCTAATGCTTATACGCAATAGGAAATAAAGACATCAATATGCTATTGAGCAATAGGGATTATGTAGGTGGGGCAGGTATCGTCTGATATGGAGCGAAAGCGCGACGATTCGGGGAAATTCGTCCCACAAGTTACCGATGAACGGGTCTTGGACGCACTCGGAGAGGGAACCTTATCGGCTCAGCAGGTAGCCGATAAACTCGGATGCTCGCGACAGGCGGCCGACCGACGGCTACGGAATCTCCTCGAGGACGGGACAGTCGAGAAACACACCTTCGGACCCAGAAGCGTCGCGTGGTCGCTCACCGACGAGCTTCAGGATGTCGTCTGTGAGGGCGAAAGCGATGACGAATAGCGGTGATGGCACTCTCCCGACAGCGAAAGATATCGTAACTGTCCACGATGAGATTGATGAGGAATATGATTTGAAGTACAAGGGTGCCCGCGTTGCATCACCGAGACTTGAACTCCGTCCACATACCCGCAAGGCGGCCGAATATGACGATGTGTACATACGAGCCGCCTTTTTGCTTCGGAAGGTGGTGACGGCCCATGTATTCGAAGATGGAAATAAGCGCACTGCATGGAACGTGGCAACATCGTATTTAGAGCAGGCCGGCGCGCAACGAGCTGATACAGACGTGGCGGAAGCTCGTGTCGTGCGTAGTATCCGGAAATATGAGGTGGAGGAAATCGCCAAGTGGTTGGAAACCGGCGCGATCGACAAATCACGATTGAACCCACCCCGGACGGATAATGAATAAGTAGGTGTGAACACTATGGAAGACAACATGAGCAAGACGCACAACCAGGAATCAAACGACAGCGAGAACGAATCATTCGTCGAGACAGCCCGTCGGATGCGGGATGAGGAACGTGATGTTCTCGACGCGCTTGAGGATTAGCTCCGTTTTTTGAGGTTGCGCCTACGGCCCGCGGAATGAGAAGCGCCTGATTCTCGAGCAGCGGGAGGAAAACACGGAACTCATGAACCACGCTCAGACGGAACACGCCTATCGTGAGGCAAGTTTTTACTGCTCCTTGGATGGCATACCTGTCAACCACCATTTAGCGCGTGTCATAATTCCTGCTTGAGCACGTTGCTTCTGAAGTGATTGCTCGTCTTCTACGACTTTGACTAGTTCATTGGATGCATCTATCTTCTCAGTGGTTGCAATCAGTTTAGATTGAAGCTCATCGATTCGTGCTTCAGCATGATTCAACTCTGATTCAAGCTGCTCCGTCTGTGATTCACACTGAATCGCTCGATCAAAAATACGTCTAATAGCCTCTGCATCACTAATATCGCTATCTGCCTTTGATTGTACTTCATTAATATACTCGATATGTTCTGCTCGGACTTGTGGAGTGATTCGCTTCATGATGCAGTATGAATCGTTAATGGATCATAGAGGTACGTCAGCCAACCGTCAGACATTCATTCGCTATCTGTCACTGACCTTTATAAGCAAGGTGTGTGAGGTCATACGCAAAGCTACGGAACACGAAAAAGGCCGGAAGGGGCCAGACCTAATACATCTCCCCTTTCTGGCTGGCATGGCATAACTGTTTGCCTGTCTCGTTAGCCCGTGGCTCATCAGATGGCCATGACAGCAATTCCCAATGCTGCAGAGAGACACGCGGTCGGTGCGACCTTCTTCAGCATGGATGCTGCACCGGAGGCGCAGCTGATAGAAGACGAGATTACGTTAGATACGCGAGGCTGTGCAGGTAGTTCGATCGAACGGCGCTGGGAGCCCCCTCTTGAGACGGGGTCCAGGCTCCCATCAGCGCCGAAACACGCACAATCGAAGGCTGGCACCTTCGATGCGAGGCCTTGGGCCTCTACCTGGGTATTGGACGTCCGGGTTCATGGGTCTTTCTCGTCGCGGTGCGGTGCCCGGCCCGTCCGGCCGTGATCGGACGACCGGAACGATGACGACTGACAGCATCACCAAACCAGACCACGACTCGGAGTTCGTACGCGCAACTGCCCTCTCGCGATTTGACCCGCGACAGAGCACGCTCACGGAGGCGATCTAATGGCTCAATGCGAGGGCGGCGGCCACGTCACAGCCCTATTCGTCCGAGTGTTCGGGGTATCGGGCGCGATCGCTGGCTGTTTCGAGTGTTCTGACCGCCAGACGGTTCGGAGTGGGTTCGATGAGTGAGTCACGTTTCCTGCTTGAGACGGCTGTGGACGAATTTGGTGGGAACCTGATTTACACCGGAAACGACCTCCTCCCGCACTTCGCACTCGACAAGGCGGTTAAGGACGCCGACGGATCGGCCCGCGCCCGGTTCGACAGGGGCGACGAAACGTGGGTAGCCACACTCTCCTATCAGGAATCGGGGCTTGCACCGCGCGATCACCCGGACTATCGCCTCCAGACGGTTCGCGAGCACCGGATTACCGTCAAACCAGTAGAGGACCAGGCCGGGAAACGTCGGGCGCGCTTCCATGTCGCGCCACGCTGGCCGGATATGCGAACGACAGACGGAGATTCAATCTCGACACCCGATATTGTAGGCGTGAACGTTCGCGCTCAGGGTGCCAAACTCGACTTTGGGGAGTATCCTGAACTCCTCCGAGGGGGGGCCGAAGCCCTAGACATCAATCCGGCGTACTTCACGGGCGAGCACTCCTACTCAAATATCTACGAGGCCGAAACGTACGTTCGGGTCAATCGGTCCAAGTCGGGCCGTGTGTTCGGGCGCGGGTCCGTCATGGAACGAATCTTTGAGTTGGCCGCCGAATCGGGCAAATACCGAAAACTCGTCGAGGACGATACGGGCGGAGACGGGTTCATGCACATGGCGGCGTTCCGGCCTGAGACGGCAGGTGCGCTCATCTCGGGCCACGAATACGGTAAGCGGATCAAACACTACCTGCTCAAGAATCCGCCTGAGGACCCGTCAGACCCGTTGTATCACCCAAAGGTGTGTATGCTGTTCAAGAAGTCGCTCAATACGTCTACGGTCCCGTGGTCGGACAAGGCGGGGCTTCGACGGGAGTTAGACGAGCAGCTGCTAAATCTCTTGAGTTGGGCTGGCCTGCCGACCCGTCCGAACGAATCGAGCGACACCTACGTTCCCGATGGATACTTTGAGGACACGGACACGATTCGGCCGACGATCTCCCTGATAGACGACCCGACACCGGACATCAAGCGAGAGCAAGGGACGGCCGTAATCAAGGCGCTTGCTGGCCTTGGGACAGGAAACCCGGACCTCAACAACTCGGACGCCGAAGCCTTGCAGGTCATGGCCGACGGGGGACAGGTCCAAGACGTCACCTCACTGGCCGAGGCGATCGGCCGTTCGCGCCGGACGGTCTACCGGATCGTCGACCGTCTCTCGGACCTCTTAACGCTCGAGAACGGGGCCGTCGCCTTCGGGTCGGACTATCTGGCCTCGCAGGCCCGCCACGGGCTCAGACACGCCCGTGAGGCCTTCGAGAACGACGGCAAGGGTTCGGGCGAATCGAGCGCATGGTCGGCGTGGTGCGCCGAATACGGGCCTGAGGTTTCTGACCGGTTTCCTGACGCCGACATTACCCGGGTCAAACTCGAGTTTGGTGAGATACCCGACGAGGCCGACATGGAGGAGATGCTGAAAGAAGGGCTAACGGCGTGGATCCGTTCAGGCCGTGATAAAGTCGAGTACGTAGCAGGCCGTGCCTTCTGGCGTCAGAACGGAGAGGGGCTATCCACATCGGACACGCCCGGCAGTCGGGCCGGTGGTATGCCAGATACTGTCCCGTCCCGGTCAACGACGACCGGATCAGATCTCAAATCCGTCAGATAGCGCGGCGTTCCTGAGTGGCAACACTATCCACCGTCCCGTTTTCGGCTTGATTTTCGTCGTCTGAGGCTCCGTTTCGGGTGGAATTTTTCGCGCGTTTCTGCGAAGGTGGCGGTGGTATTTTGATTGAGTGCCCTTAGGCACGCCTCCTAAGAGAATATTGACACCCCCTGTCGAAACCGGACTAACCCCACACTGTGAGGCGGTGCGGTTCATCCTGCTGCGGTGGGGGGGAAGCGGGGCTGGTATCTTATCTCGCACTTCTCCAAACGGAGTAGAAGCATTTCCGATTAGCCGTCATGCGTCTGAGGGCCATCCGCCGATTACCGTTCTTTCTCTGAAGGAGACAGCTTTATGGCGCACGTGGACGTACATGTATGTGTATGGCTACAAAGACACTCACGATCACCGAGGACGCCTATGAGCGCCTGAAAGCGCACAAGCGCGGTGACGAGAGCTTCAGCGATGTAGTAAACCGGCTCTCGAAGTCACGAGACAACCCGAAAAAGGCGCGAGGGCTTTGGGATGACATCGACGCAGGGCAGGACCACAAAGAGAAACACCAGCAACTTGGCGAGGAGATTGACGACCACTACGATGAGATGTTTGGACAATAGCGTCCTAAGCGACTATCTTCGCTCGGACAACCCCCGCCACGAACAGGCGGCCACAGTAATCGAGTCCTATGATGGAGCGTGGTATCTCCCGATGCCAGTGTTGTGGGAGGCTCTGCGATACGGAGCACAGGCCTCCCGAAAACCCGGTGTTACCAAAACTGAGGCAGCGCTAAATTGGGCCGATCCCCTTCCGGTAACGGCAGGTGCGGTCACTGAGGCAGCCATGATCGAGGCTGAACTCCTCGACCAGGGCACGCCGATCAATGCAGTGGACATGCTAATAGCAGGGATTGTCCGTGAAGCAGGCGCGACGATCGTTACCCGCGATAGTGACTTCAACCGTATTGAGGGCCTCCAAGTCACCAATATTGACGAGTAGGCTCTATCGCTGGCTACTCGTCGCCGTCGTCGCTCTCCTCGCTCTCGTCGTCCTCCGATCCAACGGTGATTTTGTGTAGTACTCGTTTTCGTACACCTCGACACAGTTCCGTTGTCTGGCGTCTCGATCGTTCCCGAGTACGCCGAGTTCTTTCAGTCGGCGAGTGACTGTTTACCTTATCCTGCCAGCCCCGACGGCCCCAAAGGGGCCGTGAGGCTCCCGCGGTGGAGGAGGGGAGAAACAAACTAATAGGCAAGTTCAAGTGCTCACCATAAGCAATAGCTCTCAATGTCCGCAAGCGACGACTACGAATACAAGATGATCCAGCCGTCGACTGGTCTATTAGGAATTAAGACAGAAAACACGGAAAAGAAAGTCAACAGACTTGCTAAAGACGGCTGGGAACTTGACGAGGTAATCGAGAACTGGTTTTGGGGAGATAATCTCATCTTCAAACGCCCTCGGTCAAGTGGGAACGCAAACGTAGACTAGCCGTTCGAACCACATGGTGATAAAACCGATTTTGGATATGGGCCAGCAATCGGCTATTGCTACGCTGTTGCTATTTGGGTTCGGTGTCGTATTTCTATTGATTGGCGGGTTTGTCGGTTTTCAACTGGATACGGTCACTGCTGGCTACGGGCGTCAGCGTGTGGCTTTCATGTGTATCTTTCTATGGCATTTGGTCTAGCATTTTCTACGTAGCCTGCGTCAGATAATGACCACCCCCGTCAGTAGTCACTTGCTTACTGACAGAGGGCTCTGACAGAGTTGATTGCAGCAGCGAGGCCTAGAGCACCAGTCACGGCACCCAAACAGATATATCAGCGGTCGTCGTTCAGAGCGCATGAATCCCATCGTATGGGCGAAATCCAAAGGTCCCGCGTATGTCGGATTAGAGATCACAGCAACGATTTGCATTGTTCTCTTAATCTCGTTTACTGTGGTGAAAATCAACAACCCCTCTTACCAACCTACTATTGATTCATCGCTTATTGCCGTTGCCGCGATCTTCTTCGCAATTGTCGGTATGCAATTCGACAAATCCAACCGCGATAGTAGTAGTAGTCTGTAGCCACCTGGTTGCTGACCCGGGGTGTCGCTCCGGTGTAATTAGCATGCTACTGAGCGTGTCATAGAATCGGTCACGTGACCTTTGAAATCCGTAGTGAACGGTAGATATAGACCGTTCACACCCATTAACTGGGTTTATCCCGCTAGAAATCCAAAGACATCATATGTCTGACGAAGAGGACGATCAAATAGATTCGAATAAGATGGGTCTAGGGATTGCGTTCGGACCTCTAATGGGAGTCGTTCTTGGGCTTGTACTGAATGATATCGGGATAGGTATTGCGATTGGGATGAGTCTCGGTACCATTTTCGGTGTAGTGTGGGGCCTAACGTAGTTTACTGCCACGTGCGAACGTGAACAGCTGACCCTGTACTTACAGGTATATGTGCCGGCTGATTCAAGCAGAACAAGTTGAAACCAACGCTCTGAGTGTCTTTCTATGACACGCTCTGCTACTCTCAATAGACCGCTCTTGTTGACAGGGGTATTCTGAATTAAACGGCGTGGGGCTACTAACAGTCTGTCAGTAAGCAAGTGGCTACTTGTATGGAGAGATAGAGATAAGCCACTGGCACGATCAGCAATAACATGGTTTCAAAGCCTACACAACAGACACTAGGCACTGCTTGGATGATAGTCATCCTCGGCATTTCGACATTCCTGATAATACTCGCCTCCAGCGGCGACGGAGCCGTTTGGGGAATGCTTGGAGTGATTGTCGGAACCGCCTGTGCGCTGCTCGGATTATACATTGGGCACACTGAGAGTGGCGATCCAGCCTGTGCGTGTCGAAGTTAGGGAACAACCGCGCCGCCCTGTAACGAAGGGAGTGACTGCTGACAGGGAGTGAGCTATACAGATTCCGTATTCGCGGTGTCGAATTGCTCGCGTTTGCTGTAGAGATACACCGCAACGAACGCGGGTACGACGACTCCCAAAAGTGTTACCGGTTCAGGTGTCTGTACCACCGCGATAAGGCTACTGATCGCTGCACCAGTATAGAGGACGAACCCCCACGTCCATGCCCAAGATCGCCCGATCCACAACCCGGCAGCGACGACGAGCAAGCCGACACCCACAACGAATACGAAGGCAACGACGAGGAGGGATGCAGTAGTCCCATCTGTGAGACTGGGGTTCGTAGCGATTTCAAGAGCGGCGATGGCTAGCACGAATGCGGCGACTCCGAAGATGGCCGCGAGGATTTTGACTCCTATCGAAGGTTTTCTAGAAGACCCGACCGTGTCTGCCCATCGACTTATCATACCCATACCGAATCTAGTGTTCGGTCGTCACATAGTTATTTCGCGGAGTGCTGGAGGAGCGGGAACCCGACCGTCAAATGAGCCATGCACTTCGGCGTTCACCCCCGTATCCCGCCAGCGCGCCGCGGTTTGGCGCGCGTCGGCAGGGGCCGGGTATGGGTCCGGTCCCGGCCGGGTCGGCATGACTTATGATAGAGGCAAGGAAGGATTCGGCCACGTTGACCCACCAAGGCGACGATAGACCGCGGTTAAGCACCCATGTTTAAGTGTCTAGCCGTATATAAAATATATGGAAGCGGCGATGACCACCGACCTGCGCACTCGGTGCGAGCATCGGCGCGATTCGTCGTCAAGTCATAGCTGGGGGGTTCGACACCCCTCTGCGGGTTTCAAATACACAATCATAATCAGACAATCATAATCATGAGTAGCAACACAAGCGAGCGGTTGGCACAGACGGTCGATTTGGTCGGCAAGGACCTCGAGGACCTGACGGTTGCGGAGTTTGCAAAGGCGCTTGAAGCGGCCGGATTCGTCCGAGCGGGCGAGGGCGAGGGAGACGAATCGGTGGAGGCAGCGGCACGCCGGGTCGTCATGCAGGACACCGACGCCGCTCAGGACACACTCGCGAAGTACGGGACTGGCGTGGACGACAACGGCCTCAAAACCACCGGGGAAATGACGGCCGAATCCCGTCGCCGACAGGCCGAGATCGCGGCGACCGAGGCCGAGTCACGGTCTGGCGACCCGCTCGAAGCGTTCGGGACTGGTGTCGATAACAACGGCCTCGAGGAGTTGACGGCCAACGAGATTCCGGCCGAACTCGACGCCGACACCGCGAGCGACGCCCATCCGTATCAGCATGGCCCGGCCGACGCCTCCGAGGACGACCCCAACCCCCTCGTTGAGGAGTACGGCACGGGCGTCCAGGGGGACCACTCGCGGGCTGACGAGGAACGGACCAAACTCGCCAAAGCAATTGCTCGCGAACTGAGCAAGCGGGAGTGAGTTCATGCGCTCACCTCGAGATCTCACGTCTCGCGTCTCGGACCTGGAGGGGGGCACCGGCCCCGAAAACCTCCCGGCGGCGGGGATAATCGTCCTCCTCTCGACGGCGAAGGCGGGCGGCTCACTCCTCTGGGAGGACAAAGAGCGGGGCATCATCCTCGTGGATGGCGAGCCTCACAAGGTCACGGACAACGCAGTCGAGAAGTTGGATCTAGACCCGTCGATAAGCCGCGGATAATCTCACCACTCATGCACGCTATAACCACCGACATTGCCGAGACCGGGCGGGAAGTACGCCAACCCATGGGGGGTTCGGTATGAGCGCGGATTCGCCGCCGACACCAGAGACCGACGGGCCGGACATCCCGGACCGCGCGGAAGTGATTTCCCTCCTCGAGGACGGCATATCAGAGGCCCACCGGAAGGTGACTGCCGGGCGGGTTCGCGACGCCGAGAACGAAAAGGTCCGTCAGGGGTGGATTCGCCAGCTGGCATACGCATGCGGACAGTATCGTCAGTTGAAAAAGGACCAGGACCTCGAGGAACTGGCCGAGCGGGTTGAGCAACTGGAGGAGCGCCAATGACTCGACAGGGGCTCGCGAATCGGATTGAGTCACTGGAGGCCGAGCGTCCGGGTGACGGGACAGTAATCGAACTCCGGGATACGGTGGTCGCGACGCCGTGGGAACCGACGGAAGGCGAGGCCCCGGAACCGGGGGTTACTGAGGAGCGGATCGAACTATGACTCGGCGTTCGCTCGAGGACCGAGTTGACTCGCTCGAATCGGGCCGGTCGGGTGGCTCGCTCGGCATTGAGTTCAACCACGTCTTAGTCATGTCTCGCGAGCGTGCCGAGCGCGAAGGCCGGGAGATACTCGGTGTGGCCGATACGCCCGGCGACGCCGAACATGTCAGGGTCGAGCCATGACCCGCCGTTCTCTCGCGAATCGGGTCGGGGACCTGGAGGACGACCAACCGAGCGAGGGTTTCCAGAAGTTCGTGATCGGTGGGGACGCCGACGAAGCGGATCGGAAGAGCGGCTTTTACGAGTGGAACGCCGAACGGGGCGTCTATGTCAACGAGCAGGGCGTTGAGATCGCTCCGGGCAAGGAACCGGGCAGTGATCTTGAGTACAAGATTGAGTATTCCGGGACGGGGGACGAATGACCCCCGACCTCAGTGAGAGTGATCGGGCGCTGGTCCGGGGAATCGTGTACGAACTCGACGGGCTCGACGGTGATGAGGACCGCCTGTCACTTGTCCACGCCCTGCTGCTCGCGAACGACCTCGAGCCCAACGAGGACGTGGTCTACGTCCGCGGCGAGGACGGCGCTCTGCGACTCGACACCCTCCGTGACGACGCCGACGCTGAGGCGGCCCTCCAGCACGCTCGTGAGATGGTCGCCTACGCTGGCGAGATCCAGGACGACGAGCTGGAGATGGCCCTCAACGGCTCGATTCGCCGGCGGGCGGACCTTCCCCTCTCGGTTCGGCTTCGCGACCGTCTAGTCGGCGCGTGGGATCGATTGACTGGAGGCCTGTCCCGATGACCCACGACTTCGCGACCCGTGGCGAGGGCGTCGCGACGCCCGCTGCTGTGACTGTCAGCAGCATTAACACCAGTCTTCTCTCCGTTCAAGATCGCCCCACTGACCGCGGTGAGAGTCCGCGGAAGGGGCGTCTTCGCGATCTGGATCGGCAGCTGACCAATTGCAATTGCGATTACAATTACGATTACGATCAACCATGAATTCGAACCGCGAACTCGACCAGGAACAAGTTGATTTGCTTTATGACCACCGGCGGATGAAAGACCGCGGCGAGGATCCAGTCCTCGTTAGCGAGCAGTCGGTTGACGCGATTCGCGAGGTTCTCGGGACTTCGCTCGGCCAGCGCGGCGTCGCCGACCCCGACAGTCTCGATCTCGACGCCCTCGCGGGGCAATTTATCGCGATGGACAGAGACGAGGCAAACGAGACCGTGACGGCCCTCTCCCAGCAGCCCGAGACGGGTGGGGCCAGTCCGGAGTTGCTCGAGGACAACGACGAGGGGAGTGTTGAGGACCTCACGGCCGAGGAGCGCAACACCGCCCGCGAGAAGCTTGAAAGCGCGCAGAGGATGGAGACTCGCGCCCCCCAATATGCCGAGGCCCAGCGCCAGGAGGCAGCGGACATCCTCAACACCTCCCACGAGGACATCGACCTCGAGGCGCTCTAGCGCCCCGAATGAGCGCGGATACTCCCGGCCTCTCGGAGCTACTCGTCGACAAAGTGGTTCCGTGTCCTGAGTGCGGTCGCCCCTTCATCCAAGAAAATGCGATGAAGGTCCACCGCTCGAGCACGCACTGAGTCGTTCCCGATGACCCCTGACGGGCGAGGGACTGTGTTCGTCGAGGTAGGACTCCGTCAGGCCCGGCCCGTGGGCCTGGATCAATCACGGGCATCGCTTCCATCGTTGCTAACTCATTAGCCGCCTCTCGGGGGCCACCCTCCCGGCAGGCGGTCCACTCGTGTTAGGCGGTATGACTACTGTCCCGTAGCGGCGCGAGAATCCCCGTCTCGGAGCGGCCGAAGGCCGCGAGAATACGGCGTTTCTTGGAGCGCCGCTAGGGTTCCGGTTACAGCTGGCCTATCATCATGACTGATATGCCAGACATATCAGGACGCCTGCCGACCCTAGTAGGTTGGGTGGAGGGGGTAAGTTTCGACCTTACTGTAAGCTTGCACTCAGACGCCGACGGCTGTAGGGAGAATTGAGGGGGGAAGTTTTCTATCAGCGATATGGTATGCGGGCGGACTTAGACAGGGCCGGGTATGCCATCGTCTGAGGCCGACGGGGCCGAAACTTACTAGGTACTGTACCACATTGGTATCTACTGTGGTAGAATTGGTATGAAACCGACAGATGAGAGGTGAATTGAGAAGAAACCAATGCGAATTTTAGCTTGCCTACCGCTCCGCTCACCAGCAAAACCACCACTTAGCCAGCCCGCATACCCACCCCTCAAAGAACTAACCAACACATGAGCAGAGACACAGTCATCAGCGTCTACGTATCAGAATCAGAGAAGAATCACCTCAAGAGCGAGGCCAACGATGCAGGAGAAACACTCTCCAGCTATGTCTACAAGCTCATGCAGGCCGAGCGCCAACGCCAGAATCTGGATCAATCGGCTACAGAGCTATCCGCCGAGGAACGCATCGAGGCCTTGATCGCTGAAGGGACAGATGCCCTCGAGGAAATCGCCGAAGACATACGAGACATGAACGCTCGTGCCGGGACCTACTCAGTCGCGAACTTCGAGCTGCTGAAACAGAACTACCCGGATGCTCGTCGACGTGAGGTACTTCAGACGGGTGCTCGCCGGCTTCGCTACCCGCTTGAGGAACATACTGATCTCTCGAGTGAGGAGTCGAACAGTGCCGACTCAGACGCTGAAACCGACGATAAAGACGATGATGGACCGACGGAAGTCGATGACCTCCTATGACGACGTTTCTCCAGACGGAGTATCGTGATTCTGGCGCAGGGAAACTCATGGCATACATCGGCAGAGAGGGAGATACACCGGTTCACGACAGAGCCGGCCGCCTCATATCCAACAAGCAGAAAGAGCGATTCGTCGAAAAGAGCGAACGTCACCAATTCGAGAGACACATGATAATCAGCCCAGAGAACGGAAATGACCTCTCAAACGATGAGATCGGCAAAGAGACGCGCCGAACAATGGAACAGTTCACGAAAAACCGACCCACGGTGACCTACGCGTATAGTGTTCATCGGGATACTGAACACCCGCACGCTCACGTTGCCATGACGGGTGAGAAGACGGACCTCTACATGGATCGTGGTGACGTCGAGAATGTCCGAGAGACGGCCAATGAGCGGATGGTCGAACGAGAGAGGTACAAACACCGCCGACAGGAGAAAGAGCGTGCGAACGAACGTGATTCGCGAGAGCGGGAGCAAGAACTAGAGGACGAATTAGAGATTGAGAGGGGCCGCTAAGATGGTGCTTGGAACCCTCCTCAATCTGACGGCGGTAGCCGCCATGTTAGCCTACGTAAGCAAAGTTAAAGGATTCTCCCCTGTCGGTCCCTACGATGCATGGCGGGTGATTACGGCCCCGCTACGCGACGTCAATAGAGCACTCACACCCCTAGCAGCCATCATCGGGTGGTTCGTGGCCCTTTGGTTGGCTGACGTAACCGGCGCGATATGGCTTACTGTCGCCCTGTTCTTCGGTATCGGTGGGGCATTGCTCTATGAGACGATTCGAGTTGGAATACCCACGGCTATCGGCGCGACTATCGGCCTTGTATCGGGTCTAACGAGCGACGTTAGGCCCGATCGGGATAACTTCTCACTCCCATTGACTATCTACGAATCGCAGGCTGACGACGTGAGCGAGTGGACAGACGGCGCTATGCACGTTCCACGTCGTTCGTTGCTGACTCTTGGAGCGAGTGGAGCCGGCAAGAGTGAGACACTAAAGCACTTCGTCGATCAGCTCCAGGCCGACCCGAGTGAGCCTGTGGTAGTGTTCGACATGAAGCGAGATTACCAAGCATTCCTCAAGGAACGCGGTGCGTCCATGATCCGCCTCTCATCCCAGGGTTCGAGCACAGAGATAGGGTCACCGATCGCGTGGAACATCTTCGCGGAAATGGAAACTGAGGCTGACGCCGACGAGATTGCAAGGTCACTGTTTCCAAAGGGACGCGACCAGAACAATTTCTTCGATACGGCAGGCCGCCAGCTATTTGCCGCGAACCTGAAGTACCTGAAACGTGAGCTCGACAATCCGACGAACGCCGACCTCGTGCGCTACTGGCAACGCGCCAGTCCTAAGAAAATGCACGAGAACCTTAGCAGAGACGGCCACGAGGACCTAACGGCAGCTGCGAGTGCGATTGACCCGGAGACGGCCAAACAGCCGGGGGAGTGTTCTCAAGCGCCCAGCAACAAGTTCAAGACCTCTTTGTGGGTGACTTCGCGAAGTCCGGCGACTTCTCGATTCGTGAGTACATGGCGAATCCGCAAGGCCGTATTCTCGTACTCGACTACCCGACGCGCCAGAGCGAGACGATCGCGCCCGTGTTCCGCTACCTGATAGATGAATCCATCAAACACGGGATGTCTGACCCGCGTCGGTCGGCGTACTACCTACTCGACGAGATAGAGCATATGGGCGTGTCTATCAGCCGACTCGGAGAGCTGATAAACGTCGGCCGGGGGAACAACTGTCAGGCGATACTCTCCCTACAGAGTGTCGCGCAGCTCCAGGACACGTACGGCCGCGAGAGAGCGAACGCGCTACTCTCGGGGATGGTTACGGTAATCGGCCTTCGGACGGCCGACGAACCGTCAGTGGACTTCCTACGGGAAACGGTCGGTACGGAGTTCAACGAGTACACCGGCCACGTTGAGCGGAAAGAAGCGCCGTTAGGTGGCGGTATGGTTGAGACGTCGCGAGAAATGAAAACTGAGGAAGAACACAAGTTCGCGAAGGGCGACCTTCGGAGCTTCGACGCGGGGGAGGCGGTAATTTGTCGACAGGGTAAAGGCTACGTCCATGGCCGGATTCGTATGCTTGAGGAGTAGCTCGGGATAACAGACAATGCCAACATCTATTATGATGTGGTTCGTAACATCAATATGTCCGGGGACGAGGCCACACTCATACTCAGTGAATCACTCGACTTCCCCGAGACAGGGCGGATCGTTCGGATGAATGTGTGGTCTGTCCCGGCGTCAGACGCCTATCCAGATGGCATCAAATACCGGTTGCACTACGGGACAGGTGAGGGAGAGACGATCCTCCGCTACGATAACTCACACGCCGATACGAAAGGCCACGAACGCCACACGGCCGATGGAGTGGATGGTACCTACGAATACCCAGGCGACTACAAAGCCGTCTTAGAACGGTTCAGAACAGAGGTCGAAAATCATGAACGCACCGACTAACCACAACAGCGCCCCAATGCACCGAACGCTGACCGTTCGTGTCGCCTCGCCGAGCAACGCCTTCGAGAAGGTTGGCGAGCGTTTCGAGGCGCTCGACCGAGGCGAAGATATTGATCCGCTTTACGAGATCACGTTTCAGCGAGAGGAGGATTTACAGCGGCTTCTCTCGGCAAATAACATTCAGATGCTCCGATCAATTGCCCGCGAGTCGCCTGAGAGCATTCGAGCACTTGCCCGTGGAGTTGGGCGTGATATCCGGCAGGTTCACGACAACCTCCAAGAACTCGAAAGTTACGGACTCGTCGAGATCGAGGACGAGGGGCGTTCACGGCGGCCCTCAGTTTGGTATGATGATATCGAGATCAAGGTACCTATCGCTCCGTGATCTGCGGACCCATTTTGGTGCTACTGTGGGGTTGCACGTACAGAAAACCCGATCCCGACTTTTGCACAATATCCGAGTGTCTTGATATGCAAAATCAGACTCTTAGTCTGTTGGTTTTGCGTGTAATCTTGGATGGTAAGATCCGTTGTACGGTCAAGTGCCCATTCAATAACTGGCGTCAATGCTCGATTCAATAGTTGGCTACGAGCGAGAAGAATAATCCCGATAACGCCACCGATAACGTAGATGAGAGTAAGAATGTTTTCGCCCTCGGCGTTGGTGAACGACAGAAGGAGCGACCCAAGCATACTCACAATCCCGATGCTTCCGAGTCGGATGAGCCAGATGACAATGGTTCGTCTGCTTGGGTCTGAGACCGTAAACTCTGCTTCTTCGGTCGTGTACCCCGCTCCCGAAAATGCTGATGCTGCCTGAAATGAGGCCACGTCCGGTGAGATACCAGTCATTCGGAGTGCAATCGCTCCGATCCGGGTCACGAGTAGTACGAGGGCAAAGATGATGAAAACGGACAGGATTTGATTTGTCGCTACCATGAGATGGTGTTCTACAGCGAACTGTAAAAATACGCAGTCCCCATTCAACGGGATCGCTATCTTAGCAGACTCTACTCACCGACCACCGTACTCTGAATTCGTGTTGATACCCTCTCATCACCCATGCTTTGTTGTACAACCAGCTGCCCATCTTCCAACCGGAAACTCAGTAAAATCAGTGACGCGGATCTCAATCGTCGGCAGTATATGCACCACCACGATGTTTGATCCGGGCGACGATCATGTCCGTGTTCGAATGGTCAAAGGTCGTTGACAGCCGAAAACCGCCAACTCTGACCTTCTTATAAGGACTGTTCTGCATCGGCTCTCCATACTCCGGCGGGTCTCGCCATGGCGACTCGCAAATCTCATCGAGCTTCTTGCGGATTTGCTGCTGGTCATCGCGTTCGAGCTTTTCGAAATCGTCGCGCGCCTGTGACGTGAATCGCCACGTCCACTCATCGCTCATTCGAGTCTACTCCTCTTCGGAGCTTTCGGTGGTATCGAGATCGAACTCGTCGATGATCTCCTCACGAGAATAAGTCTCGCCGTCCCGGATCTCGCGTTCGGCGCGGGCGAGTGCGGACAACTCGTCACGGTCGAACGTAGGGTTTTCGACTGAATCACGGAGCACGTGCCGAATGTACTCTGAACGGGAATTGAATCCCCGTCCTTGCCACACATCGTCGATCTGTTCAAGGAACGTCGGGGTGACACGGACGTTGATTTGCGGACGCTCATCACCATCACTGGGTTTAGTTGGCGATGCGTCTGACATACGTGTGTATTACAATGGCGATACAAATAGAGCTGTCGCTGCATGCAAGCCCCACGTCTGACTGACTGGTATGGTTTCAGCCGGTTTCAACAGAATGGGATAGTCGAAGTTGTCTTAACAGTCACAGCACCCCCTCCCCCTTTCACCGACCCGTTCTCACCGCTCAAAGAGATGACAGAGTACTCGCGCAGCGCGGACATCGCCCCAAAGTAGAGTGTGGTTGGATGTGCTCTATTGAAAATGCGGTACAGCAGCGGAGTCAAGAAAATTTTGCGTCGAGAATTCACGAATTTCTACTGGGAAGTGGCGTAATTCCTCTCCATTTTGACGATGAACCACGAACTCATCTCGAAACGAGTATATTCGTGACTAAGGAGTGTGGATATTACCGAACAGCAACCGTTGAAATCGGCAAATCGCCACGCTGTCTTCCATTTTCAATAGAACACTTAATAGGACTTTGCAAGGACAAGCCACACCATCATGCAGACGGCTGTTTAGTACTGATCGTTATGCAAGCACTCCGCTGGCACGACGAGGGCGACGTCCGGGTCGACGACGTCCCGAAGCCGGAGATCAAGGAGCCGACCGACGCGATCGTCGAGATCACGGCGACGGCGATCTGTGGCTCGGACCTCCATCTCTACAACGACTTCATGCCGGGCATGGAGGAGGGCGACATCCTCGGTCACGAGCCGATGGGCGAAGTCGTTGAGGTCGGCGAGGAGGTCGACGACCTCCGGGAGGGCGACCGCGTCGTCATCCCCTTCACGATCAGCTGTGGCGAGTGCTGGTTCTGCGAGAACGATCTGTACTCGCTGTGTGACGAGACGAACCCGAACGCCGAGATGGCCGCCGAGACGATGGGCCACTCGCCAGCCGGTCTGTTCGGCTTCTCGCACACCCTTGGCGGGTACGACGGCGGGCAGGCCGAGTACCTGCGGGTACCCCACGCCGACGTCGGCCCGATCAAGATCGAGTCGGACCTCTCGGACGAGGAGGTACTGTTCCTCTCCGATATCTACCCGACGGGGTATATGGCCGCCGAGAACGCCGAGATCGAGGAGAACGACACGGTCGCCGTCTGGGGCTGCGGCCCGGTCGGCCAGTTCGCCATCCAGAGCGCCTGGATGATGGGCGCCGACCGCGTGATCGCAATCGACCGGATCGAGGAACGCCTTGGGATGGCCGAGGGTCACGCCGACACCGAGGTGATCGACTACTCCGAGGACGACGTCTACGAGTGGCTGATGGACGAGACCGACGGCCGAGGGCCCGACCGGTGTATCGACGCCGTCGGCTCGGAGGCCCATCACACCTGCGTCGATCACGTCCCCGACGAGCCCGACCGTCCCTACGTGCTCCAGGAGGCGATCAAGTCCTGTCGCAAGGGCGGAACCCTCTCGATCCCAGGCGTCTACATCGACGGAGTGGACGACATGCCGATGGGCCCGCTGATGAACAAAGCTCTCACGGTCAACGCGGGCCAGACCCACGTTCAAGCCTACCTGAACCCGCTGCTCGAGACGATCGAGAACGGCGAAATCGATCCCGCGGAAATCATCACCCACCGGGGCTCGCTCGAGGACGGGCCCGAACTCTACGAAACGTTCAACGACAAGGAGGACGACTGCATTAAAGTCGTCCTAGAGCCGTAATCGGCGAACGACTCACCCCGTTAGATCCTGTACGAACGTCACCTGCTTCTCGATACACGCGGTAGCGGTAGGGACCGTGCTTCTCGCCGCCGCTCATGCAGTGACAACTGTCGTATCTCTTCTCGTCCGAATCGAGGGGAACACTAATGCGTCGCTGGTGCTGGAGGAGATTGGTCCCTCCAATGTATCCCTCAAGCGAGAGTCTGCTCGCTCGTAATTAGCCCCTGTACCCGGCAGCGGTGCCGGCGCTTCGGTATCAGGGACTGATCAATAGCGTATCAAACAGTATCGACAGTTGTTTCGGCTTCTAGCAATTCACATCTAAATATTGCAGTTAAGGATTAGTAATGAACATCAGTATGACTCTTGATCGACGGATTTCACGACACACCTCGTTCGCAAGGCCACTTCTCAAGAAGCGGCAGCCGCTAGTCGGACGCATGCGAGACAATCGAGTCCATAAGGACAAAACCAACCTGAGCAATACAGATCAATGGCGGTACGCATGTCGAGTGTGTGGAACACCGTACAGACGGAGCGTCGATACCTGCAACGATTGTGGAAGTGCTGCCATCGTTCCCACTACCCAACTGACCTCCAAGAACTGATCCGACAGATCCCGATCCAGCTTCACACGGCAGAGTTGATAAGCGCGATCGGAGACCCCGTGGAAGACGTCTCTTGGGCAACTACTGGCGGTTGCACGCCCACAGAATCCGATCCCCGATTTTGCACAATATCCGAGCGTCCCGATGTGCAAAAACGCACCCTCAACAGGCGAGATTGATCCAGTTGGAAGTAGATCACGCCGGTCGATCAGCACTTAGAGGAAGATAGTGCCGGGAAGTCGCCGTTGAGTAACCCGCGAGAAACGGCTGTCAGGGACAGATGTGCAAGAAACGGACTCCTGATCACCCTAGTTCCCTGCTTCGTTCCATCGTATTGAGGGATGAAGCAGCTGTTAGGTAGTTCTTGCGTATGTAACGGCTGTTCCTTGTGGAGAGATGAACAATCCATTTATGTAATTCCGCAATGAGTTCGCAGATATGCCCCGCGACCCCTTGCTCAGTACTGAGTCGAAGATAACGCTGATATTTATGTTTCTTGGCCTCACAGCGTGGTATTTAGCAACAGAGTACGCTAATAGCGATCTGTTAGAACTTGTGGCACTATTTGGTGTTGGTATTATACTTCCAACGTTGCTGAACGAGCTACGGCGGCACTCACGGTCAGAGTAACAGACCCACGGTCTGTATGTAACGGCCCTCCAGATACGAACTCTATACTGAATTCTAAGGCTAAAATAAATACATTTCAAAAATCTGCCCGGATTCGTCTGGATTGTTGGTTTTATTGTCTGAATTCATACTGCTTCTCCCTCTGTTCCGCTCCGCAGCCTTGGTAGAATAGAACACTATTATATACTCGCGTCAGGAGCAATAAAACTAAACAGCACTCTTTTCGATGCGGGGACGGGGTAGTTTCTACTAATTGGTGGTCTCCGTTTCTTGGATTGAACGAGTTCTTTCAGTAGCTGTGTTATCGTCATCGGTCCCTTCACCTGGTTCATCAAGAAGCTGCTCAAGCCGAGTTTCGAATATCTCTTCACTTATATCTCCGTTTACATACTGTTTTCGGAGCCTCTGGATAGAGTTGCTTTCTTTATCACCGGTGGTATCGGTCTTTTGCTTGTTGTTCAATAGTGGCCTTACGAGAAGTACGATAGGTATAAACATCAAAAGAAGCATGCTGAGCCCAGCAATGACGCCTGCGGTAACACTTCCGAGTTCAACACCGGCAGCAACGACCGCAAAAAACAAGCGAAGGATCGTTGATACTACGGTCATTACGACGAGCATGCCAAGGAGTATGCTAAGGAGAACAGCCCATCTGGGGAGACTCTGAATCCAGTTTGGTACCCATTTACTAATCTCCATGCTATGAGTTGATTGTATAGAATAATGAACCTTTTCTCGATCCCTGATTACGCTGTTCCAAGTACCCATCCAAACGAACGCGCTTATGATCTCAGCCAGGAATCCCGAACAAGTTCCAGTAGTACAGCAGCCAGCAGCTGACCGCCGTTGACATGGTAAGAGTACAGTACGTGATCAGAGTCCGAGGACGCCATGAGCCGGCACGCCACGTTACTATTGCTGACCCCACCGAAACAGCCGTTATCAAGGTGGCCAGTGGAGGAAGAACCAGCAGCAGCCGGTACCACAGTGGTGGATTCGAGAACAGCGTCGGATCAACGGCCAAACCCACACCTAAGCCAATAACGAACACAACGCTGAGTCCGGCAGCAGTGCCGATCATTCGGCACGCGGCCTCGGGCGAAGCAAGCCATGCCAGCAGTCGGTTGCTCATGGATCGTTCGCCGGCTTTCGCTAGTGAATCGTCGGTCGATATTATGTCCGCTGAATTAGCCGCCGTATCGCTCTCACCTTCCGTCCGAGAGAACGCTGCGTTGGTAGTACTGTCGGCGCTCATTCCGCCTGCGGGCTTGCTATCGCCCTTGGGCGCTGTCGCATCGACTGAGTTACTGCTGCAGAACTGGCGTACCCTGGCGGCAAGTGGTGGACCGACAGTACCAGCAAGGATCCCTAGAATCGAGCCGGCGCCTAGTGCGCCGTGGAGCGCCAGCGACTCGGACCATGAACGGCGCTCAAACGCTTGATATCCCAGGTACAGTTGGGAAATATCTTCGGAGAATGCGAGTGTTTCGTGGCCATCAACCTTGTCGAATACCAGCGGATCGCGTTCAATCCAGCGCGTTGATCCGCCCCCAGCCTTAGTGATCAACTGATCGCCCTCAACAGCGACATTGATCTCGCCAGCCTGCAGTGTCGTGAACAGCTTTGAGTGGGAGGTTTCCGCGATTCGAAGGCCGCGGTACGTCCCAGTAAGCTCATCAGCATGGTCAGGTCGACCGCTGGGCTTGCGCTCCGGTGGCTCGTTCAGCCCGACACTCTCGTTGAGGAACGCATTGATAAGTTCGCCTGCTGCCTCCGCACCAGTATCAGTATTATATGAAACGAATAGACCGAGATCGGCGTCGGGTACCAAAACAAGGTGACTATAGAACGATCCAGGAATCGCGCCATTATGCCAGAGCGTCTGGACGTTCCCATAGGCCGTTTCTATCCAGCCAAAACCGACGCCGTCAACCGCAGGGTGGTGTGTGAACCACTGCTCTCGCATTCGCGTCACGACATCGAGCGAAAGACCACGCTCGCCGGTTTCTGCATTCGCTAAGTGTGCACGCATAAACCGACTCATGTCTACCGCACTGGCGGTCATCGAGCCAGCCGGCCAGAGCTCTAAAGCGAGCCCCGGTGCCACCGTCGGCGACCCAGCAAGAGCCGTGTACCCCTGTATCGCTGAGGGATCAGCCGGCTGTGCGATCGATGCAGTATCCATCTCCAGGGGTTCGAAGATATGCTCACGGATGTACACACCGAGCTTTTGACCAGTCACCTCGGCAATGACTTGTCCTGCCAGCGCTGACCCGTAGTTTGAGTACGAGAATGTCTCACCGGGAGGACGAACCTGGGCTGGCTGCTCCGCCTTGAGCACGCCGGGTAGCGAACGCCGCTTATCCGGACTACTCACCCATAGTCCTTGGTTTCGTTCCTCGAATCCGGCAGTATGAGTTGCCAGATTAGCCATCGTGATCGGCTCGTTACCTGGAACTGAGACTGAGTCCAGATATGCCTGGATATCCTCTTGTGGATCGATTTTACCGGCTTCAATTAGCTGCATGGCAGCGGTCCAGACTACTGGTTTAGTGATTGAGCCAATCCGGAACGGCATCGTAGCACCCACGGATTCGCCGCCGTTTGCCTCAGTCTGGCCATACCCCTTTGTCAGCACGGTCTCACCACTGTGGACGACGGTGACTGTCGCGCCCACAATGTCGCCGTTATTGACCGCATTGGCCATCTGATCATCGATCAGAGTCTCAACATTAGTGAGTGAAACACTCTGTTCGATGGCGGTATTGGTTGGCTGATTACGAACCGGTGATATCTTACTCCCATCTTGGGCTGTCCTGGTTGCGCTCGTTGATGCAGTCCCAGCCACAAGCGCACCGGTGCCCGCAAGAACGGCTCTGCGAGTCGGTTCGCTTCCACTGAGTTGCTGTCCGAGGGAGGTCGAGGGCTTGGAATTGCTATCGAAGGGTGGTGTATTGTTATTCATTGAACGCTGGGTTGAAAATATCTTCAATTATGCAATCGTAGTGGCGAGCGAGCGTGAATGCTAACTCTAGCGATGGGTCGTAGCGTTGACGTTCAATCGAGTTGATTGTCTGGCGTGTGACGCCAATGGCAGCGGCCAAGTCAGCCTGGCTCTCGCCAGTTTGGCCGCGGCGCTCACGGAGATCGTTTTTCATAGACTCGCGGCGAACCGGTCGTACAGCTGGAAGCCCCCATATACGAGGTAGAATAGTATAATGAACGCGCTGATCGGCACGAGCCACAACGGGAACTCAAGCAATCCTAGTGCATCGAGCACAACAATTGTCGGATACACGAGAGCTGCGAGCCAGCCAAACAACGTAACGGTTCGGCTAGCTGCATGGCGGTGGATCTCATCGTCGCGTTCATCCCACAATGGTCGGTCACTTGTAAGTGCAAGCGTGATAGCCACGCCAAAGCCAAGCACGAGCGCAGCGACTCCCCATATTGGATAGCCGAGGGCTTGTAAGCCAAAGTAGAGTATTAGCCCAAGGGTAATTGAACTACCGTAAACAGTACGTCTGGAACCGAGGATCGTGAACGAGTCGGAATTTCTATTGGATGTCATTGTGAATGATTTCTGACTTCACACATATTGTCGGAGGATGGTGTAGATCACGCCGAAGACAATATAGACTGTGACCAGTACCCACATTGCTCCATGAAACGCGTTTGGAAGGGTGAGAACTCCGCCGTGCTCAAGGATGAGGCCGCTGGGAGCACCGAGAACGAGCACGAATGCGAAGATGCTAAGCGTCCAATCGCTTGCCTTCCGCTCAATGGCGATGTCACGCTCGTCGTATAGTAGCACTGGGCTGAGCTGCCAGACGCTGAGCATGCCGAAGAAGCCAACCCAATAGAGCAGCACTCCGGCAACGAATTGATTGAAGTAGACTCCGATGAGCAGACCGAGAATACCGGCCACGAGCAACCCGTACATGAGGTGTTGATACTGTTGTCTCTGCGAAAGCCGTTGCATCATAGGTGATTCGTGTTCAGTCATGATTGTTGCCAGTTTGTGTAAAGCTCGCTTTCCGTAAAGGAAGCTTTCCAGTAAAACAACCTTTACATTACTACTTATATTTTTCGGCCGTCGGGATGCCAGCATCTGCTATATATTGTATCACACATATAAATATTGAATTATTGTTATATACCTTGATTGACTGTTGGTACGCTTATCGGTGTCGATGGGTTAGTCGGTTGCTCTCTGTCTAAGAGTCGGTGTGTGGACCGAATGAATAAGAAAATACGAATTGGGTCCTAGGGACGACCTCAAAGCATCTCCCAAGAGCCAGCTACCATGATCCTCGCCATCGGTATCCTGAAAGGAGTAGAATCTCCTATTGTCAGTGAAGCGCCCGTCGGTCTTGGGTTTAGTCCGGGAGACGACTCACCGTCACCCTTCAGGAATTTGGTAGATACCGATCGCCCAGTTTGGCCCATCCATCCCCCGAGCACCGCCATCGACAGCGGCACGCCATCCGCCACCCTCGCCGCGATACCACGGGTCATAATGGTGCATCCGTAGGGAGTTCCAAGCTGGATCTTCGTTTTCTTCTTCGGCAGTCCCCTCCAGCAGCGGTGAGGTTGGATCTTGCTCCTGCTCGAAGGTTTCGGGACTGAGGTCAGTGATATGGTAGGCTGAGAGTGACTCTCCGTAAAACTCCACAGTCGCCTGGTAGAACATCATGATCCCCTCGTCGGTCACGATCGGCCGACCGCCGGGTCGTGAAGCATCGGGTCGTCCCTCGATCACCGGGTTGGCATCGTGGGCCGTCCAGTCGCCGTCGAGGGCATCGCTGTAGTACGCATAGGCATCCTCGTTCGCGTCACCGGCAATCGACCACCAGCGGTCCTCCCACCGGAAGAATACGTGGTCAGTCACGCCGTGGCCGAACTCAGCGGGATCGTATGCGGGTCCGACATCTACCCATTCCCTTGGGAACTCTTCGGCCCGGTAGAGGGGGACAATAGCGTCCTCGCGACCTTCCTCGGTCGTCATGTAGTACTCACCGTCCCATTTGAACACGTACGGGAAAGACAGATGCCAGTCGCGCTCAAGGACGACCTCCTCGTACTCCCAGGAAACGCCACCATCCGGGCTACTCGCATGGGAAATCACTCCGCCGACGCCGGCCTCGACGGCCTCAAGGAACATGTGCCACTCACCATCCTCGACGAACAGGAACGGGTCCGCGACGAAGAGTGGCTCGTCAAGATCCGTCACGTTCTCGGCAGTCAACACCGGATTGTTGACCGCCGGATCGGGCTTCGGAGTCAGCGGCCCGACGCCGGTTTCCGGATAGGGGTACGTGGGGATCGTCTCATCCCACGCCGGTGGCGCCTCGGGCTCGCCTCCGCTCCTCTCGCTTCCTCCCGTCGACCCGATCTCGGTCCCCTCAGCCGGGAGGCCAGGTAACCCCTCGTCGCTCTCCTCTGTTTGGTCGGTACAGCCCGCCAGCCCGGTCAGCACAACGCCGAGACTCCCCAGTACCTCCCGCCGTCGATTCATGATTGTCTGATCTTCCTATCGTACACGTCTTCCATTGCATAAATCACGATAATTATCCCACACATTTGTTTAAGAAATAAAATCAGTGATGACCGGTTGCCGTTTCAGACTCATCGGCGTAGATCGATATCGCCTCACGAAGTGTCAGAACTTCGATCTCGCGTTCTTCAATCCACTCAAGCATTTGGCCGATCGACTCTTCAGTCACCTTCTTTTTGACCGTGTGTGCCCCAACCACGCCAAGAAGTGCCTCCTCAGCAATCTCATCTAGATCTTGTTTGACTGCCGTCTCCGTCGTGAATTCAATGAAGTAATCTCGTTTGGTCTCATATGGATCGTACTCTGTGGGGTCATTAATGCGAGATCCATGTCGAGCGTTCGCCACACCATCGTAATACTCTGGGACGAACAAGTCCGAATACCCTGAATATGCATCATACGGTGCCAACAGTGTTGACACGTCATAGCCCATCTCTTCGAGCGTGTCCTTTGAGTCGCCAAGCGCCTCATGCATTGTCTCAGCCGGATGGCGAATTTCTGTGTCCTCTGCGGAGAATGACTCACCAACTGGTTCGGTCAGTGCAATGCGGCGCTCACCGGGTGCTCCGCCAAGTCCAGCGACTTCTCGAGTGACTTTCGTCTCTCCATCACTGATTTCGACTGTACTCCCTTCGTGGTGACCCTGTCGGTACCCTTTCGCCGAAACCTCTGTATCCGTGGGATGGATGTCCGTGACGAGTGAAAATGCTGCAAGTGGACGATGTTCTTTCGTGTGACTAGCGATCTCCCAGCCCGCATCGACTAACTCGTCTAATTCCTCAGTGCCCATGTAATCAGTGCGCCCAACCCACTCGCTCACAATACCAGTAGTCGCAGGCACGTCAAACTCTTCATGAGCTGGGAGTGCCTGCGTATAGTCAGTCATTGGTCCATCATCGTAGACAAAAACAATGGCTCCGTTTTCAGGCTTGGCTGGTTCCGAGTCTTCTTCCTCTTGTTCTTCAGTTTCGTCTTCTAATTCCTCACTTTCCTCGTTGGGTCCGTCAGGTGGCTCTTGGTCAGTACGTTGTGGGTTGCTGTTCGGTTGCGTCGTTTCGTTACTGTCCTGTATCCCGAACAGCTGTTTTATTGTAGAAATTATCCATGAAAGTATCCCCCATCCGAAGACGCTGCGTAGCACTTCTCGCCGTGTCTCTCCCCGTTCTCCCATAATATGCCATTTGACACACGACAGATATATATTGCGAAAATGTTAGAAAGAGCACAATAACAATTAGAATCTAAATACGAATTGGGATTTTATAACGAGAATTATCTTAAGTAGAATGGAGAGAAATCTATAATCAGATTAGAGATCAGAAACAACGACTGATAGTATGCCGAGAGAGAAACGCACAATTGAACGAGACTGCATGGAGTGCGGCGAGGTAATCGAAATCACAACCTACGAGGACGACACGTACAAGGGAAATCACTACTTCGGCGAGTTTACAATTCCGGACGAAGACAGCGAGGAGGAATACGAGAAGACAGGCGAATGGAAAGGACATGACGTGGTGAAATGGACTGGTGGCGAGGAATCATATGAGTATTGGAGTGCGACGACTGCTATTGTTCTCCTGACCAATAGTCTTATAGTATTGGCCAGTGTACCAATGGATGAGGATGGCCTCACTGACGGACGACGACCTTGATGGCATGAGCGAGGGGAGGAAGTTCCCCGACGGGACTGTCGTCCGTGTGTTCTGTATGCGGACAGACCGTGGCGCGTACCCGTCTGGGTGGGCGTATAAGCTCCACTACGGTGCAACGGAACCGGACCCGCCCCGTACGCTTGACGATGGAACGATTCGTCGGTACGACAACTCACACGAGGACACCAAAGGGCACGAACTGCACGTCGCACCGGACCCCGACCCAGACATCATCACGTTCCCCGGGATGGTCGAACTTTGGGAACGGTTCTGGCGCGAGATCCCGAAATCCGAGTTAGAGGTCAAGTGAGGCCCTCACACCACGGTGATACCCATGAACGATACCACACTGCCGCTGCACCCGATGGAACGCGAACAGCTTCGAGCCGAATCAACTCTCGTCGTGACCGTGAAGTCGTCCGGTGAGTTCCACGACAACGTCACCGACGGGATCGAGACGCTCGAACGGGGCGACGCGGTGAATTCCACGCCAACGCTCTCGTTTAGTAGCTACGACGATCTTATGGGGACACTGACGCCGCGCGTCCTCGATCTCATTGAAGCCATCCGCCGGGAAAAGCCAGCCAGCATCAACGAAACCGCACGGGTCGTTAACCGGGACGTGAAGAACGTCCACGAGGAACTCAGCCGACTCGCCCAGCTGGGCATCATCTTCTTCGAGGAAGACGGCCAGAGTAAGCGCCCGGTCGTTTGGTTCGACGAACTCATCATCAATCTCCCGTTCGATCCAGAGACTGGCGACACGGCCACTGCCGCGCCATAAACACGGCGCTTTTCAAACCCGGCTGAAATTGACGAAGTTACGCCTTAGAAAGTCGAGATTACTGCCCGATATTGCGTACTTCTCGGAGGAATGAAAACGGGTCATCGAGCCGTAGATAGTCGAAATATGGCATCTCGTAACAGGATTGTGCGATTTCCCATCCCGTCCCTACGAGTGATGGTGTTTCAACTAATGGAGAGTCTTCACGCACAATACTCAGAACATGCTCAGCCTCGCCATATAGGTAGTGACTCCCAGTACCAACCGTATAGCCAGGCTCAACCAGATCCGAACGACCACCAGCTTGGAGCCAGTACCAGTACGGGAAGTCCGCATTGGCATGAACGGCACACGCTAATGATTGCCACATTCGTGGATTGATCTCTGCGACTTTGAACTCGCCAGTCTCTGCATCCTCCATGAATTCAATACAAGCGATACCGTGCCAGTCAAGTTCGTCGAGCAATCGTCGCCCGACTTCTTCGAGTTCCGGTATATCGACCGTTTCACGGTAGACACCCCCGCTTCCAGTATAAGAATCATCTCGGATCTGTCGATGTTGGAACGTCGCTACCGCCTCACCGGGGTCGAAGTTCCGAAGGTCGCCCTTCGCGAACTGATACTCCTCTTTCTCCTCGCTCTCGCTTGGTGTACGGTCGTCGCCGGACGATCGCGTGTACTGCTCGAAAGAGGTCCCGATTGCCTCACGGAGGAAGTCCACACTTTCCTCGTCGGCCGTTCGAAGTTCGCGATCGAGTAGGCGCCGGCCCGTGCGTTCATGTCCTTTGTGTCCTGGGCGATCTCGGTCAGGTCCTCTTTTGCCTCGGCGATCAGGGCCTCGATGCGTTCCTCGGCGGAGAGGTCGGTGGCGGCCTTCTCGACACCGCGGCGTTTTCGTTCGGCTTGGGCGAGTTTGTAGACGTAACTGGAGAGCGTTTCGCCCTCGTCGTTGGCCTCGCTTTTGAGGTGATTCTTCTCTGATTCTGATACGTAGACGCTGATGACTGTGTCTCTGCTTATGTGTTGGTTAGTTCTTTGCGGGGTGGGTATGCGGGCTGGCTGCGTCGATGTTTTCCCGGTGAGTAGAGCGGTAGGAAGCTAAAATCCGCATTAGCTTGCCCTCGATGGCGTCGCCCTCTCGGGATTCCGCACTAATGTTGCCACATTAGATATCAATGTGTTCTATTAACTAGAAAGTTCCGGGCCTGTCGACCTCAGGCAGTGGGCATACTTGGCCAGTCTAAGAACGAGGGCATACCAATCGTGTCTTCACATCTGATACTTTTGATTCGTCTCACCTTGTGCAACACGTCTCCTCCTCACAAAGGCGATTGTTGCACAAGGAAGGATATCAGGGACCGATTTGACTGACTTGGTTTCACGTCAAACTTCGGCAATCATACTGATACATAGAACGTGCATACTGAACACGGTATTCTGGTCGGAGCTACCTGCAAAGAAGAACACTGATACCCTCTGTAGACCTTTTCCTGGATCATCCAGACGTGATGAGCCCTATTGAAACGAAAATAACGATCATAATAAGCGCGCTCCCCCCAAGCACTTGACCGATTCGCAGGTATCTTTGAGGATTCTGATATATTCTTCCAGTGATAACACCAAAAGAGGTGATAAGAATACCTAGGCAAACTGCAGTCACTAAACTAATCCACAGGACGATCTGTATATCTTGGAGATTAGGATCTAAGAACCAATGAATATACAAGGTGTGAATGGCCCAGACTGCGGCAAATATTCCTGCTGCTACTTCCCATTTCGAGCGAGGATTGAACCAAGTCATACTGAGAACTATTTTTACAAGCCAATATATATTTCGTACAAAACGCTATTGTGCCTCCTTCAAGGGTTCGGGAACCGGAGAACCAACAAGAATCTCCTAATCAAAACACTACAACCTCCGAGCGTCCTCGTCACTACTGGTAACAACTAATACACACTACTCCTCAGTATCATCCTCATTCTCTTCATCCGCAGACTGTATGTAGGGATTGGTGCCGTCTTCAGTTCCCGGTCAGAATAGATGAAACAGCTGTTACGTAGAGGTGCTTAGTTATCATCATCTGTCGGAACGGGATACAAAATACCGTACCAGAATCGGTAACAGAGTCGTCCAATGCTTCCGCCCAGAGAGAAACTTCGCCATTCATCTTCTGAGCGAGGAAACAAGCGTCTGGCAACGAGAATCCAAATTCCGATACCGACAATCCGCTGCCATCGGTTCGTTCGAAGTGCACCGATATCGTTGTCGTATATCCAATTATAGCCAATTTGTATTGCTGTTCCGAAAACCAGCCACTCCGGTACGATTCTGTTCAAGCCATCTGCTGGCTTCTCGCACAACTTGCGGAAGCGATAAGAAACCGAGAGCAGTTCCAAGAGAAATTTCACACGGGCTTGCGTTCGTCGGTTGAACATGATTTTCTGTTCCGATGGAGCAATGATAGCTCTATACCCTGTATCTATCGGTCCTCCAGATACGAACTAACCTCTGATACATGCCACAGCTGACTCCCGGAACCCTCACTCACGAGCAAGAAACGCCGTATTCTCTCTTCTCGTCGGTCGGCTTCGAGATGGGAGAACCTCGGTCCGAAACTATTTATCGAATATATACTAACAGGAGGAAGTACACAGGGAAGAACATCTCGACTGCATTCATAGAATCGATCCACATACATGAAAGTCAACACTATGAACCAATCCACGATTGAGATGATCGTGCTTGCTGTGATGGGTGTCCTCTTTCTCGTAGTCAGTGGCTTTCTTCTTACTCAGACTCCCGCTATTTCGTCTAGTGGTGGAAGAAACCGACTGTTCATTGCAGGAGTCATCGGAGCTGTGATTGGTAGTGTGTTTCTCTATGAGAGTATTACTTGATGGTGGTCCTGCTCTACTAATCCTCAAGCCATAATCGATGGATGGAGACTCTCCTCTGAAATGCACCACAGCTCACAATCAGAATTCTCACTCGAAATAATATACAGACATCTTATATTAGTAACCTATTCTGAAGTACAATACTATTCGGCTGGTTATATCCCCAACTAGAGCACCAACTAGCAGAATCAATACTATTGAGAAAGCTGCGCTATAGAACCAATCTAATATTTGGAATATTATTATGAACCCAAAGATGAAAGACAGCCGAAATGAAAATTTGTTCCACGCCTGTGACACCCACTCACTGCGGCGAAAAAGAAACACAGTACCACTCCCGATGGCTACACCTACAATAATCAATAGTCCATTCTCGATAATAGCTAGTGGAGAACTAACAAGGCCTGTGGCGAACGACGCTATAAGAAGAGCAAGAAATACTCCATTGGTAATAACTCCGTAGAGCAGACCCTTTTGTGAGGTGGGATCGGAATAATCCAAAAAATCATTGCCCATGATGTTATTCGATTATACTCGAGTAAGTTATTTTCTATTTTCTGCAACAGAATATATATGGCCAACCGATTCTGTAGACTTGAGTTACAATCAACGGGCGTAGACTATCCCCTGAAACGTGTCTCAGCTCACAACCGAAACCCTCGCTCGCTCGGGACAGTAGTGATACCGCACGCACGGGATGGCCGCCTACCAAGGGGATACGAGAGACTAGCAACGGGAAGGTCCGGTATTCCGTTCCGATCGGGTCAGAAGCGAATGCGATTCCAGCCACCATGCCAAGGGTGACCGCAAACAACAACAGTAAGCCGTTCGGCCCGCTGCCACCGATAGCGACCGCCGGAAACCCGAACATACCGACGAAGAACAATACGTAGCCACTCATCAACAGTCCACGCGGCACGCGCCGTTCTAGGAGCCATCGTTCCCGGGCGACGGTGTACACGGCACGCGGAATGCGGTCACCGACGAATCGCTCGACTACTTTTTCCATAACGAGAGAGTGTGAGTCGTTCGATCCCGCCGATCCGACCGAACTGGCTGGCTCGGTCTCCCAGATTCGGCGTGCGACGACGGTTGACCCGGCTACGAGGACGGGGACCGTGGGTACGAGGAGTCCGAGCGCACCGACTGCGTGACCGACCGACCGACCCGAAGGCGAACTCCACGCTACCGACGAGCGCCAGATCGACGAACCATGCGAGCGGCAATACGCTGAATACCGCAAGCAATGGGGCGAGCGATATTGACAGTTCTTGAAGGATCATCGCACCAACGAAGAGCGGAATCCAGCCGAATACGACGAGAAGATCTCTGTAGAAGCGAACTCGTGTGAGTCTCAGTGCGACAAGGCGGGCGGCGAGTCTGCTTGTGGTCCCCAGTGCAACGGCGAGCACAACTAGACCCGCAACCGCCACGAGAACCGTGACGGCAACCGTCGGTGACCGGAGTCCGATCGCAATTGCAACCGCGACGCCGAGCGTCGGCAGGATGAGCGTGGTGATTAGTCGAGCGTAGACAAACCCCAGAAGCCCTAGGGCGGCCGTCCTCGCGGAGACAGTCGTCAACAGCAGATCCGGGCTCAGCCGCTCGAATCGAACGTGTGTGTACTGCGAACGCCGCCACGTCATCCAGACGAATACGACGCTCACGAGAAGGCTCAATAGCTCGTATGGAAGAGGTTGTCCCGCGGCGAGGTCACGCCCTAGTGAGTGAGCGAGCCATCCGAGAACGAGGGTGATTGCGGCGAACACGACGAGCAGGACGGGACTTCCTGTCAGAGTTTTTCCAAATTCCCGTCGATGGCGCGTCCATTCGGTCCGTGCGACCTTTGTTCCCTGCCAAAGCGACGGACCCGGATCCACGATGATATCTAGTAACCATCAATCTTCGTATAAAAACTCTCCTTGAGGAGGTGCTATGGCCAGAGGTCGAATCGGCACTCAAAAACGAAACACGGACCGCGGTCGTTTCCGTTGACTCGATCGAACAGCACGGCCCCCATCTCTCGTTGAACATGGGCATACTTGATCGGGCTGAGAACGTAGGAATACCGAACGTGTCTTCGTATCTAATATTTTTAATCCATCCCACCTTGTGCAGCATAACCTCTTTCCTACAAAGGCAGCTGTTGCACAAGGGAGGATAACAGAGATTGGTCTGACTGACTTAGTTTCACATCAAACTTCGACGACCTTACTGATAGGGAGTTCGTGTGAACCTAACGTTTGTATAGAGAAATTTCTGCCTAAAGAGATAATTCGAGAGTCACTAGATTTTTCACACCCACTCAAGAATTTAGAAATATGAATAGGAATCTTCCGCTCGCTGTTTTTTGTGGTCTGTTGATAGGTTTCGGTATATACTGGTTTCTCTCCCCTGACTGGTTCGTTGCGTCGGGGACAGCGGCAGTTTACGCTGGAGCGGCGTACTTCTATTTCAAATTTGATATTTCTCTCCTTGATAGTGCTGTGCAGTTTGACGACCGAATAGACAGATTGGGCTACGCTATTGGTCTATTCGGTCTGTGTGTGAGTCCGATGGCGTTCGCACAGTACTACGGGCAGCAAGGGACTACGACGATTCCATTCGTAATCTTGTTTATGGGTGTAATTGCATTTCTACTGTTGATTTCGAAGGCCCAGCAACAAACCAAACATATCCACTGAGACACACTACTAAGTACGGTCAACAGGCGTCTGAAAACTTCGTAGTATTTCACCTATATGCAGCGCTAGGCAACTCTACCAGTTCATTTGTAGAGGATCTCAACAAAGCCAGAAATTGTACTTCACAGTGAATTCAGTGCCGGGCTTACGCACTAAGCTCCTCTCTCTCAATAGTTCAGACGATACCTAATAGCTAGAAACCAAGCAACACTGAGAGTCCTATGCTGAGGTAGAATCGAGCCACCGACTAGCTGTTCGTTTGACGAGTAAATTAGAAGCAAGTGAACTCACGAAGTACCACACCATCCACATCTGCATCGGCCCGACTAACCGCGCACTCCAGACAATCTGATCGATTACCGGAATCAGTGGCGCAGCTGTGACAATGGCACCAGCGGGGTTCATTACGAACCAGGAGAGCCAGAGAAACACTGGGACTGTGACAAACATCGTCCACACTAATGGCCGAAACGTATTCTTCATAATTCCAAGTTGGTCACGCATCAGGTCTTGCTGATGATTGGTGAGGCGCTCAACAGCAGCATCATCTCCACGCTGTCTTGCCGCACTAAGGCTGTCTTGGGCCTGCTGCAACCGTTCTTTTTGCGCGTCTATTTGCTCTTGATCGAGAAGCCGACGACGGACTCCCGTTGAGACCAGTGCAACCAGTGTTGCAAGAACAATAACTAACAGTGGAAATGGCAGCAGACCGGCAAGTGGACCGAGGACGAGATCCATCGGCCCGACAATCGCCGATTTGATAGCCGGAATCTGATAGCCGGCCACGAGCGTCAGTGAGCCAATACCAGCAACCTTGTCGACTGGGCGCCACGCCGATTCGTCAGTCTCTGCGCTGGTCTGACCGCTGTCGGTAGGGGGCTCAATATTCGCTCCTTCGAGAGCCTCCCGAACGGCTGGCGGATCATCAATGACGAAGACGCTATCGGCAGGGACGAGAGCGCCGGTTTTGAGTAGACGCCCCCATGTTTCCGCTTCGATTACGTCGTTCACTGCAGCGTACGTCACGGTTCCATCGCCATTTTCCGCATATGTAAGGACTCTTGCTAGCGCTTGCCGACTGGCTTCATCTTCGATGAGTGAGTGAAGGGTGGTATCATCCATAACCAATAGTAGTCAATGTAGGGTTAAAAATCCATGTCTGATTTCAGGAATATTGAACGATTCTAGGGCAAAGCGAAGCGGGTACGCTGTCTTCAAGGTCTCGTCCCCACCTAGTTAGAAGTGGTTAGACCGAATGAGGGAAGGGAAATGAGGTGTGTACGATAGTACCTCAAATTCAGTCACTTTCCTACTGGCACAAGCGGCTACGAAGTCCGTTCTAGATAGGGCATTCGTAAACCGTAGAGAATACACAGGAGTCCAGTAATCCGACTGATCTCTCCCAACATCCCATATACGAATGGACCGACAAGCGGAATAAGGTACGGACCTGCGACCAGTAATATCGGCGTCCAGAAAACCAAGAAGAATCCGACTGCAATGAACAGCATTGGTCGCTTTCGGCTTTGCCAGTAGCCACGCAGTGCCAGGTACCCCACTGCAAGTCCGAGGATCGTCGATGTGATTGTGAGTACGAATGCAATCTGGGATTGGAGGCTCGGGCTTAGCTGGAGGAATATCATCGGTTACGTACCTCATCAATAAACTGTGTGAAGCGGGCGGCCATCTGCTCGCGGAGGGAGAGGTCGAGCTCAAATCCCTCAGAAGTCAACTTAATAACAACACTGTCGAGCGTCGCAGTGTATACCTTGTAGTGATGGCCGCCATCGTCTAAATTGACTTCTTCGGCGATCATGTCGTATTCGTTCAAGTCCTCCAGTCGCCGATAGATGGTCTGTGGTGAGACGTCACAAGCGTCGCTCAGTTCGTTTGCAGACATCGGTTCAGTGGTCGTTTCGATGAGAATCTGCTGGGTCGTTTCATCTGCCAGCAGCGCACCAATTTCACGGACGTTCTCATCCACCTGTTTCATACTGTCTTCTCCAGCAGTCAGGATAAGCGAGGTTCCACAGTTCCACGTCTTGGAGTCGTGCAAGTTCTGTTTATAGTACGGGATAGTAGTTGTTGTGTATGATCCCAAAACGCGATACATCAAGTATCGGTACTCTCGTTGGAATTATGATGGTAGCTGTCGCCATTGTTGGTTCCATTTTCTTCGACTGGGAGTGGGGTGCGTTCCCGAGTCAGCCAGTTCCGTTGGTAATCGGAGTATTCGCAGCCATTGTCGCAATCGCTGTTACAGTTCGCACTGTACGCAGCTAAACAGTCACGAAGTCCCGTGCTATCTCTCCATTTATTACTATTATCGATCTTCGTGGGACGAGAATCAAACTGCAGTGGCAGTGCTCGTGATCTACGCGATCTCAGGCGCGATCAACGTTGGTTATGAGAACGTGCTGATTGTCGAACTTTCGATCCATTAGCACCTCGTCGTCATGGACGAACTTCTGGGCTGAATCCAAGAGGTCCTTGACGACTTCTGTGCGTGTCTCACCCTTCCTCACTGGCTGTGCATCCAAGACAATCAGGGCAGCATTACCCACCAGCTGGACTGTCGCCCACTGGCAGGCGTATTCGTCAGTCTTCCCTTTCGTCCTGCTGATCCCGCCTTCGTGGCTAGTTCAGTCGCTCGTGAACGGATCAGCTTCGGTGGTGTCAATGGTGGCAATTCCCGTTCGAAAGAACCCTTCCGTGTCTGCTAGCTCATCTAATAAGCGGCCAACGGCTTGCCGATACATCTCTCTTAAAGATAGCCCTCTAACTGCGGCAGCAGCAATATTATACTATATAGTGAGTGTCAAAATATGAAAGATATTTCGGACCATGTTCCTGCGACTGTAAGGGGACTACTGCCAGCAATTCTTTCCGCACTCATGTTTATAGTGGGGAGAAACTTGCTAAGACAATTCTTCGGGGATATAAATAACCTTTCTGGACCCTTATTTATCTTTTATATTTTCATGATGGGAATGATATTTCTCGGTATGCTTCTCGTAGGAATCTATACCGCAGCGCGACTGGAACGGTCGAAGTTCTCTGAGTTCAGACCCAGTGTTGATCGAGAGTGGCGGCGAACGTTCGTCGCTGGTGTCGTAATCTCTCTGTTGGCTATTTCGATCTCATGGGGGTGGGGTGTGTTCCGAGGGATTCGCTCGCTCAATCTCGCGTCAGTGGGAGTTCGTTCCCCGGAGGGAACGATAGTCACCGCCGTGGTTATACTCGCTGCCACCGGCATGTTTTTTGCCAATATGACTCTGGAAGAAGTCGTCTACCGACGGATCATGCTTGACAATTTCATTAAGGGGTTGGCAGCACGCGGACTCTCGAGAAAGGCCGCCGCCAGCCTTGCAATGGTCGGTAGTCTGGTGGCGTTCGGGCTGTTGCACACCGTATATCGTGGAGGTGGTATCGTCGCGATCGACGCCGCACTGACGGGAACGATGTTCGCGTTCGCGTATCTCCTCACTGGGAAGCTAGCACTCCCAATGGGCATTCACTTCGGTCGTCACATTACGACGATATTAGGAGGTGAATCCTACGGTGTCGTCGACTTGATCGCAGTTGGTAATGTCACAAAAAACACGTTGACCGCGAACCTGGAAGTCGAATTCGTCCAGATTGGGCTGGTCTGTCTACTCGTCTCCATATGGGTGTACCGACAGCGCGGGTCTATCCAAATTCCAGCAATCATCTACCAACCCCCCATACGACACTCTCAGAGCGACTAATAGACTGAGTATTAGTTCTACAACTTATGAGCAATACGTTACTGGTGATGATCTTCTTCTCAGGACAGGTGGTGGCTGGAATTCCCCAGCTTGACATAGCGAGTCATGCCAGTGCCTGCTTACACGTATATTCGGTTGATGAACTTGGGTAGGTTAGCCACCGCTAGATCAAGTTTGGCGACAATTTCATGCATCTCGTGAAGTGCGTCCAGCAGCCGCCGATACATGTGATCTAAGTACTCACAGAGGCCGTGAATTGCCACGTTCACCCAGTCCGCGCAGCCGTTTTCTCCTTTTTGGAACGCTAGATCTTGGTCATCGACGACGGCTTTTGAGCAAGCGATCTAACCCGATCAGTGAAGCGGACGAGTTTGCTGGACACAAACCGTCTTGCGGTCTCACTTCCTAGTATGTTAGACATTTAGCCACTCTTATTAACATCTAACCACGGCCGATCGTACAGAAGAAAGTCAGGGCCGCCGAACAGCTAACGAGTCGGTTGTCACGGTCAGCGGCCGGTGAACGCCTTGAACAGGCCGTAAATGCCACCGAAGATGAATGCGACGCCGAGGGCTGCGAACCAGAGCGGACTTGACGACTCTTCGTTCTCGAGGAAGGCGTCATCGGGCGAGTTGGGGTTAACGTATGCAGTGACTGTTTCGCCCTGTTCGTACTCTTTCATCGCCGACTGTGCCCCCGACTTCGTGTCGTAGTTCTTACTGGCTGACGCTGGATAGAGATTACTACTGCTGTACCGCTCGCCCTCGTAACTGTACTTGAAGCTGACTTCTGGGTTGAACTGCGTGGTGCCGCTCGTCATAATCGAATCGACGTTCGTCCCCGTGACGGTAGCGTCTACCTCGACCGAGTTCTCGATTGCTGCCGACTGTTGAGTATAGTCGTACGCTCCGTATCCGGCGACCGCCAATCCGAGCATGAGGGCCAGCATGCCGCCGGGGAGCATACCGAGTTCTTTGTCGCCGATTTTGATGTAGAAGCTATCGCTCATAGCCGCAGATGCTCGCTGAGATTGGGTAATTGGAACGCGTTCGAAATGTGTGAAATACGGCTGACAATGGTGTCGTTGGGGAAGCCTGTGACCACATCGTTTACGAGATGAATGGTAGTCAAGCGTATTTGTCGTTGCATTGTCGACAGGGTATCAGTTCCCGGTGTAGCCCAGTAGGTACGCTGCCTCACCTATAGTGGAATTTAAATGCCAAAGCCGTGGTTGTTTAACTCCACACATTCCTCATTCCTGTATGCGATATCTCACAGCGTTAGTCAAACCAACTGAAGGAAAGGCATTCCACCCACTCGGGAAAGAACTGACAGACGACCCATCTATCAAGCGAAAGGCCATTCATCATATCGAGCTGCTCGATGATGATACTGTGCTCCTATTTGCCGAGGCGAGCGGCAGTAAGGAGCGATACGAACAAATCATGGAGGAGTCCCCGCATGTCATCGGGTATCTCACCGCTGGAGAAGACCGGTGGATGGCTGTGAGTCAATTTGAGCCGACAGAAGAGGTTCGCAAATCCCTCGAATTGCAACGGGAATCGCTGCTGGTAATCGAGACACCGATTCATTTCACGTCCGAAAATAATCTTAAAGCCACATACATCGGAACCGACGAGACATTCAGAAAGATGTACGAATATGCTGAGGAGATGGACCATCCTACATTTGAAATCCTCAAAGTGGGCGATTATGAGGCTAGTGAATCATCTATTGCCAGAGTAATTACAGATAGACAAGAAGAAGTGCTTGAGGTAGCAGTTGATCTGGGATATTATTGTGAACCTCGCCAAGCGTCGCTTGAAGACATTGGCGAGGTCATTGGAATTTCTCCGGGAACGGTCGGTGAACACCTTCGAAAAGCAGAAAAACGCGTGTTCACCGAACTCGTCGATTGACTCCCGCCACGGACACCGACCGTGCCGACGGAAAATGCCGAATACACCACGAGTTGACGCTCAAGAATTTAAAAGGAACCACATCGATGCGGCAGTCCTCATATCCAGCGCTGCCGCGTAACTCCACTCACGGGAAACACGATGTCAGTTACGACACCACCCGAAACCGGAGATACGGTCATAACCACCGATCAATCGTTGCTCACCGATTACGATGTTGAATCCACCTATCGCGACATCAACGACGTGCAATTACACGTTGTCGCTGCCGGCGAGCCCGATGCGCCACTGGTCGTCCTCCTACACGGGCATCCCGATTTCTGGTACGGCTGGCGCGATCAGATCCGTTCGCTCGCTGAAGCTGGCTTCCGTGTAGTCGTGCCAGATCAGCGGGGCTGTAACCTGAGCGAAGCACCCGATGGGATCGATGCCTATCGACAATCAGAGCTTTCGGCCGACATTTGCGAATTAATCCACAGTGAGAGCCGGGAATCGGCGCATGTCGTTGGGCACGACTTCGGTGGGTTCGTCGCTTGGAACCTCGCACTCCGTCACCCCTCCATGGTCGATCGACTCGGGATATTCAACGTCCCACACCCGACAGTGTATCGAGATACGTTACGGTCCAGTCCCCAGCAGATCGCACGGAGTTGGTACGTCTGGTTTTATCAAGTACCGAAGCTCCCCGAATGGATGCTGACTCGGAACGATATGGCCAATATGGTTGATTCCCTCGAAATAACGTCCCACCCTGGAACGTTCGACGAAGAAACGATTGCCTGCTATAAGGCTGCCTGGCGTCACACCGGAATTACACCAAGAATTAACTGGTATCGTGGGTTTCGGCGTTCGGACAGTCAACCACGCGATACAGTGACCCAGCCAACGCTGATTTGTTGGGGAGGTGACGATATAGCGCTTCTTCCCTCGATGGCGCAAAAAAGCGTCGACTACTGTGAAGACGGTAAACTACAGATGTTCCCTGACGCGTCGCATTGGGTACATCTTGAGCGTGACGAAGTTAGTGAAGTGCTACGCTGTCATCTCTCGTAAACGACAGACCCGAATCAACCGATGGCCAACCGAGAAGATGAAGTGAAAATTCGCTGCCAATCTTCGACATGAGCATCAACCGTTTTGTTGACGAGATAACTTAGGTGCGATAGATTAAATCACTCCGGGAAACCGTATTTATATTCCATCATCAGTGAGGCAGAGTGCCTACTAGATTCCGCTGAGCACTGACGTCTGGAACGGATGCAACAACGACAACGTTCGACTGCCGACCGACTCATAGATAAGGCGGCCACAGCCCTCCCCAGCGAGGCCATCATCGACCGTGAATCACACGAGAACGCCCCTGCAGTCGTAATCCGGGCCGATCAAGTCCGTAGGGTCCTCTCAACGTTTCGTTCGGAGGCGGGGCTTGACCACTGCTCATGTGTGACCGCTCAAGAGTACGAAGACCGCTTCGAGACGGTGTATCACCTCACCAGCTACGACAACCGAACGTGTGAGCTATCAGTTATCGTCCCAACGACGAAGGACAACCCAGTCAGCGAGTCGGCTGTGCCAGTCTACCGAACGGCTGAATGGCACGAACGAGAGGCCTATGATCTGCTAGGCATTGAGTACGAGGACCATCCGGATCTTCGGCGTATCCTCTTACCGGAGACTTGGCAGGGCCACCCGCTCCGGATGGCCTACGACCAGAACCAGCCACAGATCGTAACGCTGCGCGAACACGCTAATCCGATACAAGAAGACCATCGTGAGGCCGAGACAGACACAATGTTTCTCAATATCGGGCCCCACCATCCATCGACCCATGGGGTATTGCACCTGAAGACCACGCTGGACGGTGAGCAAGTGATAGATGTTGAGCCGGACATCGGCTATATTCACCGATGTGAAGAACAGATGTGTCAGCAAGGCACGTATCGCCACCAGATCATGCCATATCCCGATCGCTGGGACTGGGGTGGAGCGGGCCTGCTCAACGAGTGGGCTTACGCCCGTGTCATTGAAGATCTGGCCGACATCACTGTTCCCGAGTATGCCCAGGTTATCCGCACGTTGAGTGCCGAGCTCTCGCGCATCCTTTCGCACTTATTAGCTACTGCTACATACGCGCTGGATGTCAGCGGTGAGTTCACCGCTACTTTCATGTACTGTTTTCGGGATCGGGAACTCGTTCAAGACATCCTCACGGACCTGACTGGCCAGCGTATGATGTTTAACTACTTCCGAGTCGGCGGCGTCGCTTGGGATATCCCCGAGCCCTATGAAGAATTTTTTGAGGACGTGCAGACCTTTATCAACGACTTGCCGCGGAAACTTGACGAGTATCACGACCTGCTGACGAGCAACGAGGTGTTCCAGATCAGAACCGTCGGAACCGGCGAATTACCGCCGAAGATCGCCAAGGCGTACGGCGCAACTGGACCGGTTGTCCGCGGGTCGGGGATCGACTACGACCTCCGGCAAGACGACCCCTACGGCTACTACGACCGGCTTAACTGGGATGTCATCACTGAGGATGGCTGTGATAACTTCTCTCGCGTTCTTGTCCGACTGAGGGAGATTGAGGAATCGGCAGCCATTATTGATCAATGTGTTGACCTCCTTGCGGACTGGCCGAAAGGAGAGCGCACGTGTCAAGCCAACGTACAGCGGACGCTGAAGCCGTCCGGCGAGTGCTATAGAGCTGTTGAAGGCGCCAAGGGTGAACTCGGCATCTATATCCGGGCTGATGGCACTGAGACTCCTGCACGGTTTAAGATCCGCGGACCGTCATTTTCGAATCTTTCAGCGCTTCCGGCAATAGCAAACGGTGAGTTTGTTGCGGATCTTGTTGCGACCCTTGGAAGTCTCGATGCAATTATGGGAGAAGTAGACCGGTGATGATATTGTCTCGATTATCTGTCTGGTGAACTTCTTGGAGCTGCTGACCCCAACGGTTGCAATCGTCCCGTCCCAAGAGGACGGCATCCCGTTTCTCGAGGAGAACACTGCCTGGGAGTTCGTCCGAATCGGGCAGAATCCGGAGTCTGCTGGACTGTATATCACCGGTGATAGTGGGGCCGTCGTGTATGTTGGGCATATCAAAGAAATCATGCCGGCCAGCGACGCGGCGTTGTCACGCCTGCTTGAATTATATACTGGTGATCAGGCCACGTTCGATCAGAACACGCGTGTCGTTGTCTTTGAGCCAGAATCATTGTATGAGCTGTCTGATCCGATTCCGCTGGCAACGCGTGTTCCGTACGGGTTGCGGTATACGGACCTCGAGTCGTTCCGGACAGCCGAGACCACGGACGAGATTCTGTGAGCCGGGCGTTCTTTCGTGTAGCGAGTTGTCTGTTCAGGGTCATACGACGATTTGGAATGGTTGGAACCTCTCAAACACTGATGGTCTCCAGAAGTCGTGTCGAATACAGAGCCCGCCTCTCGCAGAACGGCTCCTCAAGAACATAGTTGGTGTAGCAATAGTTTGATTTAGCGATAATATGAACTACACTTGTGACTCAGAACACCCTTACTCGGCATTTTGACGAACTCCAGTCTCAACTAGAGCGACTTCCAGAGACAGATGAACCGCCTCCGACGACGCTCCAACTCCTTGGGCAGAGTCGACAAGAAGGTGATTGGCAGCGTTTCCTTGCCTATTTCCTCTCGCCGAAGGAACCCCACGGGCTTGACTACGCCGCGGTAGAGCAGTTCCTACAGGGGCTGAGTGACCGAGACGATATCAACTTCGAATTCTCGCGATTCGACCTCGAAGACATCAATGTGGCGACCGAAGTCCCGATTCCAAATGGTCGGCTCGACGTTCTAATCTGGTGTGAAGAAGAGTGGTTCGTCCTCTGTGAGTTGAAGATCGACTCCGCAGAGGGTGACGGACAAACACCGAAATACACCACTACCGAGACGTTCCAGAACATTGACTTAGATCCTGCTGACGTCCCGGAAGATCGTCGGCACTACCTCTATGTCACACCTGACCGATCACTACCTACGTCGCCTGTCTTTGTCGCTATTGGGTGGTCGTGGATCGCCGCACAACTCCGGGCCGTTCAAAAATCGGATTACGGCAGCTATCCAGCGCGTACAACCGGGCAACTAGACGACTTTATTGATACGATCGAAACTGAACTCACGATGACTGATCACGAACGGAATGAGACTGAAAAGGCTAGCCTGTACGTCGACTACTACGACGAAATTGACGAAGTCCAGGGTGCATTCCAGAACGGGTGGAATGACCTCATCAATACCTGGGGGCGCCGACTCGCTACCACTCTTGATGCTGCTCAACTCGTCGAGGGCCCTGAAGGTGTCCCACCGGTACCCGATGAGGACGTACTGCTTCAGCTTCCAGACGGAGAGGGTCGTCGCCGTTACTGGCTGTGTCGCCAAGCGAACGGCAAGTGGTCATGGCTGTTCCCAACCGAGTGGTGGACCCACTTAGACCGTGGTGAACCAGTCTACCGAAACGAAAAGCCCAACGCACGTATCGGATTCCTTCACCGCCCGGAGTTCGACCGAGAGACCGTGCTTGGCGATCACGAGTTGACGTTCTACCTCCGAAATGCACCCTCCGGCAATGACAAATTCTATCCGCGATTCGCGGAACGATTCAATTCGGATGATAGGATCGCTGCTGCCCTCCCAGAGAGATCTGAGCGGCGCAGTCGAAAATCGAACGTCGTCGAGGGTACCTACGAGATCGATATTGACGAACATGACAGCCTGTTCTCTGGCTATATTGCTGCATTAGCCACTGCTGTCGACGACCACATCGTGTCGAATCCTTCCTTGATTGGACGGATCGATGAACTCTATGAGGAAACTCTTGCAGAGGTTCTTGCAAGTGACTCTGCGTGAGTAGTTCATAGCCGAACCAAACCACTGTTTTAGGCGTGTGGGTTGAGCTAAGGAGATCTGCTGCATTCGGTCTCTCTGTGCAGCACGCTATTCTTATCACAGTCTGTAAATTTCAATAGAGTACTGACTGGACCTCTGTGGTTGTTCATAAGAGGCCCTCTTTTGACGTGGTCAGCCTTGTGCAACGAAACCTCCTTGAATGCGAGATGTTGCACAAGGTAGACTCTCTTTGAGGAGTGACTACCCTCTGTTAGTCCTAATCAACGGATACGCTCCTCACCAGCGGCCGACAGCGTACGTCTTTCGATACGGCTGGTAATACGGCTTTTCGACAGTCCGGAGATCGAACTCACCGGAGCGTGATTTCTCGGTTTCGATGCCACTGGCAGAACACTCTGTGGTCGTTTCTCGTGGATCAACGGCGACGAAATGCGTTTTTGCGTTCGCACTTGTATTTGGGCATCCGGAGGAACATTCCCATGACGCTGATGTCCGGTTGCGACTGTTCGACAGAAGTTTCATCAGCTCTTTTGCGTTGAGGGCTTCGACCACCACGATTTACTATGTGTGTTCGAGAATTAGTGGTATGGATCCTAATCTGGATCGATTTTCCTCTCGCCGTTCAACCGTCTACGGAAAGCGCGGTGTTGTTTCGACGAGCCAACCCCTCGCAGCAGAAGCAGGAATCGCAATCATGCGTGACGGTGGCAATGCCTTTGACGCAGCGGTCGCGACCGCTGCAGCACTCAACGTTGTCGAACCAACCTCGACTGGATTAGGTGGCGACGTGTTCGCACTCTACCGAACTGCCGATGGTGATGTCGGTGCGATGCGTGCCTGTGGCGGCGCTCCTGCTGGCGCGACGATCGAGGCCGTTCGCGAGGCAGTCGCCGACGATGATTCCTCGGAGGTTGCGGATCCTGCGAGCGTCGAGATGCCTGAAACGGGTGCGCACGCGGTGACTGTCCCTGGGACTGCCCGTGGTTGGGAGGCCACTGCGGATCGCTTCGGGACTTTCGATCTCGGTCGATTGCTCCAGCCCGCAATCCGGTACGCAACGGACGGGTATCCAGTCTCGGAGGTTGTCTCGGCTCAATGGCAACACGGAGAGGACCTGTTCAAGACTGACCACGCTCGCGAGGCGTTCCTCTTCGATGGTTCCGCCCCGGAAACCGGTCAGCACGTTACGCTCCCGAAACTCGGCGCATCACTGGAGTTGATCGCTGAGGAGGGTGCCGACGTCGTTTATGACGGCGAAATAGCTGAGGCAATTGCGACAGAAGTTCAAAAAGAAGGTGGCTTCTTGACCGTCGACGATCTCGCCGCCTTTGAAGTCGAGTGGCCAGAACCCGTCTCAACGACGTACAACGATGCGGAGGTATTCGAACTCCCGCCGAATAATCAGGGGCTGATCGCCTTAGAAGCGCTCAACATTGCCGAGGAGCTTGGTGCAGGCGAGTACGATCGAAACTCCCCGGAGCGAATCCATGCCCTCGTCGAGGCAATGAAACTCGCATTCCATGACGGACATCACTATATCACGGATCCCGAGTACGCCGACCATCCCCCGCTCGGGTCGAAAGACTGGGCCAGACGTCGCGCTCAGTCCGTCGGTGAGACCACAAACAATGACGTTTCGGTTGGAGTCCCGAATGCCAACGCAGAGGACGCTGATACAGTCCTGCTGACCGTTGCTGACGACGAAGGCAACGTGGTTTCATACATCAACTCGCGGTTCGCCGGCTTCGGGTCGGGGGTCGTCGCCGGCGAGACGGGGATCGCACTACAGAACCGTGGGTCGTCGTTTTCGCTTGATAAGAACCATCCCAATAGCCTCGAACCAGGCAAGCGTCCGTTTCACACGCTTATTCCCGGTCTCGTCCAGTTTGGAGAAGACGACTGGGCCGGTTTTGGTGTGATGGGTGGGTACATGCAGCCACAAGGCCACGTCCAGCTGATCAGCAATATTGTCGATTATGGCATGCCCCTACAACGTGCCTTAGACGAGCCCCGGTGGCGCTACCGAGAGGACGGCCAACTTGCAGTTGAGCCGCATTTCGACACCAGCGTGGTTGCGAAGCTCGTACGGAAAGAGCACGACATCTGTATCCTTTCATCCGGTATGTTCGGCGGCGCCCAGATCGCCCGTAACGAGCAAGGCGTCCTTTCGGGTGCGACCGAGCCGCGCAAGGATGGGAACGCTCAGGGCTACTGATAGCCCGTCCCTGAAGGCATAAGGATTTGCGACTGATTCAACGAAAGACCCGAACAGCTATTAGCGTTTCACCTCACGAGAAACTGTGACACTAGTCGACACAGAACGTTTCGAAAAGACCTACGAGAAGTATTCCGAGATCGGACGAACAGACCGAGATGGTCTCCATCGTCTCACTCTTAGTGAGACTGATGCAGCGGTACGCGATCTATTTGTTGCTGATCTTGAGGACCTTGGACTCGATATTCGAATTGACGAAATTGGGAATATATTCGGCCGCCGAGATGGGACCAAACCTAATGCCGCACCAGTTCTTATCGGATCACATCTAGATTCACAGCCTTACGGGGGGCGCTATGATGGACAGCTTGGCGTTCTTGCTGCACTAGAAACGCTTCGCCTGTTTGAAGATAGAGATATCGACACATCACGACCGGTAGAAATAGTTAATTGGACTAATGAAGAAGGAAGTCGATTCAAACCTGCTCTAATGGGGAGTGGAGTCTTCACTGATAAGTTTGAAACCGAGGAGATTCTCTCTAATACAGATCGAGACGGTATCTCGGTTGAGGCAGCACTGCAGAATATCGGATACGATGGAGAGAGCCCAGCCAAACCGATGGAGGACATTCATGCATATCTTGAGGTGCATATTGAGCAGGGGCCGGTATTAGAGCAAAATGAAACAAATGTCGGAATTGTCGATGGCGTATTTGGAATGTCATGGCTTGAAGCAACGATCTACGGTGAGGCGGACCATGCAGGACCGTCGCCTATTCATAGCCGGAATGATGCGTTAGTTGCGGCAGCCGATGCCGTTACTGCCATTCGGCGATTATCTAATCGCTTTTCAGACGACGTGGTTACAACGGTTGGTGAGTTTTCAGTTTCCCCAGACTCAATCAACGTTGTTCCAGATGAGGTCACCTTCTCAATTGACTTACGGAGCTACGATGATGATACTGTTGCCCGTGGTGTCGAACATATCGAAAAAGAGCTGGAAACCGTCTGTGAACGTGAAGGGACAGAATTTGAGTTGGAGGAACTCTGGCGAATTCCGCACACGGAGTTTTCGCCTACTGTGTGCGATATTGTTACTGAGGCAGCAACGGAATCGGACTGCAGTTATCAGCGGATAATTGGTGGCGCTGGCCACGATGCAAATTATCTAAATGATATTACTGACGCGGCCTTACTATTTGTACCGAGTGTAGACGGTAAAACTCATAACGAAGCGGAATTCACCGAATGGGAGGATATACTTGCAGGTGTTGATGTGTTTGCCCGAGCGACTAACCAACTGGCGGATCAAAACTAGGTTAAAGAGTAAGAGAAAGGTGTCCCTTACGCGGCTTGGACGTTAGTCCAAATTTCGTCGTATCGCTGTTCAACTTCGTCATCAAGCGGTCCATTCCAGTAAAGATTGTCAACATTAATGTCATTCCATTGAATAGCTTCAACAAGCCCATCGTCAATTCGATCGTCATCTGAAAGAAGAGATTCAATGTCCTCGTGGGGGACTTTATAATTCATGATATTAACGAATTCTCGGAATGAGTCCTCACTAATCACGTAATTTAGGAAGTTGAGTGTTGCCCGTGGATGTGGCGCATCAGCCGGAATTACGATTGAATCTGTTCCGAAGAGCGATCCGGCCTCAGGAACAGTCCATGAGACATGATCTGCATCATGCGAAAAATTAGCAATATTTATCCGTCCACTAGTATGTGTCCCAAGAATAACTTCTTCATTGATAAATGACTGCATATGGCTTTCGTGCTCCGAGGCGTAGGTCACGACCAAGTCTTTCTGGTTAATGAGGACTTCTTCAATTTCATCAAAGTCATCCGGATCATTTGGATCTTGGCCAGTATAGAGGGCCCCGAGTTTTCCAGCAGCCGATGCGTAGTGGACCATCAACGCCATCTGGTCAGCAAACTCTTCATCCCAAAGGATGTCCCATGAATCCGGCTCACTATCGAAATATTCGTTGTTGTATACAAGTGCAGGGAACACGTTGATCGAATGGGGCACAGCATATACACCACCGTTCTCACCGCTCAAATTCTCAACAATCGGATCGGTGAAGTTACTATCTAAATGCTCCCAGTTTGGTAACCGGTCAACAGGGATTTCGGCGAGGAATCCTGATTCAGATGCTCGGCCAGCCCATTCGCCGGTTGTCCCAATATGGTCGATATTGTGATTTCCAGACTGGAGTTGGGCGAACCATTGGCTAGGTTGGGAATATCCTTCCACCGTTGGATTGACATCAAACTCCTCGCCAAATGATTCAGAAGCCCACTCAGCCCATTGAACATACCAGTTCCAGACATTGAGTTCTTCCTCGTATTCATCGGTAGGAATTTCTTCAACATCCATGAGAACTGTTGATCCCTCTCCATTATTGTTTTCAGTTGGATCTCCGCCTAAGCAGCCCGCAAGAACGGTTACAGATCCGATACCGCCTGCTTTGAGAACAGATCGCCGATCAAAAGCAGTGCGGTTCGTGTTATCTTGACTCACATCATCTATCCTCTGTTACGCCTACTTATGCCTATTGGTATCTACAACATTACTAATCAAGAAGATTTCTCCCAAAACTCTTCAATTGCTATTATACTTGGATAATCAGACTACCGAGAGGACATCACATGATGTATGATATCTTGTCACAAATCGTCACCCTTATCACGAGCGATGCAGTCAGCCCGATTATGGACTGTACAACTAATCAATTACTTCGGATTGATGTTGGTAAACACAAGGGAGTGAGCGTAAATGTCCAGTGAGACATCAGTAGCAGTTGAAAATCTCCGAAAAGAGTACGGAGATTTGACTGCAGTTAAGGATGCGAATTTCGAGCTTGCGACAGGGGAATTCGTTTCGATTCTTGGACCAAGCGGGTCTGGAAAATCAACCATTCTTCGTATGATTGCTGGTTTTGAATCAGCGACGTCTGGAACAGTCACGGTTGCCGGATTTGATATTACCAATGATCCACCTTTTGAGCGGAATACTAATATGGTGTTTCAAGATCTTGCGCTATTCCCTCATCTCACTGTCGGTGAAAATATTGAATACGGACTCAAGCAACAAGGAATCAAAAAAGACGAACGAAAGCAATCAATTAAAGAGATGCTGACGATGGTACAGCTTGAAGGGTACGCAGATCGCGATATCAGCGAACTCAGTGGTGGTGAGCAACAGCGAGTCGCGCTTGCCCGGTCAATTGTCAACGAACCAGAGGTCGTCCTCTTCGACGAGCCACTCGCATCACTTGACCGGAAGCTTCGCCAACATATGCAGTTTGAATTGCAGCGAATCCAAGAAGAGACTGGGATTACATTTCTCTATGTAACTCATGATCAGGAAATCGCACTCTCAATCTCTGATAGAATGGTCATTCTAAACGATGGGCACATTGAACAGGTCGGGTCAGTTGAAGAACTCTATGAGACGCCTGCTACCCAATTCGTCGCCGACTTCCTTGGAGATATTAATGCGATTCAGGTTCATGTAACACAACTCTCTGACAACACTGTGACGTTTACTGCAGACAATCTTACACTCACGTGTGACCAAGGGGATGTGACATTGCCTGGAAACACAAACCTACAGGAAGGAGATCATGGGACGGTCGCAATCCGTCCGCATAATGTCCGTCTCTCGGCGGATCCATCAGAGGGGCTTATCTCTGGTAGAGTGCAAAACCGGATGTATCGCGGAAACGAAACCGCCTATATCGTTGCGACAGACTGGGACGAATTCCTCGTTATCGATGATACGCTCGGTACAACACTCGATATTGGTACAACTGTGTCCTTGGGGTGGGATATGAATGATGTATTCGTGTTTGTTACTTCAGAGGAAGTATCTAAGGAGGCCCGCTAGTATGCCACTCTCGACTGGATCTGAAACTGCATCAGGTATGCGAGGTGTCTACCTCCAACTTCGCAAGTATCGGTGGTTCCGCCTGCTGATTCTAATCGGACTGCCGATGTTTGTCTTGGCTGCGTTTTTTGTTGTTCCGCTATTCTTCATGGTTGGGCTCTCATTTCTCGATGGTCTCCCACCCGGAGCGGGCATAACACTTGACAACTATCTCGGGGTCGTTGATAGCGTTTATCTGAGTGTCCTTTGGCGAACATTTGTTTTGACAGCACAGACGACACTATTAGTGAGTGTGCTCGGCTATACGCTTGCCTATAGTATGGTTCGGTTCAGTAAGCATACAACTTTCTTCCTTCTCTTAGTCGTTCTGCCGTTCTGGACGAATTATATTGTCCGAATGTACGCATTGATTACAGTCTTTCAGAATGGTGGTGCATTGAGTTGGCTAATGAACGCTGTTGGTCTTGCTAACGGCGATTTCGGAATCTTGTATACAAACCATGCCGTGTTCCTCGGTTTATCCTATGTTTGGCTCCCACTTGCAACGCTGCCATTCTATGCGTCACTGACAAACCTTGATACGGATCTAATCGACGCTGCAAAAGATCTTGGAGCCGGACCAATCAAAGCGTTTGTCACTGTCACCCTCCCGATGACGTATACTGGAATTATGGCAGGTGTCGTGCTTGTTGCGATTCCAGCCTTTGGTTCGTTCGTGACGCCGGAGCTTCTCGGTGGGACTAATCAAGTGATGATCGGGAATATTATTGACCAACAGTTCAACCAAGCGTTTAACTGGCCCTTTGGCTCAGCACTCGGAATTATTGTTTCTGCGTTTATGGTATTAATCTTGGCAGTAAGTGCACTAGGTGGGAATAGTATATCGAGAACGGGTGATGTAGAATGAATCGTATCAGTGCTCCTATTGAACGGTTCATTCACAGCTACGGTAGTATTCTTGGGAGAGTAACGATGGTGCTCGTACTGATCGGTCTATGGGCACCTATCGCCCTTGTCGCATTTATGTCATTTGCTGAAGGTGGAGTCCTCACATTCCCTCCAGATGGTCTCACTACACACTGGTACCGTGATTTCCTTGGGAATGGTTCTGCGATTCAGTCAATCATTACGACCTTGCAAGTTAGTCTTATCGTGACACCGATAACGGTCTCACTTGCAACAGTATTCTCATACGGTATCAGTCGGTATGAGTTCCGTGGGAAGGGACTTACTCAAATAGCGATTTCCTTGCCACTAATCGTTCCTCTCGTCGTAACGGGGATCGCACTAACGCTATTCTTTGGCTTTCTTAATCTCGGTAGTGGTTACTTCGCTGTTGTCGTCTCACATGTTGTCCGAACGCTTCCATTCGCAGCGCTCATTATCCTTCCTACATTCCTGACGTTTGATACACGTCTCGAAGAAGCCTCGCAGGATCTTGGTGCGACTGAAATAGAGACATTTTTTAAAGTTACACTTCCTAACACATTCCCAGGACTTGTTGCCGGTGGTCTGCTTGCGTTTACAATCTCCTTCAACGAATTCGTCTATACCTACTTTGTTGCGGGAACTGGGACAGAGACCATGCCGCTGTATCTCTGGAACCAGATCCAGTTCTCAGCAACACCAGAGGTCAACGTTCTAAGTGTGATATTTCTGCTCGTTGCGATCGCGACTGTACTGATTGCCGTCCTCTTTACCAACGTCGAACGCATTACAACGCAGACCTGACCAACGGATTCAGCATCTTCCGCAACCCGCATCTTTACCAAGGGATGGTATGACTACACATACGAAATGAGCGAGTTAGATAAGACAATAATTGCACATATCCAAGAACGGGAAGATGAACTCCTTGACCTCGTCACCAACCTCGTTAGAGCGCGCAGCGACAAAGGGAACGAAAAAGGTGCCCAAGAGGTCGTCATTGATGAACTCGAGACTCTAGGAATAGAGCCGGATGTATGGGTGCCTGATGTTGAGCAGCTCCGCGACCACCCCGCATACTTTGATACCGCAACTTACGAAGACTACGGCTATGATGATCGACCAAACGTCGCCGGAACAATCGATGGGGAAGGGGACGGGCGCTCGCTTACGCTCTCTGGTCATGTTGATGTCGTCTCAGTCGACGATCTCGATAAGTGGACCTACGATCCATGGGATACAACGATTGAGGACGGGCGCATCTACGGACGCGGAACTACGGATATGAAAGGAGGCGTTGCAGCAAATATTTTCGCAGCAAAAACGCTTCACGACCTTGGCATCGAACTCAATGGCGACTTCACTATCCAAACGACGGTCGACGAGGAAGCTGGTGGTACCGGTGGCGTACTCTCGGCCTTAGAACGAGGCTATCAACCCGACGCTGCGATCATCACTGAACCATATCTCATCCCAAATATCGGTGTCGCAAGTGCCGGCGTTATGTATTTTCGTGTAACTGTAACTGGGAAGGCAGCACACGCTGCACGGGGATTCCAAGGAACGAACTCTGCAGTTAAAGCTGCTGCACTAATACAAGCGCTTGATGAACTCGATCAGCAGCGCAAAGCGGATATTTCGTTCGAACCAGCTGTCAAACAGTATCCGAACGCGGAAGGAAGCGTCACGAACCTCAACATCGGTGTCGTTGATGCTGGCGACTGGCCATCGACAGTTCCCTCGAAAACAGTTCTTGAATGTCGCATTGGATGGCCACCGGGCGAAACACGAGAAGAGGTACGCGAGCAGGTCGAATCCGTAATCGCTGATGTCACAGAAGACGACAGCTGGCTCAGCGAACACCCTCCTGAACTCGAATGGTACGGGTGGAGTGCCGAACCTCACGAAGTCGATTCAGACGAAGAGATCGTTCAACTCGCAAAAGAACACGCTGAAGCCATTACTGGGCAAACCGGCTCTTTCGTAGGAGGACTTGCAGGTCTTGATGAGCGCTTCTACAATCACTACTACGATATTCCGTGCCCAAGTGTCGGACCCCGCGGAGACAATATCCATGGTGCCGATGAGTACGCCGAAATTGACTCGCTTGTCCAGACTGCTCAAACCGTTGCCCTCGCTGCAGTCGACTGGTGTGGTGTCGCCGAGCAGTGAGGTAACCGTCCGTTCAACATGCCACGTGTGAAAATGAGACTGCAGCAAAAACTTTAGCGAGTCTTGAGAACGCTCTGAATTCCCTCGCAAACGATATCACTCCCGACTTCCGCTTGCTTTTTGGTCAGTACAAGTGGTGGGATAATCCGCAATACATTCCCGTATCGTCCAGCACTCCAGACCAATACACCGTTTTCGAAGCATTCCGTCTGGATCTCCTTGACTACGTTTGCATCCGGTTCGCCGCTTTCATCGACAAACTCCACACCAATAAACAGGCCCCGACCCCGAACATCAACAATTCGATCGGTTACTTCCGAAACCTCTCTAAACCGTCCTCGGAGATATTCGCCGACATCGGTCGCATGTGCTAAGAGATCGTGAGCCTCGATATACTCAATCGCTCGAAGTCCTCCAACCATCGCCGGTGTGTTCCCACGGAATGTTCCAATATGACCACCAGCATCCCATGTATCGAATTTCTCATGGTATACCATCGCTCCGATCGGAAGTCCAGATCCACCCAATGATTTCGCCATTGTTATTGCATCAGGAGTTACGTCAAAATGATCACTCCCAAACCACTCGCCCGTCCGTCCAAGCCCTGTTTGGATTTCATCGACAATCAGCAACGCATCATTGTCATCGGCAATTTTGCGAAGTCCTTTGAGGAACCCCTCTGGCGGAACAACAACACCACCTTCGCCTTGAATCGGTTCGACCCAGATCCCCGCTGGATCTTCAGTCCCTCCATACGGATCTTCGAATTTCTGGCGCACTGCTTTGAGAGCCTGATCACGTTCCTGTTCGGTTGGAACGGTCGGATACGGTGCGTGAACGACGTCCGAAAGGAGCGGTGTGTATCCCTTTTTGTACTTTTTTCCAGCAGTGAGACTCAATGCTCCCGATGTCGCTCCATGATATGCTCCTTCAAACGCAAGTAACCCATGGCGTCCAGTGTTGTGCTTAGCCAGTTTGATAGAGCCCTCAATTGCATCACTCCCACTAGGCCCACCGAATACGACATTGCTTGAGCCAGCAAGTCCACCTGGGGCGATCTCACGCAACTTCTCAATGAGATCGAGACGAGCTTCAGTCGGGAAATCAATTGTATGCGTGATCTTTCCCAACTGCTCACGCGTTCCCTCTAGAACATATGGATTTGAGTGGCCTACGTTCAACACACCGATTCCCGCAAAGAAATCGAGAAACGTATTACCGTCCACATCACGGATCGTTGCTCCTTTCGCTTCTTCGAGTGCAATGGGAATGCGCTTTGGATATGCTACCGCAGCACTGTCAATTTCGACTTGCTGATCCAGCAGTGAACGCGATTTTGGCCCTGGCACTGTATCCACATTTGGTTCTTCGCTAAAATGGAGCGTGTCAATATTTGGCATAGAAGCCATAATCTACTATCGAGAAGAAGGTGGCATAATAATTCGGGTCCCGGAACAACAGTGCTTTAGGTGTAGTACTAACAAGGAAACTATTGTTTCTATCTTTCATAAGAATTGATCCGTAAACTGTTTATTGTTATTCTTGAACCACAATTAGCAAATGTCCTGTCTTCTAAGTACGACCGGGAAATACATCTAATCTGTCATTCTGGCGAAAAGTGAATTTTGCTAGGTGCCTCTTCAATACTTCAGTAGCTACTTTATCGCCGTATATTTCCAAAGTGGATAAGACCCCCCACTGTATATGATAACGTGTTACATGAATCACGTGGACACGATCCAAGAAACAATTGAGGCGAAAGAAGACGAACTCATTGAGCTTGCAACAGATCTTGTCGAAGCGAAATCAGTTACTGGTAATGAAGTTCCAGCACAAAATGTTATTGTCGACCGACTCGAACACTTGGATCTCGAGCCTGACGTATGGGACCCCTCTGCGGACGATCTTGCCAGTCATGAAGGGTATTTCGAGACATCGTCATACGACGACGTTGGCTACGAAGGTCGGCCAAATGTCGCGGCTCGTATTAAGGGTGGTGACGGGCCGACCCTAACAGTTGGTGGGCATATCGACGTCGTTGACGTTACTGAATCGGAATGGAACCGCTCTCCTTGGACGGTTACACAGGAAGAAGACACTCTATACGGTCGTGGCGTCGCCGACATGAAAGGAGGTCTCGCCTCCGTGCTTATCGCGATTGAGGCGCTGGCTGAAAACGATATAGAACTGAATGGCGATCTACTGTTCCAGAGCACAATTGAGGAGGAAGACGGTGGTGTCGGGGGTGCTCTCTCAGTGCTTGAGCGTGGTTATGTTCCTGATGCAGCGGTCGTAGCGGAACCGTTCAATCTCCCGAACGTCGGTATTGCAAGTGCCGGAGTGATGTACTTCCGAGTAACTGTGCCCGGAAAGAGTGTACATGCTGCATGGGGTCATGAGGGCGTCAACGCAATCGGAAATGCTGCGCTAGTATATCAGGCACTTGAGGAACTCGACACCGAGCGAAAAGCACACATCGATTATGAACCGGCATATCGAGCCAATCCCGACCTCGAAGGAAACGTCACGAATCTCAATCTCGGTATGATTGAGGCTGGCGATTGGCCGTCAACGCTTCCCGCAGAAGCGATTATGAAAGGCCGTATCGGTTGGCCGCCGGGTGAAAGTCGCGCCGAGGTACGCGCTCAAATTGAAGACGCCGTTGCGGCGGTAGCCAAGGAAGACAGTTGGCTCTCTGAGTATCCCCCGGAAGTCGAGTGGTTTGGGTGGCAAGCTGAACCTCACGAGATTGATTCGACATGTGAGATCGCAACAATAGCGAAAGGCGTTGGAGAGGCAGTCACAGGACGCTCTGGAACATACGTAGGAGGAAATGCTGGACTTGACGAGCGATTCTACACACTTTATTACGGCGTTGATGCCGTGTCAGTTGGACCTGATGGGGCTAATTTGCACGGTGCAGATGAGCATACGACTGTCACTTCGCTAAAAGAAACGGCACTAACGACTGCGGTTATCGCGACTGAGTACTGTGGGGTATCTGCGTGACTGCTCAGAATCGCATCCCTTCAAATACGAATTTGAGATCGATCAGACCGAAAGATTACGGATTGATCTGACGTCACTTACTATAACACAGCATTAGACATCGTGTTTCACCACTGCTACAGATTGTACCGGGAAATATTGGACGGAGACCGATCCATAGCAATACACGAATTACAATAAAAACCCAACTATGACCGATAATATAACCGTATATTGGCACGACCGAATGCTCGACCACGAGCCACCGAAAGGAGCCTTCAAATACCCATCGACGCCCATCGTCGCACACGACGAAGTCCATCCAGACCGTCCTGAACGCGTCGAGAACATTTTAGCGATGATCAACCACTCGTTTCCTGAGCGCTCGCAAATCGTTGAGCCGGAGCGGGCAACTCGTGCGGAGATAGAACGTGTTCATAGTAGTGAGTATATTGACTGGATTGAGGAGTTCTGTGCTGATGGCGGTGGCCGTATCGAAGACACGACGACTGGACTAAATGAGGCGACGTTCGACACCGCCCGAGTCGCTGCCGGAGCAGCGATTGGGGCTGTTCACGATAGTATGGAGGGGTCACAGGACCTTCCGTACGCGCTTTGCCGACCAAGCGGCCATCATGCGCAGCCGACCTGCGCGGATGGCTTTTGCTTTCTAAATAACGCTGCAATTGCAGCGGAAGCCGCAATCGATATGAGCGCTGATCGAGTCGCGATTATTGATTGGGATGTCCACCATGGAAATGGAACGCAGGAAGCGTTCTACGACCGTGATGACGTTCTCTTCGTGAGCGCCCATCACGACCACGGATCATGGCATCCTGAATACCATCCGCAGGAAGGGTCACTTGAAGAGGTCGGTACTAATCGCGGTGAGGGCTACAACGTGAACGTGCCCCTCCCACCAGGAACGGGTGATCGCGGCTATAATCATCTGTTTGATCGTCTTGTCGACCCAATCGTGAGCGAATTTGATCCGACGGTTATTATCGTCAGTGCAGGACAGGACGCGGGCGCGGCCGATCCGAACGGACGAAACCTCGTGACACGTGGGGGATTCCGGCAGCTAGGTTCGCGTGTAAAAACGCTTGCAGATCAAACAGCGGATGGTCAATTAGCACTAATCCAAGAGGGGGGGTATCAACCGTCCCACCTCTCATTTGCGACTCTTGGTGTATTCGAGGGCATTCTGGATCGACGGGTGGATCTAGAGCATTTTGGGATGGACGACCCCTTCGAGTGGCTTGACGAGCCGACCGATCTGGTCGATTCATGGCTGGACAAAGCGGTTGATCATCACCGAAATCATTGGTCGATCGAGTAGTTCGAACGTAGTTATTTTCAGAATCGACGCAAATTTGTTTTTGTTGGAACCCTCAAGAGGTGATCGGCTTGGAGCTGTGCTAAATATAGGCGCATATTTTGCAAGCTCAAGTGTCTCGAACTCCTCATAACGAGCCTTCAATACCGGTACCAGCAAAAGTACGATCATTGAGGTAGGGCTGCCGTAGACTATTGAAGTCCCCAAAGAAGGCCAATTGGCGGGACCACCGCTGTTAACCAGTTCCTGAATAATATTCAGCTATTCTTATCAGCTGCCCCATAATATTTATCTACATCATTATCTTTCTACGTTGTATGGACAAGAGTGCTCCGGAGGACGTTTCTGATTCGATTCGCTATCAGGGAAAGGCGGTGAACGATTTGGAGTGGATACTTCAATTTCTTTCAGATCAAGAGACGGGTGTTCTCGGTCTTATCGACGATAATTCTCCCCACCTCGTAACACAACTCTTCGTCTATGATGACGACAAAGGGGTGATTTTCATGCACGGTGCACAGGATGGACGGGCGTACAGCCTCGTCGAAAACGGAGACCGGCTGCGAGCTTCCTTCACTACGAGCGAAAAGGGGCGGTATATCCCGGCTGACGAGCCAGTGAATTTCACTGTCGAGTACTCAAGCGTGGTCGCGTATGGAACCATTGACCTCCTCACTGGCGAGGCGGAGAAACAACGTGTTCTCGAACGATTCATGGCTAAATTCGCTCCCCAGTTGACCAAAGGAGAGGATTACAAGGAGATGACTGAAGAGTCAATCGGGCGAACGGCTGTCTATCGTCTTGATGTAGAATCTTGGAGTGGGAAAAAAGGGTGGAAAGACCCGGATACACCGGGTGCATACGATCTTGAGGAAGTCTCAAAGCCGGGGTGAGACTTTGCTTATCGTCGGCCGTATCGGGGATGTCGAAGCTGATCCACGAGATGTCCATACCTATTGGGAGGTCGATCTTCTAGATCCAGGCGCTGTCAATACCTAGCAGATTGCTGTATGGCCGACCGCACGTGTATTTGCAGCAGGCCACCGGATCCGAATTGACGTGACGAGCAGTGATTTGTCGTGGTATAACCGGAATCTCAACACCGGTGAGGGACTCACGGGTGAAAAGATGAAAACGGCTGAGCAGACGATCTATCACGATCACGAACGCCCATCCCATATCTGTCTCCCGATTGTGCCGGTAGATGTCCTAGAAAAACGGATCATCAATGGTCCCACCCCTGATGAGGACGAATTATGACCGTAGTCCGTCCTCGATAGGAGTCTCGTGGACGATCAACTTACCACTGCTCTTGTGCACGGTCTGGGCGTTGGCGCTGGTAGATTTCGTCGCGAACGTCTTGGAACGTGTTGATGAGTTCGGCGACAGCATGGGTAATCGTCTCGAAGTATTCTTCGCCGAGTTCTGCAGTTGCGTCACTTGGATCGCCCCAGACGCCAGTTTCACTAATCCGGTAGTACGCCCCCTTGCCAATGAGTAGATGGTCCAACAGTGCCGCAGGGTTTTCAATATCCATCGGCAGATCAGGAGCATCAAAGGCCGTCTCTTCGAGATCGACAAGATCCTCATCAATAGCCATTACTGCTGCCGTTTCACCGATATTTGCGTGCCAGCCAGCATCGAATGACAGGTACTCTTCCATGTCGTCACCGCTTAGTGCATCCCAATAGGGGAATGCATACACGTAGTTCTCTTCAGGCAAGTCGTGTGACGCTTGATTGGCCCCAACTTTCGCTGCCCAGTCATTAGTGAGATGGCCAGATAGAAATACGATATCAGTGAACCCGGCTTCGGCCAGCGAATATGCGATATCATGCACTACTGTTGCGAGGGTTCTGTACGTGAGATAGGTAATGCCCGCGTATCCAGCGTGCATGTCTGATGCGCCATAGTTTATCGGCGGGCCGACAAGCGCGTCAACGTCCTCTGCAATACGTTCGCAGATTTCTGTTGGAATGAATGCGTCGGTCCCCATTGCGAGGTGCTCGCCGTGCTGTTCGGTTGTTCCGACTGGAATCAACGCTGTTGGTGTCTCTGCGCGGTCTAAGTATGATTCGACCTGGGGATGTCGAAGCTCATCGAGCCTGTGAGTGTCTGGCATGATACTGTGTAGATCAAACTATTCGATAAATCATTCCTTCAATCCCATTTTACTGAACATGGGATATATTCATTCTACCAAGCCTCACTTCTCGCCAGAAGTGACTGTGTCCTTGTTCCAGAGATCCACAATGATGTCCGAGATGCGTGGTGATGATGAGCCCTACTCACTATAAAGGTTGAAATCCGGTTTGGTTCCGTCAGGATGTCGATATCGACACCACCACTCACTTGGAGAGTCATTTCGCTTCACGCGTGAGACGTGGACTGGCTGTACCTCATGCATACACTGCGTATCGCCCTACTCTATGTATATGAGTCTTCAATCAAACGGTACGTTATTGCGACGTAGATAGTCAACAACGCGAAGTATCAATTGCACCACTCGAGGATCATGGCTGCATACACCTTGGTAGCGTTCATCAACTGCTCTGTCGGAATATGTTCATCTGGCCCATGAGCGCCCATAGAAATGTCCCCCGGTCCCATACTAATTGTATCAACACCGCATTCATGCTGGATATACGAATTGTCGGCTACTGCTTTAAATCCAGAATACACCGGTTGTTCATCTAGTGTCGCCTCAATCGCAGTTCCAAGTGCCTTACATCCGGGATGATCTACTGGCACTTCATATGGCGGCCAGTCGAAAACACTCTTCCAGCTCATCCGTGGGGGATGCTCTTTCAACCAGTCGTTTGTTGCTGCAAGCGTCTCCACAACTTCCTGCATTTCGTCCCATAGCTCTCTATCGTCTACAAACGGCGGATAAAACACATGCCCCTCAATTTTGGCATGCCCAGGAATTGCGGCGATGTAATCTCCTGCCTCCATGATCGTACAATTGATACCAATTGGACCAACACCCTGCGTATCTGGAGTCTGGTACCCACCACTGCCGTAAATCTGATCTCGATATCGGAGGTTCCACTGGTGTTCTAGATCACGCAGCTCATACAGAATATCGGCCATGATCATCGCTGCATCGACACCCACGTCTTGCCCAACAGGAATCCCGTAGCGTTGTGGATAGCGTGTAAGATTCTTCTGAGATGTGTGAACTTCTTTGCCCTGTATCTCAATAGTGAAATCAAATGTTGCGGCACTCTTCGTATGAATCTCTAAGTTAGTTGGTTCTGTATTGATACAGATTGGAATCTCAATTCCTTCCTCGAGAAACGCATCCGTTGCTGCAATGGAGCCGTATTCTTGTTGGTTCAACTCTTCACCAACAACGATACTCATTAGTAAATCACCGCTCAGTTCAGTATCTGCTTCCATCACCGCTTTTGCTGCCCATATCATCGCGGTGTTCGGTCCCTTCATGTCGTTAGCACCGCGACCATAGAGATAACCGTCCTCTATAATAGGGTCCCAGGGATCTTTTGCCCAATTTTCCGCAGCTTCTTCCGAAACGTCGACAATATCTGAGTGGCCGTTAAATAACAGTGTACGCCCTTCTCCATCGCTCTTTCCACTCAATCTACCATTGATGTTTGGCCGGTCCTGCTCTTCCGAGACATCAACGATATCGATACTGTCCCATTCCATCTGATCGGTAAAGAATGGTTCAACGAATTCTCGCTGGACTTCTTGTTCCTGTTCGGTTGGCGAGCGATACGTGATATACTGTCTAAGGAAGTCAATTATTGCGTCTTCTTGGTCATCGATCCAAGCGTTGATTTCTGGGTCCATGTTGAAAGCCAACATACACCACTATTTCTTCTCACAAATATCTTCCCTATCAAGAGATTCCAATGGCTGGTACTACTGCTAAAATAGCGCTCTAATCGGAGAACTGTTAGATCAGGTGCTCGGCTTAGAGATAATCAACCATCGAAGTCCATCGACTCTTGATTTTCCGTCTTCCAGTGCTCAACGTTCTTGATTGCGTGTTCCGGCGGGACGTCGATCGATGGATTCTCTTCGAAGAACCCTGCCGGCTCTAACTTGAATGAGAGCATTTTCACAGGGAGAACTGGCCAATCTTCTGGGACTCCAACGTGTGTCTGGCACATATTGTACCAGACGACGATGTCCTCGTTCGCAATGGATCGATTTTCAGCAGTCCACGAAGGGAGGCCCTCCCCGCCAGGATTTTGATTTGGATATTCGCCTGCAGGGTAGATCTCATCGTCAGCGTGCTGTGTAACCCAGAGATGATTCATCGCAAACCCAGCTCGTTTCGCCATTGATGAACCCGGTTGCATTGCAAACGCCGTGTTCGTCCCTGATTTACCTCGTAATCGATATCCAACTGGACTGGCCGTTGCCTCGTTCAGCACATCCTCGTTGATGATTTCCCAGTAACGCCCGCTGTGTGTGTTCGTCATCCGTTGGGCATCCTTTTCACGTTCGAAACGCGTTCGCTCTACGTACGCGGCGTTGCCGTGTGGGTTCAGCCGCATTCGATCACTCTCTGCATGGGGTGTTGGGTCATATCCGTCCGGCCCATAATCCACAGATTTGAGGTTCACTTCACGGACTGTGTTTCTCCGGCCGTCAAGTTCGAAATCCAACCGGCAGTTGAACACGTGTTGGTGTAGCATTGACTTGTGACTAGGACCCACCATTTCCGCATACCCGGTTTCCTGTTGGTCTGTCTCGAGTAACCCAGTTGCGTTACACCCAGTGAGTCGTACCTGTCCCTCGATGCTCCCATCCTGATAGAAATACCAGTAAAACGCGAAATCGTAGTTCCCAATCGTTGAGATGAATGAAATTACTAACCGCCGGTTCCGACGGACTTCGTCGTCGTCAACACGCCAATCATGGTGTCGCCAGAGAGTCCCATAATCTTCCTCATGCAGACAGATCGCATTGGGAATCACTTGCGGCTCACCATCACCATCATTAAGGAGAGCATCCCAGTAGTGCATATAGCCGAGGCAGTCACACCCCTCCGTCAGCGAGTTTGCGAGACGACCAATCCCGTACTCGCCAACATCAAACGGTGCCTTCCAATCATGGTCCGGATCCGAATCGTTATATGCTGTAACGACCTCGGGCCATGACGCCCGTCGGAGGATCGATCGTTCCTCTCCGTCATCATCATATGCGACATTATAGAGAACGAGTCCTTCACGGTGATTGAATCCGACGCGGATGTGCCACTTTTGCCATTCGACGGTATTCCCATCGACCTCCCAACTTGGTCCCTCAGGTTGGACGACGTTGTAGGGCTTGAGATCGTCTCGGAGGTCTCGTTTGTCTTCTCGGTAGTAGTGAGTCTTCAAGTTGTTCACGACGTCCGTATTCTTCGGTCCGGTATCGACGATCTTGATTACTTCGCGATCGTCGAGATCAACCCACGCGTGAATGCCTGATAGCGGTCGGTTATATGCTTCTGCCCCTTCATCGTCATCGGTAGCATTTACCCATGCGATACCATGTGCGAGTCGCCGGCTTCGATCAATATCCTCGGGTACAAAATCGTAGCCGGCGGACCAAGCAGTAACAATCGCAAGATCTGGATCGGCACCTCGTTTCTGCACTGCCTCACGGAATTCCGCGTTGGACGTGACAGTCTCCTCGACTTCAACGAATTCTTCACCGATCATCCGGGGCTGTCCGCGTTCGATTTCGGTCCACTCGATAAGATCTCCGTCATCTAGCGAAGCGGTCCCCTCGTACGAACGTTGCGCGTCTTTATCGCGGACGATTACTCGTGCCTGCCGTACAGGGGAGGTGCCTGTTTGTTCGAATTCTCGTAATGCGTTCTTTGGTGGTTCCGCGAGAGTGATTTCAATGAACCGTGTCTCATCAGTCACCTCCGTACCCTGATCGACAATCTCTCGAGCCTGTTCGATTTCTGTTGGAGTCAGTGGGTCCAGGGGATGCTGATTCGGATAGGTGTCATCAGATGCCATTCTACAGTCGTGTTAACAGGAACCAATATAAGTTTACTGTACAGAGTAGAGTCGATCGAGGCGTGGGGGTAAGAGCGGATAATATCGTCATCAAGGTATATCGGTTTACGGTAGGCGTATGCGAGGGTAGTAAGGACGAGGATTCTTGGAGGCAGTGAATCTTGTGCAACAAATTGTTTCTCGGATAGGATGTTGCACAAGGTAGACTCTCTTGGAGAAGTAACCATTGTCTGTTTGTTCAACAGATACGCTCCCCCCAACGGCGGACATTGAGTATCGTTTGATACTGCTGGTAGGACGCCGTCCCGACAATTTGGAGATCGAATCTACCCGGATTCCGGTCATGGGGTACAGTGAGGAATCGTAGCAACAATCAAATCGCGAGATCGTCACTACAATGTTGTTCTCCAAGTGCTAATGGAGTTTCTTGAAATAGAACTCTCATCTGATCGCCGAGTTACCGACCACTGTAAATATGGCGTCAAAAACATTACTCCATTATTGTCTGGGATGATCTTGAGCGGTACTAACATATCTTCTAGGAATAATCGCTGTTCGACTAAATAGCCTTTATACTACTCTTGTCTTGTTTCTTATTAGATAAGTTTATACAGAGTGGACCTGAAACAGGTATTATCCGCTACAGTGGTATGATATGACTTACACAGACTACGCTGAGACCGGCACGAAATGCGCCCTCTGTGGGAAGAAGATGTTCGTTACCGACCACGAAATTGACGGTGTTACTGTGTGCTCGGAGTGGTGCGTCGAGGAGTACCGCCGTCGAGAAGGTGATTCCGAATGAACAATACAAAAACACCAGCTCGCTATCGCGTCGGAATCGATACTGGTGGGACATTCACCGACTTCGTCTCGATCGACGAAGAAAGCGGCACACTCACCATAACCAAGACGTCTTCAACACCGCAGAATCCAATCGACGGGGTTGTCAACAGTATTGACGAGTCAACGATCACAAATGAAACAGATGCGGTCTCGCAACTAATCCACGGAACAACGGTCACTACGAATGCGCTTATAGAACGGACAGGGGCTGAGATCGGCTACATCACGACTGACGGTTTCACCGACGTACCGTTCATCCAGCGGATCAACCGGAAGGATCACTACGATCTCCGGTGGGATAAGCCAGAACCGCTGGTCGAGCGGAAGAACTGTCATGGGATCACTGAGCGGGTGAACTACAAAGGTGAGGTTCTCGAACCGCTTGACGAGGCGGGGCTCCGAGAGACCGTCCGAGAACTCTCGGAACAGGGGATCGACACGTATGCGGTGATATTCCTGTTCTCATATGTAAATCCGGAGCACGAGCAGCGAACACAGGAGATTATTTTTGACGAGAATCCGGATGCGACGGTCTCGCTCTCCCACCAAGTCTATTCGAAGTGGCGAGAATACGAGCGCGCGAGTACGACACTCGCCGATTCGTATCTCAAGCCGGACATGCAATCGTACATCGATGAGTTTGAGCACCGAATGGACGACCGCGACATCACTAATACGGCGATAATGAAATCCAATGGGGGTGTGATGTTCCCGGATGCCGCGAGACAAAACCCCGTTCACACGATCACATCCGGGCCTGCCGGCGGAGTCGTCAGCGCACGTTACTTCGGATCGAGCTTTGGTTTTGATGACATGGTCAGCATCGACATGGGAGGGACTAGCTGCGATCTCTCGATACTGACCGATGGAGAACAGAACTATACCACTAACTTTGAGCTCGAGTTCGGCCTGCCGATCAACGTTCCCATGATCGATATTGCGACTATTGGGGCAGGGGGCGGGTCGATCGCCTGGATCGACGAGGGTGGGTTACTCAACGTCGGGCCGCGAAGCGCAGGCGCACAGCCCGGCCCAGCGTGTTACGGCCGCGGTGGGACTAACCCGGCCGTCACTGACGCACATCTGGTACTGGGCCGGCTCAACCCGGACTTCTTCCTCGGTGGTAAGCTTGATCTAGACGAGGAGGCTGCGTACAAGACGCTCGAGGAACTCGGCGACAAGATTGAAATGTCCGCTGAGGAAGCCGCCGCGAGCGTGCTGCAGATCACGAACAACAATATGTACAACGCGCTCTCGGCTGAGCTCGTCGAACGCGGACACGATCCACAGCAGTTCGCAATGGTGAGCTTCGGGGGTGCAGGGCCACTTCACGCCGCAGAACTCGCCCGGAAGTCCGGTATCTCAAATATCGTTGTCCCAGTTCATCCAGGTGTAGCGAGCGCGACGGGACTCGTGATGGCTGATGGTCGTGTCGACTACGAGCAGACCATGGCAATGCGGTCGGATCAGTACGACCTCGAACAGATCGAGAATTTATTCGAATCACTCACACGGCGTGCGATCACGGATCTTGAACAGGAAGGATTTGACGGCGAGACCGACGTGACGATGGCCATGGGGATGCGCTACCTCGGTCAGAACTACGAAATTGAGGTCCCAGTCGGATTCGATGAGGTGACCGAGCAGAATCTTACGGAACTCTTCGACTGGTTTCATCAACGGCACGAACACCTCTACGGGTTCCAGAACACAGACGAGGTTATCGAGATCATCTCGTTCAAGGCCACAGCACAGCAACCCCGTCAATCACCACCCCTCGAAGAGCTTCCTGAGAGGGACTCGACGGCCAAGGAGACACGAGAAGTTTATTTCGAGGAGACCGGAAACGTGGTGACCGACATCTACGACCGCGACGAGCTCGGGCAGAATGCAGTTGCTGACGGCCCCGCGATCATTGAAGACACGGACGCAACGACGGTCGTTCCACCGAGTGCAACGTTTGAGACGGACACCTATGGAAACATTCTCATCGAACTGGAGGACGACCGATGACAGACACAACTACCGAAAACGAGACGAACGAGATCACGACTGACCAGGTCACCCTCAACACGGTCTCGAAGAACCTAGTCTCCATCTGCCGTGAGATGGGGATCAATTTGAAGAACACGGCCTACTCACCGATCTTCAACGAGGGGCTAGACTTCTCGTGTGCTGTCTTCGACGCTGATGCAGAAATGATTGGTCAGGCAGAGTTCTGTCCCGCACAAATCGGGGCGATGCCATTCATCGTCGAATGGTGCGTTGAGGAACTGGGAGAGGATGCATTCACCCCAGGTGACGTAGTGTTGCACAACGATCCCTACCGAGGTGGTTGTCACATCCCAGAACACTTCGTAATGAAACCGGCCTTCGTCGACGGGGAGCTTGTCGGATTCGCGGCAAGTATTGGACACATGGCCGAGATAGGTGGGAAGACGCCGGGAGGATTCGCCGCCGACGCGACCGAAGTGTTCCAAGAAGGATATCGATTGCCTCCAGTGAAGATCATCGAGGGTGGTGAAGATGTCGAGAGTATCTGGAAGATCATCCTCAACAACGTCCGGACGCCGCGGGTCACTTATGGCGATTTGCGTGCGTTGATCAGCAGCGTCGACCTCGGCCAAGAGCGGCTTGAAGAGCTAGTCGGTCGGTACGGTGACGAGGAATTCACGGACATTATCGAAGATGTACAGACCTACTCTGAGCGGCGGATGCGGTCGTTCATCGAGTCCATTCCTAACGGTACCTATGAGGGAGTAGACTACATGGATGATGACGGGATCAACGATGGTCCATTCAAGCTCCACGTGAACATGGAGATCCGCGATGACGAGGTCATCGCTGACTGGAACGGCACGGACGACCAAACCGACGGTCCGATCAATGCCACCTTCGGCGTAACAAGTTCAGCCACTTGGAACGCTATTCTTCAGCTGTACGACGGCGAAGGGGATATGCCGGTGAACAAGGGGTCCTACGAGCCGATTCACGTCATCGCACCTCCTGGAACGATTGCGAACGTGGACTACCCAAAACCCGAGGTCGGTGGCAATACGGAAACGCATCCCCGAATGGTTGACACGATATACCGGGCGATGGCGGAGCCGCTTCCGAACAAGGTGGCCGCAGCTGATGGATCGACATGTATGAACTTCCTGTTTGGCGGCGAACACCCCGACACAGGCGAGCCCTACGTCAATTATCATCTCGAGGGAATGGGATGGGGCGGTCGCCCCTACGGCGACGGGAATGACTCGGTTATCGTTGTCAATGGTAACTGTCGGAACACACCAGTAGAGGTGTTTGAGACACGGTATCCATGGCTGACGAAGAAGTACGAGCTCAGACAGGATTCCGGCGGACCTGGCGAATACCGTGGTGGCCTTGGAATCGAGCGTATCGTCGAGGCTCGCGCTCCTCAAATTACGGTCTCGGCCCTGTTCGATAGGATGAAGAACGCCCCATGGGGACTCAAGGGCGGCGAGAAAGGCGGGAAGAGTTCGATCACCGTCGAGCGCTCCGATGACGACGAGTTCCGGACCTTTGACGAGGCGTTTGGCACGGATTCACCGAGCAAGTTTGCCGATGTGAAAGTCACGGAAGGAGACCGTGTGTGTATTCGGAGTCCGGGTGGAGGTGGCTATGGCGATCCAGAGGACCGCTCTCGGGCCATGGTCCAAGAGGACGTTGAAGAAGGCTTTGTCTCCCCACCTGCTGCGCGCGAACAGTATGGGGTTAACATGGCATCAGATGCGGACACGGCGGACATTACCACAGACGGAGGTGGGACGGCTGACGGATCGCGCTCTGAGTAGGCGTTGAACCGCTACAAGTATGTTTGTGGATTTGAGTGATGTATTTATAAATGATATTAACACTCTCTCTATTCACTCATCAACTAATCATATGCAAATCTGAGTAGAGAAGCAAACAGTATTATCTACACGTTGCTATGTAATTGATCTAGATTATTCCACCAGTTCGAATATGAGACGGTTGGAATACTACTTGGCCCCTTGTTGTAGAGATACTCTAAAACCTCTCGGAAATCACTAGAACTCATTTCGCCGCCCGGTTGCCAGCCATACTCATCCAATCCATGGAAATTGAGCACTGCTGTTTGATTGTGTTTCACGGCTAAATCGATGAGCTCCTTGGTACGTGAAATATTATCAGAATATACACTGTGCCCACTAATGTGGAGCGGATTTGTCAGAGTAGCACGATTCAAGGTATCATCAACGATCCGCCCCATCCCATAATATCCAGCGGTGATATCGAGAACTGTCTCGTCATGACTTCCATATGGATATGTTATAGCTGGCACGTTTCCGATAAATTCATTCTCGACCAACCATTGCTTTGAATCTCTTACTTCCTCACGAACCTCTTCCTCCGAGAGATCTGCAGTCTGGGAGTGAGTTTTCATCTCAGATCCGAACTCCCATCCCTGTCTCTGCAGTTCCCTCATTTGATCAACCGTCATGGGGTCTTGATCTGTCTCGGCTACGCCCGACATCATATCTAATTGGGCATCGTTCTCATGGTAATATGTCGGAAGGCTAGCGAAGCCACTAAATCCGAATTCTTGCATAATGGGATATGCTTTTTCGTAGTGGCTGATAGTGCTATCATCAAATGTCAGTACACACTGAGCACCATCTGGTTTTGGATGATAACGGAGATTGTCTACCCACCCCTCTATACCTTCATTTTCTGCGATGAACTGAACCTGAATTGTTTGTATATCGGTAATATCCACGTCTGATGTCTCGCTGGAAACACCCATATTCGACTGTAACCATCCGTCATTCGCCCGCAGCGGGCTTCGGTATACTACGTACTCTCCGTGACTATCACACAGACGGACCTCAATATCGGCGTTTGATTCCTTTAGTTTGGCAGCGATCGATACATCGTAGTTACTGAAGTTAGTTGAGGAAATTGATGTCTCAATCCGCACTTCTTTGCCGGATGTGGAGAGTTTCGCTGCTTGATCTCCAACATGTGATGTTGACGTATCCGCAGTCATTGATCCTGCCACTACATCCCACTCGGAGAGGTTCTCAAAGCTGTCCTTCATCCAACCAGCGTATTGCCACCGTGTGCGTGAATCAGACGGTCTCTTCAGGATTTGTGTGTCTCTATTACGCTTCGATTTTAGGTCGGAGAATAGACCAACGTTGGATTGTGTCCCAAACAGGAGGGTACCCGAACTCACACCAATTCCGCCAAGGAACGATCGTCGAGTAGTACCGTTGGAGTCTCTTTCTTCGGACTGATCAGTGTTGCTCATGTCAATTTCACCTCTCCACCGGTGAGTACTGAATTCTCAACCTCAGAGTATGCACGTGGCCCCAAGAACGAGATTGAACGCCGATATGGATACCTCGGAATGGTCTGCTGATCTCCGGTTATTTCGGTATTTACCGACTCAATGACTGTCGTAGCAATACCAGCGAGTGTTCCGATTGTTTCTGAGAACGTATTCCCTTCGACATATCTGCTGCTCGGATGTCGCTGATTATTTGTTGGGTTATCGTCGCTTGCTGTATCTCGACCCATGGAGTCACATCTTAATCCATGACAATAAAACTGAGTTTCTATAATATTAATTATTTATCAAATTCGGGATTGTTATAGTACGAATGAAGATTGGCTGTATTCGCTTTCCTCATCTATATAGTAATCATCTAACATATACAGATGATTGCCGAATTACGTCATCTACAGAATTATTCCGCTACCGGGCCGAACTCCTCCGGTGGCTGGCGATGCTGTGTTCCCTGCTCATACGCATATGCAACCTCCAGAAGCGTCGGTTCGTCGAATGGTCGGCAGAGGAACTCCATACCGATAGGCACCCCGCCTTCCGAAAATCCGCCCGGCACAGTGATTGAGGAGAAGCCCGTTCCTGAACTCAAGAACCCATTCCGACCTACTGATCGTCGCCGATCTCGGCAACAAGCTGTTTTTGATGCGGGAAGAAAAACGCATCCAGCTCATCTGCGGCCATAATGTCATACAATCGTTCTATGAACTGATTTCGGCGGTAGAGCCGTTTGAAATACTCCGGTTCATCCGTTGGCGATTCGATTTCTAATGCAGCCTGTAATCCGGATTCGAGCGACTCGTGATATTCGTCGGCCTCAACGAAGTCTTCGAACGTCTCGATTGGGGCTCCTGATCCAAGACTATCGAGATACTCGTTGAACCGCTCTTGTTGCTCGAAGTTCCCCACGTAGAACGAGTCAATCAGTTCATCGACATCGATCTCTGCATCGACCTCAATCGTTTTCGCGCCCAATGCTTTGAGGTCACCAATAGCCTCTTCAGCGACTTCAACGACTGGGTCGGATTCAGGGCCGCTACTGAAAACGGTTCGAAGAATACCGATCCGGGCACCGTCCAAGCCAGTCGGATTGAGATAATCCGTGTAGCTATCGGGAATATGTTCGACCCCTTTCGCGGTTGACGGATCTTCTGGATCATACCCAGCGATAACGTCGAGCATTCTTGCAGCATCAGTAACCGATTGAGTGATCGGTCCAACCATGTCCTGGGTGAGCGCTACCGGAATTGTCCCATACTGATATCATATTGCAAGATATCAATGATTTCAGGTTGTCTGAGATATTGGGAATCGCCTGCTATTGTAAGCATTTGTAAACCTCGACGTTGTTCATACACCTCGGGCCGCCTGTCTAGGCTTGTAAAGAACGATTGGTAGCCACTATCGTCAAATGGAATGTCAGTAAACACAAAACCACATTTTGTTTTTGAAAACTGGTCTCCTTGCCATTGGGTTTCGATCCAAAAGATACCTGCAGCACAACTCACATAGGCTACCGCAGTAGGAGATGGGTTACTAGAGACATCGGAGATGGGTTCTTCTCCGTGAGACGCTTCTAACAGCTCTATTGTATCAGCGATTTTTTCCAAGTCCTCAACGAACCAGCGATGCCCTCGACCTATCACTTGGCGGTCGCCCAGTTTAATTGCGTAGCCTACTCGTGAAGGAAGCAGGCTAATACCGGTGGTTTGTTCCAGCACATCAAATATTTCCGATATTTCCTCAGGAGATGATGCGTGAACTTGCTCCTCTACGTGATAGAGGACAGACTTTCCGAAGTCGTGAGAGAGGCCTGCTTCTCCAAAGACGACCATTGACGGCCCCTCCGATGTTGTAATCAACCAATTTGAAGGAGACTGAAGCGAGGGTACATCTTCTTGTAAATCGATATCGAGCTTGACGTTAACGCGATGTTCGATTTCAGAGGAGAACAAACTGTATTCCTCGCGTTCACGAGCTTGGAAGAATGCCAGAATCTGGTCGCTAGTCATTTCATCCATCCCATCTCCAACGCGAATCCAAGGAACATAATCCCCGTTTTCTTTGAATTGGACGGGTTTCTCTCGAGCTTTACCCACGTCAATACGAAGGAGACGTTTACCCGAATACTCAATAAAATTGATATCTAATAAGTTAGAGATAGGTGGAATTGTGTATTCGAGTGCGGAGTGGGTAATGTGTTGAACAACCTCTGAATCAACTGAGAACCCCTGAATAAGCAGGTTATTGTTCGATACTTTCCTAACGCCAATAACCACCATTCCTCCGTTTTGGTTAGCCATCGCTGAGAGCACCTTTACGAGTTTTTTTCTACCGTTCGAACTCTCAATTATCTCCTTCGATTTACAGTCGAATTCTTCGGATTCGATCCCTGGCTCTGAAGCAAATCGTTCTACTAATCGTTTCGTTTCTTGCTCAAGACGCATTTAATAGACAAGTTAACATCTACTCACAAGAGACTACCTACTACACGGACGTCAGAATCATCATCTTCTATCGACATTGAGAACGGCCGTGAAGCCGGTCATTACTGCTTTGAAGGAGTCAAGATCTCGGGTCTTCGGCGAGTTCGTATAATCCTTCATACAGCTTACGTACGTTTCCGTGCTCAACTAATCGACCGAGCCGATCCCGAACATATTGGAGGCTATATCCAGTTTCATCGGCTGCATACGGTGCAGTGACTCGACCCTCACTTAGCATATCGAGTAGCGCCTCATCCGCCGGCCCTAAATCATCATCGCTGAGCATTCGATCTCAGATAGGATTAATCTACCTGCACCTAAAGAGGCAATGGCTTAGTGTATAATCCTTGTTCTATATCCCATAGACCCTAAGGGTTAAGTAAGCATGATTCGTAGACACAACTGAGCACGGGATGCCTCAGAAATCTCTGAGGCCGGTGGTGATGACACCGACCTCTCGTGCTGGATAACCAGCAATGAGCACTAGCAACTCAACAGCAGAAAACAGTATCGCCTCCGAACAACCAAACCGAATCACCGGTCCCCACCACGAACCCCCGACAGTCGCCAACGCCACTACCTACTGGCGCTGCGAGGCCTGCAATCGCGAATCCATCCGCGAGCAGGATCTCCACCGCGAGACCTTCCACGCCGCCGAGTGTGAGGTGGCCGAGCGATGCTGACCGAAATCCCCACCAACAGTACCCAACTGTTCGCCGGCGCGCGCCTCTCCGACACCAACCCCGAGTGCACCGCCTGCAACCGAGTCCTTAGAGAAGGCGAACAGGTCACGATCTACGTCGCTCGCGAAGAAGACGCCCCCACGTTCGCCATCGAACGCTGCTACTGTCGTGAGTGCACCCCCGAGGAACTTACCAGCCCGACACTCGGCCTGAGCGAACACCTCCTCCAAACCCGGCTCACCCGAACGCTGGACGTTCGCACCCAAAGCGAGTTCCCGACACTCGGCGAAATCATAACACTCGACACAAGCGCCCCGAGCCAAGGTACTGCCGAAGCCCACAACGAAGACCCTCCGACAGCACTCCTCCGGGACACGCACATCCAGAACCCCGCCAGCGCCGTCTATCACATCGACGACGGGGAGGGTCAGCCGCTGTGTAACTGCACTAGCGACGCCCAGTACACGCCCGTTCCACTCGCGGAAGCCGAGGCAAGCACAGCCCGCCAATGCGGGAACTGCCAGATCGCCCGCGAGGGCGAACAGGCAACCCAGCCCTGTCCCCACTGCAACGTTCAGGTTGGGATGAGCGCGTGGCCCCAACACGTCCGGGCCTGTACGGGTGATCCCACTGACGCCGCCGAGGAGACTGATCCCGACGGCGACCCTGTAATCACCCAGACCCAGCGCGCCACCAGTCCGGCCACACGCACGGGCGCTCGCACACAGCTCCACCAAAGCCAGGAGTAACCCGCGCCAGCAATGGGCGGGCTCTCACACAGCGCCAGCGCTGCACGCCCATCGAGAGCCCTGCCTGTCCCAGTCCTTGTCTTGAGTGTAGGTACGGCCACGCAGCCACGCGTTCGGATCGTTCGCCAGCCACGAGACGGGTCCGATCGTCTCACTTGCGACACACCGCATTTCTAATGACTGAACCCACAACGAGTACCGAGAGCACCGCCACCGACCAGCCTGCGACGACCGAGGAACCAACGCTCGAGTCCATCTCCGAACAACTCGAAGCGCTCACCAATCGGGTCGAAGAACTCGAGGCCGAACTTAATCGCAAAGACGACCGGATTGAGGAGCTGGAAGCGGAGCTCACCGAGTACAAGCGTTTTGCCGGCTCGGAATTTGCTGACGTTCGCGGCCGGATCACCGACGTCGAAGACCAGATCCAAGAGTTAGAAACAACGCTCCAGGAGACGCCCACGGAGACCACCACCGTTGCCGCCGAGGAGACTGGCTCCCAGACCACGACTACGGAGACACCGTTAGAACGCATCTGTACGCTTCCCGAGCACGTCGCCAATCGCGAGCTCACGACCAATCAAAAACGTGCTCGCTTCATCGCACAGGACGTACAGGATTACGCCGAGAAGGCACCTGCTGGGCTCGTGCTCGATAGTCAGACGATCGCGAAGGTCATCACTGCCGCCGAAGGGTCGAAGCCTCACACCCAAACTGTGGCCCGTGTCATGAACTTCCTCGAGAAGCTGGGGAAAGACGACGTTGAGCAAACCAAGCGTCGCGGGAAGAAGCTCGTCGTCATCGATGAGGAGGCGGCCGACCGCTATCACGATCGTTGTGACCGGGATATTGAGCAACCCCCCGCAGAAGACGTGATGTCCTAACAACGGGACAACAACAGGGAGCATAGTTTGAACCAACCACCCCGGGTACGCCCTCCCGTCCTAGTTACAACTCCGAGCAGCCTCCTCCCGTTATAGTAGTAGTAAAGGGAGGAAAAACGGTTTCGTCGATTCTATCTTCGGAAGTATATCACACCACGGTGTGATCAGAACCGACCTTGTGCAACGATCTCTCTCAGAGGAGTCGTTTTGTTGCACAAGGTCAGAACTGCACTAGCAGCGCCGAGAGATACACAATCGAAAATCAGGTCATCACTATCGACCGCAGCGGGTAATTCGGAGCCCGGCACAACAATGGTCCGTCGACGGGCCAACCATCAACTAGTCTTGACATTGGGAACGTTGAACGTGAATGACGGATTTACGTCTGCCGATATTTCGGCCTGAACGGGAGTTCACGTCAAGTCCGGCGTTCACGCCAGGGTAGTTGAATCCTCACTAGTGTTCCTCTGTATTTTTCAACATGGTAGCTCTCAAACGAAGGTATCGAGATAGCTAAGATCGTGCACGGCAAGGGATTGTGTGGACGCCCCTACCCCTCCAGAATCGATGTATCTCGTGAAAATTCCACAATACAGTGGTGAGCAGCAGACGCTTTATCGGACACGAGATGCTGCCGAAACTGCACAAGCCTGGTTCGAAGAGCATGGCTACGGACCAATCCCAATTCATGAAGTCAGTGTGAATGCGGCATTCGATCCTCCAATAGACAAGTAACCTATCCACCCACTAGCAAACCACGGCGTCTCGTTGTATTCGTCCTAGCCGCTGGTTCGTACTCTTCGATACGTAGATTCCACCGCCTCGCTGTCGACCGGATTATCGCACGTGTAATAGTCCTTATGAACGAAGAGAAAACAGTTGTACGGCGTCGTTCGTTTGCTGTACGTGATCTCGAGTACCCAGAAGCAATCCTCTAGTTATACTATCATATGTGGTGTAATAACAGTTCTTATCGGACACTACAGACCCTCTGTGTAAAGATTAGTTAATGATTCAATCAGAAGACACTTATTTATCGCTGGCAGAATGGAGCCCGATGGACAATCGAGAGCACCCCACTATCCCAAACAAGATCCAACCATGATGTGGCAAGATCTTATTTTCATGATCGGCAGTAGTCTCTCGATCGTATTTCTTGCTCCAACACTTCGTGATTCGGACGCTCAAGTTCCACTCGCAACAAGTGCTCCGTCGATGCTTATTGGCGGAGTCTACGCGTTCACGTTTGCAACACTTGGTATGACGTTTTCCGCTGCCAGGGCGCTCGCAGCCTGTGTTATGTGGACGCTTATCAGCTTCTTTCGTGCGCCGCGATCCCCCTATAACCAGTCCCGGACAATTGGGAGTAGCAGCGAACGAGTAGCGTTGTTTCTCATTGATGCCAAATACTGGTGCAAACGGAAACGTCACCAAGACACCGTTCCACCGGAATCGTATGTCTCAGATGACATATCATTCACCCTTCACACTGGTTAAAAGTCCTATTGTTTTTGAGCAGCAGTGGGCCAACAACTCGTGAACACCATGGCCGGCATCGCTTGACGCCGAAGATACGGCCTCTGCCTTGAAGCTCGACGATGTCGATAGTCTCTGAAATGTTGGCTAATGAATCAGCGGCCTGCTTCCCGACTATTTCCGTCCAAAAAGGGTGATCTAGATACCACCCACTAACGTCAATTAATTAACTTTATCTCCAATCACAGATATACAATCCCATGGTCAACCACGATACTGATCCACACACACCTACCGAGGAAGCGATCCGGCAATTCGAAACAATTCGTCAGAGTGGAGAGGTCGATATGTTCGATAGGCAGGCCGTCCTCTCCGTTGCTGAACAAGAGGACATGGATGCACTCGCGGACGCTGCGAGCCGGCAAGACAGTTACGCAGCGATTCTTGACTACTATCGGGCCGGCGGTCGACCAGAAATCTCTGATTAGATGAACGGATACAGTCTAAATAATGAACTGGAAAAAGACGTGATCAAACAGATGGAATACTAGGACAGGAGGCTTGTGGCTATCGCTGAGAAGCGACTTTCTGAGAACTAACTCATACACATACATAATTGCAACTAACTAACAAGACGGATGTAATTATTACGGGTGCTTAATGAGCAGATGATACGAAAAATCTATTTGTAGTTAGCGTAAGATGTTTCACCTCCACATGGCAGATGATAACTCATCTCAACAGGGGAGAGAAGCAGATCAACTCGGCACATGGCCACTCTCACGCCGTGCATTCGGCGGACTTACTGCCGGTACGCTCGGAGCGATCCAGCTGGGGGGGTTGGCCGCTGCTGCCACCAAAAACACGCCAGAGAAGCACGACTCAATCTGTTACGAAGTCGAGGGATTAAAAGAATCCGCGGAGATTCTCGTCGATCAGTGGGGTGTGCCCCACATGTACGCCGAGGATGTCCAAGACGTCGCGTTCGTACAGGGATTCAACGCTGCGCGCGATCGCCTCTGGCAGATTGATCTTTGGCGCCGGCGTTCGTCAGGCGAACTGTCCGAGGTATTTGGTGAGGAATGGATCGAGCACGATCGTGGTGCGCACCTCTTCAGCTATCGCGGTGATATCGATGAGGAGTGGGACGCCTACGGGCCCGATGCAGAAACTATCGCCACCGGGTTTGCCAACGGCGTTAACGCGTTCATCGATCAAACCGAAGAGAATTCTGATCTGCTGCCAGTCGAGTTCAAGGCACTCGATTACGAACCACGACGCTGGGAACCAGAAGACATCGTTCGGATGCGTGTCCATGCGATTACGCTCAACGTCTCAAGTGAGGTCCAACGAGCGATCACGCTCCGGGAGTTCGGCGAGGATGTCGAACGGGTCCGCCAGTGGCTCAACCCCGAAGATTGGGAAATCGAAATCCCGGATGGACTCGATCTCGATCTCATTCCTGAAGATGTTCTCGATGTTTTTGAGGCGGCGACCATGTCCCATACGAGTGTTTCATTCGACGAGGACGACATTCGGAATCCCGAGGTACTTGACGATCTCTCGGTCCTCACGAACAGTGGCGGTTCGACTGGTACGGATCCGTCTGGCAAATCGGATCAGATGAACGAGAAAGAGGAGATCCCATCTGCAAGTAACAACTGGGTGGTCGGACCCGAACTCACTGAAACAGGGCGGCCGATTCTCGCGAACGACCCGCACCGCGCTCACAACGTTCCCTCACTGCGATATATCGCGCATATCAGCTCCCCTGAATTTGACGTCATTGGAGCGGGCGAGCCGGGGCTTCCGGGGATTTCGATCGGTCACAACGGGAATACAGCGTTCGGACTCACGATCTTCTATATCGACCAGCAAGATCTGTATGTCTATGAGACGAACCCAGATGATCCAAACGAGTACCGCTACGAGGACGACTGGGAGTCCATGGACGTGGAAACGGAAACGTTCGAGATCAGAGACGGCGAGGATCAAGAAGTCGAACTGAAGTTCACTCAACATGGGCCGGTGATTTACGAGGATCCCGACGAGAATATCGCATTCGCGGTCCGAACTGTCTGGACAGATCCCGGCACGACGGCCTACTTCGGTGGGATTGGATATATGCGTGCTGAGAATATTGATGAGTTCCAAGACGCAATGGAGGGCGAACTCACACCAGGCATGCAGGGATGGGGCGCGCCGCCGGAGAATCAAGTTGCTGCCGACACGGATGGAAATATCGGATGGTTCCCAGGCGGGAGAACACCCGTTCGGCCCAACTGGGATGGGTTGCTACCAGTCCCTGGGGACGGCCGCTATGAGTGGGATGGCTACCAACATCAGTCCAATCTACCACGAGAGGTCAATCCTGATCGAGGTTGGATTGCGACCGCTAACCACTTCAATCTCCCTGACGACTATCCGGTAGACGATCCGCCAATCGGCTTTGAGTGGGTAGCGCCATATCGGTACCAGCGAATCGCAGAAGTTCTCAGCGAATTTGACGAGGAGAATACGCACTCGCTTGAGGATTCGACTGACCTTCAGACGGATTTCCTCTCAATTCCCATTCGGATCATTACCGAAGCGCTTGCTGAAACCGACCCGAATGAAGATCGGTTGGTCGAAGCTCGCGACTGGCTTACAGCGTGGGATGCTGTTCTTGATGCTGATTCGGGCGAGGCAGCCTTGGCAGAAGTCTGGTTCGAGAAGCACCTCCAAGAAGCAGTGACCATTGAACTCATCGGGAAAGAGGCGTTTGATCACATTGGGACGGGTGATGTCCGCGTCCTTCTTGAGGCAGTTGAGGAGCCCGAGCAACGCTTCGGCAATGATCCAGTTGCCACTCGTGATGAGCTGTTACTTTCGACACTTGCTGATGCACTTGATGAGGTTGAGGAGTTACTTGGCGAGAATCGAGATGAGTGGGCATGGGGTGACTTGAAGAAGGCGTTCTTCGAGCATGCAATGTCGTCTGGTGTCGATGAAGAGGCTGCCGAATCGCTAAACGTTGGACCAGAGCCAATGGGAGGAAGCGGGTACACCGTATGGAACGCCAACTACAACGATGACTTCCAATTGACCTCTGGCGCATCGTGGCGGATGGTTATCGATGTTGGCGGATGGGATAATTCACTGGCAATGAGTGTGCCTGGTCAATCTGGTGATCCTGAAAGCCCGTTCTACGACAACCTACTCGAAATGTTCGTCAACGGTGAGTACTTCCCACTACTCTATACCCGTGAGGCTATTCAAGACGCTTGTACGAAGAAAATCGAACTCGCCCCACAAGCCACGGATGATTAAAAGAGAGTAGCGAAGGGTAGAACATAGATTTTCTTTTCATAATATTAAACTTGAATACAAACACTTTGTCAACTCCGAGTTCGCCAACGATGTGACGACCTCGCGGAAAACCACTGCCACGAAAACGCTCGAAGCTACCCTTGCTCCGCCCACTACGGGCAAAGAGCAACGACTTCAGCGAACCGTGGCGACGTACCGCCGCGCTCTCTCCGAAGCGTTTGAGAGTGGCGCGGATACGCAATCGGCAGTCAACGATGTCGTTACCGGCTACGATCTCACGTCCTACGCGAAGGACGCGCTCAAGAACTACGTCCCGAATCTTCGGCGGACGCACAACGCCCGCGAGATTCAGGATGATCACCCTGTTCGCTTCACGAATCGTGGATGGTCGTTTGACCACTCCAAGGAGCGCGAACACGAGTTCTGCTGGCGCGTTCCACAAGCCGGTCGTGGGAACGCCTTCTGGATTCCGCTTTGTATCAATCCTAAACAACGCGAGTTGTAGGGTGATTTGTTCGCCGGGAACGTGACGGTCGGTGAGTTCCGGCTGCAAGAGCACCGAACGAACTGGGTGCTCCACGTCACTGTCGATTACACCGTCGCGGAGCCAGAGCAGTCGGACGACCCGACACCTGTCGGGTTCGACATCGGCGAATCCAAGCTCCTGACGGGCTGTGCCTGTCAGGACGGGACTCCAACCCAACCGTACCCTCGGAAAGGAAATGCATACGACGCTGAAACGCCTTCAAGAGCGTGACGCCGAACAATGGCGAGTAGACGAGCGTTTCGACCACTATCAAAACACGCTCACGGACATCGTGGAGACGGCGTCCAGAGAAGCCGTCGAATACGCCCGCCGGTTCGACTCGCCGGTTATCGTTCTCGAAGATCTCTCGTATATCCGCGAACATCTCGATTACGGCAAGTGGATGAATCGCCGCTTCCACAATTGGGCGTTCGCACGCCTCACCGACCGAATCGAGGACAAGGCGGTCGACGCCGGTATCCCAGTTCAATTCGTGAACCCGGCGTACACGTCGAAAATGTGTCACGCTTGCGGTCACATCGGTCGGCGCGGATCGCAAGCCGAGTTCCGCTGTACGTATAGTGATTGTTGGGTTTCGGAGTACCAAGCGGACATCAACGCGGCGGCGAACATCGCCGGTCGCGTCAACCCGTGGGGAGAGAGCCTGCCTTGGAAATCGGTAGGCGATGACTCGCCTCAGGATGGGAGCACCCTTGACAGTGCCACAGCCCGCCCCGAGCCGAGTGCGAAACCCGCACAGACGACGCTCAGAGAGTGGGGCTGAAACCTCTCCAGTAGCAGGCTGGATTCCCCATGCTGGGGATTCCACGCCCTTTAGGGCGTGCGAGGATGTCAATCGACAGTACTAGGCTGGTCAGAAAGAACTGGCCAGTTGACTTGATAGGATACCATTCAATAGAAGTCTACCATTGGTCGAGATGAGAATTGAACACTGCCCTCACGCATCCGATTCAGGATCGGGATTTGGCGTCCTGAAGCCGTCTCGGTAGCAGGGCCAACAGGAGAGATCATTGAACGTCGGGAGACACTCACAGTCCGCCGGGCGAGGATCTGCTTGTTGCTCCCACCGCGGTACGCGCTCAAGTGATGTTAGCTCGGACGGCATTTTTTCTGAGCTCATGAACTCACCCCCAAATAGAGTTGGCGGCAGGAGCGACAGAGCGGGGATGGTTCGCCAAACGCCTGCACGAGCTGCACGTCTTCACAGCTAAAGCAGTTCGGGGCACGACAGACCCGCTGGTCATGGTCGTGATCGCGCCTCTGTTCTCTGTACGATGGTGATTTGGCGTTCGTGCTCATCTCTGGATAGTGAAACCGTTCGTGACGCCCAGCGATAGCAACTACCGTCTACCTCTTGTCCCGATGTGCTGGACAAGTTCGTCCGCGCTCGGTAACGTTCACTCTGGATCGCTATTCGTAGACTGGGCTGTTCAGGCGCCCTCTAGGACTATTTGGCGTTAGCAGTGAAGGGTATGGAGCGTGTGACAGGCTCCAATTAACTGAAGGTCTCCTATGGTCAAAAACACGCGCCAACCGCGGTGAAAGTGAACAGTGCGGAGCTCACCAAATGGGTTCTAAGAGGGGCTCCGGGAGTGATGGGGACACTTTCAGAAACATTCTCACTGACCGTTCAACCGTTTCTCTTTAGACGGTCTGGCACTCGTCGAGGAAATGAGACAGTGCAGTTCATTCGTCGGCAATCTCGTTGGGGTGCGTCCCAATTCAGTCACAGCGAGCGTCAAGCACACGCCTGCTGGGCTCGTGCTCGATAGTCAGACGATCGCGAAGGTCATCACCGCCGCTGAAGGCTCGAAGCCCCACACCCAAACTGTGGCCCGCGTTATGGATTTCCTTGAGAAGCTCGGGAAAGACGACGTCGAACAGACGAAGCGTCGCGGGAAGAAGCTCGTTGTCGTCGACGAAGAGGCGGCCGAGCGATATCACGATCGTTGTGATCGGGATAGTGAGCACGCCCCTACGGAGAGCGTGATGTCCTAACAACGGGACAACAACAAGGAGCAAAGTCGAAGACGACCACCCCGGGTAAGCCCTCCTCTCCTAGTCACAACTCCGAACACCCTCTTCCCGTTATAGTAGTAGTAGAGGGAGGAGAAACGATTTCTCTGGTTCTGCCTTCGGAACCATATCACACCACGGTGTGATTGGGTTGGTTATCTCAATCAGACTCTTCATACAGTACCTTGTTCAACACTATCTGAGCTTTTCATTAAGAATGAGATCGCCACCATTTCGAAACAGATCGAAACGTCGGCGTGAATTGTCGGTCCGTTGTGCGTGTCTCATTGGTGGCTGTAAAGCTCAAATTCTTTGCCCATTCCGTATGTTGAACAAGGTTTTGGAGCAGGCGCTACAATCCGAGAATCACTACAGTACTCCTCGAAAGGCCGTCAAGCGAACTTCCCGACAAGCTACTGGCGAACGACAACGGCCGGTTGGTTCGTGACCGTGTCTCTGACGATGAATCGACGGGTAGCCCACTTCTCAGAAGTAAGCAGGCGGATACGCGTAGTTGGCTTTCATCTCTTTATTTACCATCTTCCGTAAACATATACGATAAATATCGCGATGAAAAGCGTCTAAAGTCATTTCGACGGAGTCCCAGAAATCGACGGGATTAATCCGAGAGGTGCCGACTTTGGCAACTGTCTATCATGCCCAACGGTGATACAGCTCTTGTGACCGGTGGCTCGGGTGCGATCGGGCGTGCGGTTGCTCCGACGCTCGCCCGGGTGGGGTTCGATGTCACTGTCGCATACCATCGAGACGAAGCGGGAGCGAAAGCGGCTGCCGAAGCGGTCCGAGAGCACGGTCAGCGAGCGACGATCGTCCAGGCCGATATCCGCGATACCGAAGAGGCGGCTGCACTCGTCGAACAAGCAGCCACCTTAGGGCCGGTCGCCGTCGTGGTCAACGGCGCGGGGGCCGTCAATCCCGGGCCGGTTGAGGAGGCACCCGATAGCATCGGGAACGTGCTCGCAGTTAACGTGGAGGGCGCGATCAACGTCACGACACCGGCGATCAAATTGCTTCGAGAGAACGATGGAAGCGTGGTCAACATCAGCAGTGTCGCGGCGGTCCACGGTACCGTCGATACGACCTACGCGACCGCGAAAGCGGGCCTGCTAGGATTTACGAGATCGCTCGCGCGGGAAGTCGGCCCAGATGGCGTCCGCGTCAACGCCGTCGCACCCGGACCGGTAGACACCCCGATGAACGACACGATCACCGATTCGCTCGAGGACCGTCGGTTTCGTGGCCACCACACCGTTGATACGCTCCTCGATCGGTATGAGGCGACGCCGGAGGAGGTCGCATCCGCAGTGCGGTTTCTCGCGACCCACGAGTTCATCACCGGCGAAATATTGCATGTCGACGGCGGGATGTCGCTCAGTTGAGCACGGGCCGCCACCAATCGAACCCTACGGGCGGCTCGGGACTCGATCAGCTCGGATCGTAGGTTGTCGTCCGATAGAGGAACGAGGTGAGATATGTCTCGTGTGTTTCCCGGAGATCGACGGACGCGGGGTACCGCCCGCCGTACACGTTCGCGATCGCTGGCGAGCGGACCAGCGTTCGTTCGAGGTCGTCGCTCCCGACCACGACCGCAAGGTAGGCGCCATCGGGGGGCACGACGGCGTCGGACTCGCGGTCGGTAACGCCGGCGAATTGGAATGGGAGTTCGGGGACCAGCGTATCCGTTCGAAAGACAGTCGGACGCAACCGGGCGATACCGTCTCGTTCGACGAGGTGCTGCTCGCAGTACGCAGCGGTGACGTCCTGTCCCGGAATACGCCTTATAGCGTTAGTTACCTGTTCAGCCGTATCCGGGGCGAATCCCGGAACGGTGGCCTGCTCGTCGATTAATGATCCGTATGTCGGTCCGCTCAGTTCCGTGACCCGACGGGCGAGCCGCTTGGCCAGCACGTCGCCGTTACACTCGCCCGTCGCGACGATCCGAGTGAGACAGTAGCATGCCCGTCCGGCCGAACGGAGCACGCCACGGGCGAGGGAATCTAGCTCTTGCTCCGTCGGCTCACGGGCGAGGACGGCGATGCTCTGTCCCGGCCCGTACGTCTCGACGCTCGGCTCAGTCCGAAACGACCCTACCGCGTCTTCGGTGCCGAACGCTATCGCGTGGTCGGTCTCGCGACACACGGTCTTACCGATCGACCGATCGCCTGGGAGCACGTGGACCGCCGATTCGGGGACGCCGGCACCCCGGAGAGCGCGGGCCAGTCGAATCGCCGTCAGGGGATCACGGTCAGATGGTCGGAGGACGATCGGTATCTTCATCGCAAGCGCGAGAGCCGGCCAAGCGTACACTGCGGGATCGTTCGATGGCATCATCCCACCGAGGACCCGCACACGAGGTGTGAACGCCAACCCGACGTCGCTTTCCCGGGTGTAGGCCGGGTCGTCGTACACATCGAGGGCGCCAGTGGGCGACTGGGCACGCAGCGACTCGGCGGCGTGTCTGAGACCGAACGCAAGCCAGTGAGCGCTCGTCCGTACCCAGCCCGCTGGCAGCCCCGTCGCCTTGACGACGCTTCGCTGGTATCGGTCGAACGGGACACAAGAGGTAGTGGAACTTGCCGCCGGCGCGCCCTCGTCGACGAACAGCTGTCCGGCGGTCGCGATCCGATCAAGCAGGGTCCCTACCGGTAGCGCCTGCAACGCGTCGAAGCCGTCCTCGCGTGCCGTCAAGACGGCGTCGTGGACGGTGACGTGGGGCGTTCGCGCCACCTCGTAGAGCGGTTCCCCACCGATCGCCTCGAAAAGCATGGTGCGAGCCGTTTCGGTCTCGCCACTGGAGACGACGGGGAGCATCAGTGCCCGTTCACCGATCTGCGGATCCGGAATTGGGGCTGAGGGGATTTTACTGCGGCCGCGGCCGTGGTCGCGGGCGGAGCGAGACGTTTTCCCGCGGGATCAAGCCCGTATCGGTGACCAGTCGCCGGCAACGGCACCATCAGTACACCCCCTCTACCGCGTTCTGTTCGGCGTCTTCTCCCGTTGCGGGCGTCCGTACCCAGTCCCAGGGGAATGGATCCGTTCCGCGGATTCGCGTGGCGACGTCACGCTCCTCGAATAGGGGGAGGAAAAATTCCTTGTTGAGCACCGTCAGTCGAACAGTCCCTCGCTCGCCGTAGTCAACGAGGCCGCCGTCATCGTCGACGATTTCGGGAACAAACTGCGGGTAACACGGGACGTAGTCCAGATGGTATCCGCGGTCCTCAGGGGCACTGATCGTGGGCGGTACCTCCGGTGCCACACCCATGAGAGTGTTACCGTACTCGCCGACGAGCGTCTGATCGGCGTACCACTTCTCCCGAAAGACGCGGTACGTGTCCCTATCGAGGGACGTTCCGCCGTGGATGATTCCGTCGATCCCCGAATTAGCTACCAGATCCCGGACCGCGGGTCGCTCGAGCAGGCGGGCCGTAGTAAACATAACGTCGATCGACTGGGAACCGAGGACGCGCTCGGCCTGTTCGAGCAGGTGATCGACGTACTCGTCGAACTCCTCGCGGGACGGACGCTCGGAGAGGCGTTTCGCCCAGCGTGGATCCATTGTGACGTGGAAGGGGAGACTACCCCATTCATGCGCGAGATGCTGGACGAAGGTCCCGGCATTGTTCGCACCGCCCGGCGGTGCGACCCCGAGGACGTTGCCCGTCGGGAACTCCCAGTGATCAAGGACCCGTGCCATCCAGCGCGCCTGCTGGCGCCAGTAATCCCGCATGAGAACCCGTTTCGGGGCGCCGGTCGTTCCGCCGGTCTCGTAAACGCGCCGCTCCCCATTGAGCGAGCGTGGTACGAACTGCTCGACGGGCAGCGTCCGGAGAACGTCCTCGTCGAACGGCTCGAAGATATCGGTGAGGTCGTCGAACCCGGTGACGCGGGCGCGAACGTCGATCCCTTGCGCCTCCTGCCAATCGAGCCAAAACGGCGTCCCGGTGTCGGGGTCAAAGTGTGTTTCGATCACCCGTCGCGTCCACTTATTGAGGGTCGTATCTACCGGTCCGTACGGGTTCATCCACGAGGTGGTTCCGGTCATAGTCATGATTCGAGGAGGGCGGTGAACTCTGTCGGCTCCGGTTCTGGGGAGAGAAGCGATCCGAGAACGAGACCGCTACATGCAAGCACGAGTGCTGGGAGGAACGGCATGAATATAAACGAGGGTGCAGAGCCGAATGTAGCCGCGAGGAAATACCCCTGGCCGAGCACGACTGACGCGATCGCGCCGGTTGCAGTCACTCTCGACCAGTACAGCGGGGCGATGTACGCCGGTAGGAGGAGAGCGTTCCCCTGAATGAAGTATATCGCGAGGTCGATGATCGTTCCTTGCTGGGGCAGGGCAAGTGCGAGCCCCCCAATTAGCAAGCCGACGGCCGTAAGACGGCCGACCCAGGTCTCACGACGATCGCTCGCGGCCGGGGCGAGATGGGCCCGGTACAGATCATGAGATACCAATGAAGAGAGCGTCAGTACGAGGCTATCGGCGGTACTCATCATTGCAGCTAGCGCCCCACCCATGATGATACCGAAGATCCACACCGGGGTGTACTCCGCGAGCAACGCCGGGAGGATCGTATCGGGAGAGTCCAGTCCAGGCATCGTCACGACACCCCACACCCCCAGCAGGACCGGGACTAGTGCGGCCACGATGACCATCACTGGCCACCAGATCAACAGCGATCGGAATGCCCGTTCGCCGTCGGCCGCCAGAAATCGCTGAAACATCTGTGGGTACGCGATGATCGCCATCGTATTCATCAGCAGAAACGAAACCCAGACGCCGGGCGTGAAGAATCCGAGATCGCCGCTGGGTTCGAGGTGGTTCGAGGTTTCGGCGAGCATCGCGGTCGTCCCCGCGGGCTCCAGCGTCGGAAACAAATAGAGGAAGGCGGCGACGAGCAGGACGACCATCGCAATACCTTGAAGGACGTCTGACCAGGCGACGCTTCTGAGCCCACCCAGACCCAAATAAATAGTCGTGACAAGCGTTAGGAGGATAGCTCCCTGGGTGAACGTGATTGCTCCCTCTGTGATTGTTTCGAACAGGAGCCCTCCTCCCATCGCCTGAATGGAGAGATACGGAATCGCCCAGACAAACTGCACTCCCAAGATCAGGAGCTTCACTGTCGTGCTGTCGTACGCGTCCCCGACATATTCGGTCGGGGTGAGATACCCTCGTTGGCGGCCGATGCGCCAGACTTTCAACCCGACGAGTGCAAGCGGAATCCCGGCAAGTGCCTCAACACCTAACAGAGCGAACCACGCCATCCCGTGCTGATAGCCCCAGCCGGCACTCCCGAGGAAAATGAAGGCGCTCATGAGTGTTGCGAACATCGTGAGAGGAAACACCACGACCCCCAACGTGTTGCCCGCGAGGAAGTACTCCGTGGGCGTCGATCCGGTGCGGACGTAGCCAGCCCAGCCGATCGTTAGCGTCACGAGGAGATAGACGGCGATGATGCCGATGACGACGGTATTCACCGTTTCTCATCCTCTACTGGTCGCCTGAGAGGCCATTCGTAGCGGACACCGGCTATCGCCGCAATGAAGGCTGCGGTAATCATGAATAGTAGTGTTGCAGCGGCCCAGAGCGGGAGCCCCCAAACGATTGGTTCGACCGGAAGCCACACGGCTAGACTCATCAAGACGAACAGGATTCCAAACAACCACCACAGTCCGGTCTCGGAATCAACCGATATCATTTCCGCAGTCATAATCGGATAGTATTATCTGGTTATAGCGGGTTTGATTAATCTATCGAATCGGCTGTCCAGCTCTGGTATCCCCATCGGTAGGGCTGATCGTCCTGATGATGTTTTTCCTCACACCGTAGGTGACGATGGAAAACCGTACAGTCGGTGACTTCGGAGCTGCTGCGTTCACGTCTCTGCTAGGCTAACTTTCCCCCTCGGAATCCGCGTTGCAACTGGTGAGATACCCAACCTACGTGCTTTATGGGTTGAGGGAAAGATTCCGTTTTATGGCGCAACTTACCGATACCAACCGGCATCGTAGCGGTCGCAGTCCCTAGGGCGTCGATTCGGCCCGCCTCATGCCCAATTCAAAAAATTGCGCTGAAGAATGTTCTTCTCGAGCTCACATCGAACCTCTGCGTTCGCGCCTACTCGAAAGCTGTCGAAGCTCTCAAATCGACGGTCGCCGAGTGGAAGAAGGGTAACAGCCGTCCGCTCCCCCGATTCTCGGATCCGTCCGCCGTCTACGACAAACGAACGCTAACCATCAAGGACCGTTCTGCGACCCTCTCGACGGTTAACGGACGGGTCGCCGTCGAATACGTCCTCGGTGACTACCAGCGGTCGTACCTCGATGACGACAACTACGAGAAGCGGATGGGGACGCTCCACTACCGCGAGGACGAAGGCGCGTTCTACCTTCATATCGTCCTCCTGAAAGAGGTCGAACAGCGGGAGGGCAACCGCGTGATGGGCGTCGATTTGAACTTGAAGAACGTCGCCGTAACCAGTACAGGCGCGTTCTTCGATGGTGGCGAACTGTTGTGGGGTCAGAACCACTACTTCCGAGTCCGCCGGAGCCTCCAAGCCAAAGGCACTCGGTCCGCAACGCAGGCGCTTGCGCGACTGTCGGGACGAGAAAACCGCTTCGTCTTGGACCGCCTGCATACCATTTCTCGGCGACTCGTAGAAGAAGCCGACGCCCACGACTGTTCGTATATCGCCGTCGAACGGCTAACCCACATCCGTGAGAACATGGATAACGGGAACGACCGCATCAAGCGTCAGATGCACAATTGGGCGTTCCGCGAGTTACAGGAAATGCTCGAATGGAAAGCCGCCGAGTACGGTATCTCGGTCGAACCCATCCCGCCCGCGTTTACGTCGCAGACGTGTTCGCGGTGCGGCCACCAATCGTCTACAAATCGCGGTTCGGATGGGTGGTTTTCGTGCAACGAGTGTGGGCAAGAGTACGACGGCGACTACAACGCGGCGAAGAATATCGGGATGAAGTTGCTAACTGTACCCGAGGGCAAACGCCCCTCGGGGTTGAGCCACGGTCAACTGGCTCTGAAGTCCGGGACGTTGAACCTGAGTGACGACAGTTCGTCCGCCGAATTTCGGCCAGAGGAGGAGTCCCACGGACAAGCCCTGTCCTCAAACGCGAGCGTCAGCGAGCGTTAGGGCGGGGCAGTTGACTGCCTTCTTCGTCCACTACTAGAATACACAACGGCCGAATCAAGCATTGGATGAGCGTACACCTGCCAGGGAAGTAAGAAACCGATAACTAGACGCTGCCTATAACAGATGTGGCTTATCTATTGTCGTGTACTAGGGTGAGGCATGCACGCGAAGGACAGCAAGACGATCAAGTCTCTTGAACGGTCGTTCTCCATACTAGAATATATTGTAACGAACGGTGCCAAGGGAGTAAACGAACTCGCAGAGGAACTCGATTATTCACCGAGTACAGTTCACGCCCATCTAACGACCCTCCACCAACTCGGGTATCTCATTATGGTTGACGGGAAATATGATCTCTCGAATCGATTTCTATATTTTGCGAGACATGGACAGAAGAGAGTAGAGGGCCTTGATCGTATCAAGACAAACGTTAGGCGATTAGCTGAGGAGACGAATGAGCGTGTCCAGTTCATGGTCGAGGAACAGGGGCGTGGAATCTACATCGATAAAGCGGAAGGCGTCCATGGAGCGCCGAACAATACGTCCCTTGGAAAACCTCGATACCTCCATATATGCGCTTCAGGGAAAGCGATATTAGCCCATCTTCCAGAAGAGCGTCGAACCGAGATTATTGATCACTGGGGCCTCCCACAGCAGACGGAGAATACCATTACAGACGAAAAAACACTCGCATCAGAATTGGAAACGATACGAGAAGATGGGATTGCAACGAATAACGGTGAAACCGTAGCCGGATTAATAGCTGTCGGTGCACCAATTCTATCGGTCGATGATCAAGTAATCGGGGCTATTAGTATCTCTGGGCCAGCTCATAGAATCGCGACTGATGGTGAGGTAAACGAGGAATATCGTGACAAATTACTGGGGGCGATCGAAGATATTGCACTCAATCTCAAATATACGTGATCTCTATTCGCTAGTGTAATTCGGTGATAGAGAACAGCAGTAATTGGTGGCAAATCGGCGGCTCTCTAGTTACCACGAGTGCAACGGCATATTTGCTGCAATAACTGTGCCGAAGGTGTATTCGGTATTAGTGAATGCGGTAGTGAATTTGCTGGCAGTATTCGCTATTGCTACACTTATTTCAATAGTTCATACAATACATACCATTATTACCCATAGATTCGTATATTCACTCGTCAAATGTCCAAGATTGCTGCGGAGACAATCCAAGAAGAAGCGAGCGTTCTCGCCTTCGATCTGTGGGATACGCTGCTCGATCGTGAATCGACACTAATCCCTGCATTAGATGGATTGCTGACTGATCATGACTGCGATTATGATCCAGAAATCTTACTGCGACGCTATCTGGCGATGCACTTCCGAGACTCGATGATTGACTCACTGATTCCCGGGCCTCATACTCCGTTCAAGGAGATTAGCCGTCGAGCGCTCAGTTACCGGTTAGAGCAACTCGGTCTCGATGTCCCTGACGAGGAAATCCGCCGAGTCATCCGACAGTGGAAGACCCTACAACCCTATCCGGACGTAGACTCAGCTCTGGACCGCTTAGGTGACGAGTACAAATTGGTCGGGCTTTCGAATGGTGATCCGGATATGCTCAATGCGGTACGTCCAAACTTCGAGACAGAGCTCGACGGCGTTGTATCGGTCGCTGATGCTGGCGCGTACAAACCACACCGAGCGTCGTATGATCTGTGCTGTGACGAATTCGATGTCGCACCTCACGAGGTAGTATTTGTAACTTCTCATACATTCGACCTCGTTGGTGCAAAAGCGGTCGGAATGCGCGGGGCATTCCTTAACAGGCATGAGAACCCGTATGGCGGCTGGATACACCGTCCGGATCTTATCGTTGCTGATACCGGAGAACTGGCTGATGTGCTAACTTCTTAGGAGGAGCCGGGACTGCTTCATCTTTACCGAAGTAACTGTCTGAAGGCACTGATCGAGGTTAGCACCGCTTCAACTCCAGACAATAGATGACTCTACCGAGTGCCGACACTGTGTTTAAAGCGCGTAGTCCGGCCTACACTGGAGTGAACCATTCTTTGTAGTCATCAGTCCGACCTGCAATGATGTCGAAGAACCGAGACTGGGTGTGATTAGTCAGACAACACCTTGTGCAACATCAACCCCTTCTCGACAAATGTGTTGCACAAGCCTCGGTTTCTGAAACACTCTCGGCATACGATATACCCGCCTGATCATCGGTTCCACAATCACGAATCGGGCTCAAAGCGATTCGGGGCTCTGTGGAGATCCTCTACAGATGAACTGGGAGGACCTCCCAGCGCTCCATACAGAGGATTCAGATATCACCTTATAAAACAAATACTATATTTAGAGAGATGATTCGCCTATCATAATCGTGTTCATATTAGTTCTGGATATTCAGTCATCATCTGCACTCGTCGACTCTGATCCACAAGCATCGGGTTCTGGTGGAACGTGGACCGACGGATTCTCATCAAAGAACCCTTCGGGAGCGATCTCGAAGCTGGCAATCTCAACCGGTAGGACAGGCCAATCTTCGGGCCGTGTGCGGTGATTGACCCCTAGTGTGTACCAGGCGACGAGATCCTCTTGTTCGATATTGCGATCCGCCTTCGTCCATTCTCGGAGACCGTGAGGATTGTCGTTTTGATTCGGGTAGTCCCCATCCGCGAACATCTCATCTTCATTGTAGGGAGTTACCCAGAAATTGTTCTCGAGAAAGCCAGCGCGTCTTTGGGCGGGTGATCCTGACTGCATTGGTGAGGCGACGTTGGTGGCCGGATGGAGTGTGTATCCGGTATTATAGCCATACGAGTTCGTCTCATTTGGATTGACGATCTTCCAATATCGATCCCGCAATGGATCGATATCCATCCGTGCTTCCTGCTCGGTTTCCAGCAACGTTTCGTCAGCATACCAGCCTTGGCCTCCCGTATTGTCCGATTCTTCGTGGGTCCAAGCAATATCGTCGACGGGCTCATTATGGATTTCGAACGCTGAATTCGTTTCACCGTCGACGTCGAAATCAAGCCGGAAATTGAAGTGATGTTGGTGGATCGAAGTCTTGACTTGCGGGGCAACCACCTCATAGAATCCATCTGTGTCATCCGCCGTCGTTCCTTGGGGCACGACTCCATTCGAGTCGATTCCAGTGAGGCGCATTTCGGCCTCTATACGTCCATCTTGATAGAAGTACCAGTAGAACGCATAGTCGTAGTTATAGACAGTAGCGATTTGTGAGACAACAAGTCGCCGCCGCCGGCGCACTTCTGTCTGGTCTTCTTGACGCCACTCCGTATGCTTCCACAGCAACCCATCATCTTCTTCGTGCATGCAGATCGCGTTGGGAATCTCTAAGACATTCCCGTCCCGATCATTCGTAACTGCATCGAAGTAATACATCTCACCTAGACAATCACAGCCTTCGGTGAGCGAGTTCACCATTCGGCCGACATTGAACTCACTGATGTCAAAGGCGTTTTTCCAGTTGTGATTGGGATCAACATCGCCATACGGAACCGCCATGGCCGATGTAGACGCACGATGGAGGATTTTTCGCGTATCCCCGTCGTCATCGAACCTGATGTTGTGCAGGACAAGCCCTTCACGATCAGTCCAGCCGACACGGAATTTCCATCCTTGCCACTCGACTTCTCGGCCGTCAACTTCCCAGCTTGTTCCCTCCGGTTGAATCACATCGAGGTGCTCCCGATCGTCTCGCGTGTCGATTAGGTCTGGTTTGTAGTTTGCGTCCTCGGGCGGCAGCGGGCTGTCCTCGTCGACCACACCATTGTCGACGACTTCGACGACTTCCATTTCATCAAGGTCAACGAAGGCGTGGACTCCTTCAATAGGTCGTGCGTACGCGTTATCCTCTTTACTTTCCGCGATCCAGGAGAGGCCACGTGCAAGGCGTCGGCCCTCGAGACCGTCAGGAACGAATTCACTGCTGTTGATCGGCCACGGATCAACGATTGCAAGATCGAAGTTTTCAACGCCACGTTTTTTCGCCGCCTCTTGCCACTCTTCGCTTTGTCTAACCGCCTCTTCAGCTTCGAAGATGTCTTCGCCAGGAATATGCGGCTGAGCATCTGGGAGACGTTCCCAAGACGTTACCTCACTGTCAGGGAGTGAAACGGTTGCTTCATACGTTGTCTTTTCCTGAAAATCCCGAAGTGCGACTAAAACGTCTCTATCAACTGAACCACCATCCCAGGCTTCAACTTCTTCTTTCGAAGGCTCGACCGGTTGATAGCTATAGAATCCGAAGGTACTACCGATCTTTTGGCTTTCTTGGAGAATTTCGGTCGTGGAGTTGATCTCTGCTTCGGTCAGTGGGTCAAGTGGATGCTCGACCGTGGGAGTTTCTACTTGTGCCATAAGACATCGTGTAACACGATGTCATGGAAGATTGTTAAATTTTTGCCGTGATAGGAGAGCAGAATGAGCGTCGGGTTCCCCGGTAAGCGAGTCCCCGTTGTTCTTCTTCGCCCGTGTTGCAAATGTGCTTGAGCGTTCAGTGCTTGATGGTTTAGCTCTGGTATGTCACTATTTATCGTCTTAGAAATGTTCTTATTAAAGATTTCAAGAGTCACCCAAACAATTATACATGTGGGTCTTCACCATGGATGGTAGTATCAAGCAATGTCAGAGCTTGAAGGAGTATCAGACAGAGCCAAGTATTATGAGACAGTTGGGCAGACATTAGCGGATCGAGCTGGGATCGATCCAGACCGATACGGAGCCACATATGAGGATATCGGTCGTCAGCTTATGACCATGAGCGGTGGGCCGCTGTCCGCCCCCGCTGAGCAGGCGTACAGCGAACTTGACGAAGGGATTGCCAAGCGGGAGATCCTCCCACGGATTAACACAGAACTGATCAAAGAGCACAAAGAACACCCAATTGGTCGACATAGTGATGATTTAGAGCGGGTTCTAAATTATTTCAGACGACAGCCTATGGAAGGCAAATATGTTATTCTCGAAACCGAGAAATTTGAAGAATTTTACATCGGCGAACTACCCGGGGTGCGGGGAGAACCGCCGGAAAAGTTAGATAATCCACTTGCCGGGATTGACGAGGCCAAGGATCTCCCCTATCCGTTGAAGTCGGTAGAACAGGCCGAACATGCCGTTTTCCTGAGGCGCATCAAAGACTTGCAGAATAAATTCGACGATTCATAACATAACACAGATAACACAATGGCCATCAATGAATTCCCAACAAAAGAACTGACTGGATATACTGACCAGTGGAGTTTTCAACCAGGTGATACCGTGCCGTTCATGGTTAACTGTGACGGTCCAGATGAGTACGAGGCCGAGATTGTTCAAGTTATTTGTGGGGACCTGAACCCGGATGGTCCCGGAGTGAAAGAAGAGGTAATTAACGCCTCAGTGAATGATACGTACGAGGGGCGACCACAGGAAATTCATGCCGGATCATATGCAAAGGTCTCAGACAGCCATCATCTCAGTGTTAGCGGTGGATTGACTGTACAGGCGATGGTTCAGCCTACCCTTCCAGATGCAGGGGAGCAGGCGTTGCTCACTAAGTTCGCAGACAACACAGGATATGGTCTCTATATTAGTCAAAGTGGTGACCTCTGTCTACGACTCGCCGGATCTAACGGTGAGATCGTTGAAGTGAACTCTGGACTCGTTTTTGAAGGCGGTAAACGGCAAGGAGCGACGTGGTACTTTGTTGGAGCTACTTTTGACCCCGATGATGGAACCGTCACCCTCTATCAGGAACCTCACCCAGAGAACCAGCGGAAGATCCTCCATCCTATTGATGAGTACGAAGCGATGGTTGAGGAGTCGGTCGACATCAACGGAATTGCGACGAATGATAGCCCTCTCGTCATTGGGGGAGAACCGATGGAAACGGGCAACGGTGTGGTTGCGAAAAGCTGTTACAATGGCAAACTAGAACGACCCCAGGTGTTTAGTGAGGCACTTGACCTAGCTGACATGCGCTCAGCTATTGCTGACGAACCGCCGACTGACGTGGCGAGTTCATTGGTGGGTGCTTGGGATTTTTCTGAAGGCATCACTTCAGACGGCATTCCGGAGTACACAACGGTCGTAGACATCTCGCCCCACGAAAATCACGGTAAATTGGTGAACACACCTGCTCGAGGGATGATTGGTTACAACTGGAGCGAAGATGAGTACAACTTCACAAACGCGCCGGAGGAGTATGGCGCGATCCACTTCCATCATGATGACCTAACGGATGCGGATTGGGAGGTGGATTTTGAGTATACACTTCCCGAAGGAATGGACAGCGCGGTGTACGCGGCCCGATTAACTACTGAGAACGACGAGACCTACATCCCCTTTTTCGTCCGTCCAGAGAAACCTGAGGATACAGCGGACATCGCTTTTCTTGCCCCCACTGCGAGCTACCTTGCTTACTCAAATGACCATCTGACGACGGACGGGGTAATCACCGAACCACTCTCAGGTCAGGTGTCGGTTATGCGGCAAGAGGACCTCTATCTAAGCGAGCACCGCGAGTACGGTCTTTCGTGCTATGACAGTCACGCAGACGGTAGCGGCGTTTTCTATTCATCACGGAAGCGTCCTATCCTGAATATGGTGCCAAAGTATAAGCACTGGCTGTCATCAGTGCCCAGCACACTATGGCAATTCAACGCAGACCTCCATATTGTTGATTGGTTGGAGGAGAAAGGATATGATTTCGATGTGATCACTGATGAGGATCTCTACGAGGAAGGTGCTGACTTGCTTGAACCGTACAACGTAGTTCTCACAGGGAGCCATCCAGAGTACTACTCCTCAGAGATGTGGGACGGTGTATTATCCTACCAGCAGCAGGGTGGTCGGTTTATGTATATGGGTGCCAACGGCTTCTACTGGTCTATCGCATTCCACCCTGAAGACTCCCAGACCATTGAGGTCCGGCGGGGAATCACTGGATCGGGCGCCTGGTTTAACAACCCGGGCGAGCTGCGACACAGTTTCACTGGAGAAATGGGTGGGATCTGGCGCGACCGCAATAAACCACCTCAGAAACTCGCTGGTGTCGGATGGATTGCCGAGGGGTTCGACAAATCCTCATATTACCGACGTAAACCAGACAGCTACGAATCCGAAACTGAGTTTATCTTTGAGGGGATTGAGAGCGAGGTCCTTGGCGACTTCGGCCTTATTGGTCACGGTGCCGCGGGCCTTGAACTCGATATCTACAACGAAGACTTAGGAACGCCCGAACACACATACCTCCTCGCCTCTTCGGAGGATCACACGCCGAACTACCTCCGCGTTGTTGAGGAAATATTCTTTGACCTTCCCTCTTATGAAGGAGGGCAGGATCCCGAAGCACGTGGCGACATCGTTTACTATAAATTACCCAACGATGGCGCGGTCTTCTCAACTAGTTCCATCGGTTTCCACGGAAGCCTCTCTCACGATAGCTACGAGAACAATATTTCGAAAATGATCGAAAACGTCTTGGATGCGTTCAAAGAGGACGGGACGCTCCCATAGCTTATAACCGGCATTGTCGCTCGAAACCACCGTACTAATCTCATGCTTCCTATTGTCTGGATGAGCAATATTGGACTTCTGAGTGAGTGGCTACGATGGCCATGGATAGTGGTGTACGCAGTCGTTACGGTCGTTCATCTATCGCACGCGATTGATACTGATTGCCGGCAGGTGTGGCATTCCAATCACGTTGTAATGGCTGTCGGGATGGGATACATGTTTCTCCCTACACGCCTGAAGGCGGTATCTGATGAGGTGTGGCAGATAACGTTCATTATAATCGCAGCAACCATCGTTGTGTGGGTACTGCATTTGTGGGCCACTCAGCGGACGATTGACTTCCTCTGGATGATCTCACTATTCGATGTAGTAGCAATGATCTATATGTTCGCGTTTCCAGAGGCAGCGATTGCGCCACTCACTTATCTCCTCGTCATTTATTTCATCTTAGAAACAATAGTATGGATGGGCGGAGTGTTTGATCATACTAGACAATGGGGTAGATTGCTACCGGTACTAATCCATTCTCGCTTGTACTCTCGACTCATCTTTCATGAGCCGCTGGTTGGTAGTAGTTCAGGCAGAGAGCGTATGACACTCAGTGCGATGGCAGCCGGGATGGCGTATATGTTCATTATCATGCAGAGTGGCATGTAATATGGTCTCAGATACTTAGATAGGAATCTGTCCATCACGATCTCTCCGGTAGTGTCGTCGGTACGGATGTCGCCAGAGAGGATCCCAATCTGCCGTTTATTATCATCGCTATCCTCATGCAACTCGAGGCCGAACTCAACCGCAAGGATAAGCGCGTCGAGGAACTGGAAGCACAGCTCACCGAGTACAAGCGCTTTGCCGGCTCGGAGTTCGCGGACGTTCGCGGGCGAATCACCGACGTCGAAGATCGGGCCGACGAACTCGAAACGACGCTCCAGGAGACGCCTACGGAGACCACCACCGTCGACGTCGAGGAGACCGACTCCCAGACCACGACCACGGAGACACCATTAGAACGCATCTGTACGCTCCCAGAGCACGTCGCCGACCGGGAGCTCACGACCAACCAGCAACGAGCACGCTTCATCGCACAGGACGTTCGCGATTACGCCGAGAAAGCGCCTGCGGGGCTCGTGCTCGATAGCCAGACGATCGCGAAGGTCATCACTGCCGCCGAAGGATCGAAGCCTCACACCAGACTGTGGCCCGCGTCATGGATTTCCTTGAGAAACTGGGGAAAAACGACGTCGAGCAGACGAAACGACGCGGGAAGAAGCTCGTAGTCGTTGACGAAGAGGCAGCCGACCGATAATGCATCCCGGTGTACAAGGCCTCTGTAGTATTGCATCGTCTGCTTCCGCTACGGCGGCCAGACCGTATTCCCTGCAACAAGAGTTATTACTCAATACACGAATCATGAGTTGTATGTCACAGGCTATCGGCTCCTCGGAACGAGCGGTCAATGGGCTCCTCTCAGTGGCTCATGTACTCGAAGAGCCACGCCTTGCCCGCCTCTATACGTATATCCTTCGCGAGGGCGAGGTGACGGTCGATACAATCACCGCTGACCTAGAGACACCACGCACGACAGCATACGCTGATACAGGCACTCTGGTTGAACTAGGACTGCTCACGCGTGATGAATCCAAGAAAACCCACACCTACACGGCAACGCCAATTAAACTGACTACGAATCTTGACGGGGATACGTATACGATCACTCCTACACTTATCGAAGCTGTTGGTCAGACATCGAACGACCAAGACCTCGCGTTTGTCGTTGAGAGATACGGCCTTGGCAAACTCGCTGCTGCGGTAACGTACGCCGTTCCATATGTAGACGGTGAAATGACCGAACGGGTTGCTGCTCGTGAGCTCGATCTCCAACCGGCGGTTGGAATCGCCGTCTTGCATGCACTCCAAGAGGTCATTCAGGAGATGCACACGCACGACCCATATTTCGACCAGATTCGAAATGCCCGGACTGAAGCAGTTAATCACGATTCCTAGATGAGCCTGCCTCTATGACTCCTCGTTCCGATAGTACCGCCTGGGTTGCTGATTCAGGGTTGTTCATCGCGTGTGGCCGCCAAGAGAATACCAAATACACTGCTCTCGAACGGTTTGCAACGCAAAATCACATTACGCTCATCATCCCACAACACGTCTATGAGGAGCTCACCGGTGCACCAGCACAAAGCACACCGGGACAGATCCCGATCGACAGTGCAATTACGAGTGGCTGGGTGACCGTTGCTGAGGAACTCGACTATACAAACAGCACGATAGCGACGGTGATGGATAGGACACGGAGCTATATCGCCAATTCGTCCAATCGGCCTGAAGACCAGATCGAGCGGGCAGATACCGCACTTGCAGGCATCGCAGTCCAACTCCTTCTCCAGGGATCGGCACCATCAGTATGTCTTGTAACGACGGACACCGATGCTGGTCAGGGGATCGTTACGGCCGTTGAAGCAGCAGGATTCACTGATCAGATCACGTTCAAAGACGGTTTTGAGCTGATTGAATCGATTACGTGAGCGTATCGGCATGGGGGCTAAGAGATATGTGGTACTGTAGCCGACTTCAAGGGAGAGACCTAGCGTTGTCCTTGCTTGCTGTGTGATCTGACGACGACTCAAGACGCTCTTAGAGCGTTCAACGCGAGAGAAGCCGGTAATTCGGCGTCTCACTCTCCTCTTCTAGCGGTCTATTACTAGCGAATCCGTTTCAGTTTCGTCGTGTTTCGTATGGAATTCCACGGGAAACGACTGGTTCACCCGTCACAACACTGTGACTGCTGAGCGAGAGTCTCGAGTCAGCACAAGGAAACAGAGTGTCTTGTCCTCTCCCGGACGAGGAGGGGTCTATCTCGATACCCTCGTCACCCAGTTGCACAAGTTGAGGCATCAGACGACGAGACGGACGCGGACTCAGTCGAGACGTATTGAGGGTGTCATAGAAAAGGTCACATACGAGCTGCTACACGTGCTCGCTGTTGGCTCCTTGGGCTACTATATCTTGGTGCAGATTTACATCACGACACTGCTCGACTGGAGAGTGTCGGGTATCACGTACGGGAAATTCCAGACGCAGCTGGAGACCACGCTGATCACACTCGTCCCACTCATGGTGCTCACGCCGCTCGGTATCACCACACTCATCCGTCAGTTCTTGGATTTTAGAGACATGAGAAAGAGAGCTATCGGGCGAATTCGACCAACTTCTCGTTGAGTTTCTCCCGTTCCTCATAGAAGAGTGCATGTTCGCTTTCCTCAAAGCGAACGAGCTCTGCATTCTCAATCCCCTCATGGAGTTTTTCTGCCGTCAACTCGAATGGGCAGGCCTGATCGTGGACACTATGACAGATGAGTGTCGGAACAGAGATGGCTTCTAAGTCAGAGCGAAGATCCATCTCACCGACCGCTTCGATCGAGTCAGCCATGGCTTGCGGCGACGATTCCATGCTCATGGTCTGAAGCCAACCTTTCAGTTCTGGACTCGGTTCGGAATGAAACATCGAACTGGCGAAGTCACTGCTTACCTTCGCCCGGTCCTCATAGCATCCTTTCGCAAGGTCCATAAACGCGTCTTCATCGACGCCTTCCGGGAAGTCGGATTTCTTGGCTAGAACGGGGCTCGCAGCACCAATCATCACTACTTTTCCCACATGGTCGCCGTTGTGCCGGCCCATATATCGTGTGACAACTCCCCCACCCATCGAAAAGCCCGCGAGTACTACATCCTCAAGATCGAGTTCATCGAGAACGTTCTTGAGATCGTCAGCGAACATGTCGAAGTCGTATTCACTCCACGGCTTGCTCGACTGTCCATACCCACGGAGATCGATGCCAATACACTGGATACCCTCTCTCGGCAATTGGATGTACTGGTATTCAAACATCCTGTGACTGAGCGGCCAGCCGTGGACGAACACGATAGGAGTACCCGATCCCCATTTCTGAACGAACAGTTCTACACCGTCTTCCACTTCTATTCGGGTCATATTGACCAAAGGCCGGTACAACAAACAGATGTATAGTCATTTTGGCTATAAATGTGGCTATTTGAACTATTCGTATGAAAGTAGTTTGCAAAATGTGATTTTCACCTCTATCTATGTAAGAACGTCATGATTAGAGGTACGAGAGCGTACTCGGACACAGCTCCACCAGCGCTAGCCGTTCGCCTATCGAGAGCCCCGCCTGTACCACCCCCTATCTCGAGTGTAGATACGCCACTGAGCCACGCGTTCGGATCGCTCGCCAGCCACGGGACGGGCCCGATCGTCTCACCATCATCCTGTTTCCAATGAGCGACACTACAACGACCAAGAGCACCGCCACTGACCAGCCTACGACGACCGACGAGCCAACGCTTAAGTCGGTCTGGGAACAGCTCGAAACACTCACCGACCGTGTCGAGGAGCTTGAAGCCGAAATCGAGTGCAAGGACGATCGAATCGACGAGCTTGAAGCACAGCTCACCGAGTACAAGCGCTTTGCCGGTTCGGAGTTCGCGGACGTTCGCGGGCGGATCACCGACGTCGAAGACCAGACCGACGAGCTCGAAACCACGCTTCAGGAGACGCCCACGGAGACCACCACCGTTGCCGCCGAGGAGACTGGCTCCCAGACCACGACTACGGAGACACCGTTAGAACGCATCTGTACGCTTCCCGAGCACGTCACTGATCGCGAACTCACGACCAACCAGCAACGCGCTCGCTTTATCGCACAGGACGTACAGAATTACGCCGAGAAGGCACCTGCTGGGCTCGTGCTCGATAGTCAGACGATCGCGAAGGTCATCACTGCCGCCGAAGGGTCGAAGCCTCACACCCAAACTGTGGCCCGTGTCATGAACTTCCTCGAGAAGCTGGGGAAAGACGACGTTGAGCAAACCAAGCGTCGCGGGAAGAAACTCGTCGTCATCGAGAAGGAGGCGGCCGACCGCTATCACGATCGTTGTGACCGGGATATTGAGCAACCCCCCGCAGAAGACGTGATATCCTAACAACGAGATAACAACAAGACGCATAGCTGACGACAACTACTCCGGGGAAGCCGTCTCGTCCTAGTTACAACTCCGAGCAGCCTCTTCCCAGTATAGTAGTAGAGAAGGTGGTAAAAACGGTTTCGTCGGTTCTACTTTCGTGAGCATATCATACCACGGTGTGATTAGTCAGACACCATCTATCCTCCAATGAGTAATGAGTAAAGAGTTCGTAGCAACTACCGAGGTACCTTTTTGCCAGAATAGATCAACAGATATGATGGCAGATGACATTCGAGACAATTGACGCGAGAAATATACCGCCAAGCGAACTCATCGGCTCGGCGATCCAACGTCGGGAGGACCCCCACCTCCTGACGGGGGAGTCAGAGTACACCGACGATATCCAGTATGATGGAGAGGTTCACCTCGGACTTCTGGGAAGTCGGTACGGTCATGCTCGCATTGAAAGCATTACTACAACCGACGCAGCGATGATGGATGGCGTGCTCGGTGTGTATACCTGGAAGGACATACAGAAATCTGACGCACCAGGCTATATGCGAGTTGATAACCCTACAGAAGGATCGGCTGAGTCGGATACTGACACCGGGGCGGTCGCACCAGAGCACCCACTATTAGCCGACACTAAAGTCACCTATCAGGGACAGCCCGTCGCCGCCGTCGTCGCAGAAGATCGATATACGGTCCGCGATGCACTCGAGAGTATCGCCGTCGACTACGAGCGGTTGGACGCTATCATCGATCCCCGGGATGCGCTATCCGAAGATGTCCCCCAGATACACGAGACGAACGGTGAAAACCTCGCCTTCGAGTGGGAGACAGGTGATGAGGACGCCGCGGAAGCCACACTCGCTACAGCCGACAACGTCGTAACCGTGGATTTCGAGATCAACCGCGTGATTCCAACGGCGATGGAGCCCCGAACCGCCGTCGCACAATATCATTCTTCGGATGACGAACTCGCTGTCGAGCTGTCGACACAGAACCCACACCAAGTTCGAGCGGACCTATCGGCAACACTCGGTACCCCCGAGAAGCAAATCAGGGTTCGGCCACCCGACGTTGGCGGTGGGTTTGGCGCGAAGCTGTTTCCCTATACCGGCCACCTCCTCGCGGGTTGGTGTGCGAGGCGACTCGAACGCCCGGTGAAGTGGGTCGCGCCCCGTACCGAGGACTTTCAGTCGATGATTCACTCACGTCACCACATCGTTCACGCACAGGCTGCCGTCGACGACGACGGAACGATCCGTGGATTTCAGGCGGATACGACAGTTCCAGTGGGTGGATTTCTCGTTCCGAACGGGTCAGGTGTTCCGACGAATCTAGGAGTGATGGCGAACGGTCAGTACGACATCCCTGCGGCATACGTCCAAACGAGAGGAGCATTTACAAATACCGCTCCGCTTTCGGCGTATCGGGGAGCCGGCCGTCCAGAGGCAACGTACTTCATCGAACGGCTTGTGGAGACGGTTGCCCGAAAAATCGACGTGGACCCTGCCGACCTCCGTCGAAAGAATTTCATCCCTCCGGAGGCCTTTCCCTTCGAGACAGGACTCGGACGGACGTACGATTCGGGGGAGTACGACGAAACGCTGACCACGGCACTTGGAACGGTCGACTACGAGACGTTTCGCGAGCGCCAGCAACGAGACCGTGAGGAGGGTCGATACCGGGGCATTGGTCTATCGTGTTACGTCGAGGCGTGTGGCGCCGCGCCCGGATTGCACGAGTCGGGTGCCGTTCACGTCGAGCCGTCGGGACGTGTCGTCGTCAAAACGGGGACCGCTGAAATCGGGACCGGTCATCGAACCGGATACACACAGATCGTTGCCGACGAATTGGGAGTTCTCTTCAATGACGTCGAGATTATCGAAGGAGACACCGCAGAAATCGCAGAGGGGAACGGAACCGCTGGTAGCAGGGCTATGCCCGTCGGTGGTAGTGCTCTCAAGCAGAGCGCCGAGGAAATCGTCGAGAAGGGACGTGAGATCGTAGCGAATCAACTGGAGGCATCAAAAGCAGACATCGAGTTTGCGGATGGCGAGTTCTTCATTAGTGGCATTCCAACTCGGACACTGACCATCCAAGAAGTCGCGGAGATCGCTCATGACGAGTCCGGCACTCTCCCGGACGGAATGGACCCTGGACTCGCCGCAACGACCGATTTCGACCCACCGAACTACACGTTTCCGTTCGGGACCCACGTCGCAGTCGTGGAAGTCGATCCGGACTCGGGGGAGATCGATCTCGAACGATACGTGGCAGTCGACGACGTCGGCACGCAGATCAATCCGAAGATTATCGAAGGACAAATCCATGGTGGGGTGGCTCAGGGGATCGGGCAGGCACTCTACGAGGAAGCCATCTACGACGACAACGGCAATCTTCTGACTGGCTCAATGCAAGACTACGCGATACCCAAGGCCGAACACCTTCCAGATATCGAGTGGTACTCAACAGTAACACCCAGTCCGTACAATCCACTTGGAGTGAAAGGGGTCGGGGAGGCCGGTGCCATCGCGGCACCACCGGCAATCGTTAATGCCGTTATCGACGCGATTGAGCCGTTCGACGTCGATACGATCGATATGCCGCTCACACCCGAAACGATCTGGACGGCGATCCAGAGAGAGTGCGAGTAGGATCCACCACTGTTTCCCTACTGACCTACCCGCTCGGTGAGTGCGTCAGTCGTAGCCTCAGGGTGATCGGAACACGCGTCGAGATCATCGCCCAACCGTGGTTCCCCGTCCCTTCGATCAGGAGTAGTCCGGACTGTACTTCAATTGCGGTTTCGCCGTCCCGAACGAGGGGGTCTGCAATGTCCGCGTGGAGGTACGCCGTCCACTCACGAGCGGTTCCATCAATTGAGAAGGCCCGTAATCACCTCCGCCGCACCGTTCGTGACGAGGACTCGCTTTTCGTCTTCTACACCCGCTTGCTTCGCGTCGTTCTCGTGGAGTCGAAGCCGATGGTCGATTCGATCCTTTACGGCGAACCCGCCGGCGCGGTTACCGACTATAAGAACGAGTTCGTCCGACGCGGTGTTAGGTAAGCTTGTATCCCAAGCAGCCTCTTTCCGATGTAGTAGTGTCGGTAGTAGAAACGATTCGTCGGTTCTCCCTTTGGAAGGATCTCACACCACGGTGTGATCAGTTGGGTCTTCCCTTGTGAGATAATATCATCCCAATCCTCAATTTCTCAGCTTCTATTCAGTTACTCTTCGTTTATTTGGATATCTTTCGTGGAGAGAGAATTGGTTTTTGACATTCTGACAGCTGTACAGAGTGTTTATCAGGCCTCGGAAGCTATCCGTTATCATGGGTATAGTTAGCACAATGAAGGGGCTCGTAACTCACCATCCCCAGCGACGGCCGAGGCATGGTACATACCACTGCCAAGCCTGCGCGCGATTTTTCAAAGCGCAGCAGAAGCTCTGTCCATTATGCGCAGGGAGGTTTACACGCGCGGAGACGAATCAGTGTCGTTACTGTGGTGTAACAGGAGTAGATCAGCGGACACAACCATGTCCCTCCTGTCGGTCGACGGATACGGACTTAGTCGAGAGATGAGTGACGATTGCACTCAAACTGTATTAGAAGCGGATGTACGAAGGAAGCTTAGTTAGCTAGTCCACATCGGATGGGAGTTCCGACGCAAAAACAGGACATTTCGACCGCAATGAAGGTGCAAAGTACCAGAGTAGGTCGGAATAATTCACCGACTCCGATTCGTTTCAGTGTTACTTTCCATACTTCTGATATCTACTTATTGGGTGAACACCAAGAAACGTCTTTTGGCAACTAATATAGGATCTTGCGCGGCGGTATTCAGGTCAATCATACATATCTAAATCCTACATAAGATCTTTGTGAAGAGACAACATACCAAATTCTGTTGTGAGATCAATTAATCGGATTACGGATAAAATTGAGGTAATCAGATGAATGACGAACCGACATCGGAAAGACGAACTGTTCTAAAAGGTCTTGGTGCTGTAGGTTTCGGCACGTTCACTGCAGGTACTGCAGGAGCGCGAACCGCTACAGATGATACCAATCATTTCGAAGTTATTGAAACGACCGTTGCCGAGTTTCACTCAGCGGTCGAATCTGGATCAATTAACGCCGAGGGGATTACTAAACGGTATCTAGCGCGAATCAAAGCGTATGATGATGAACTCAATTCGTTAATTACGATAAATACCAACGCCGTCAACCGCGCGCAACACTTAGATAGAGAATACGAAGATTCTGGGACAGTTGGCCCTCTGCATGGCGTTCCTGTCGTTCTCAAAGATAACCACGATACACGTGACATGCCGACGACGGCGGGGTCAGTTGCCTTGGCCGACTCCCTTCCTCCAGAAGACGCGTTTGTGGTTCAACAACTGCGCGAAGCAGGCGCAATCATCCTCGCCAAAGCGAACCTCCAAGAATTCGCCTACGGCGTCGATACAGTCAGTTCGCTCGGTGGAGAGACGAGTAATGCATACGACCTCAACCGACGGCCGTCGGGATCAAGTGGCGGTACTGCAGCTGCTATCGCCGCAAATCTCGGATTACTCGGAACAGGGTCGGACACCTGTTCGTCGAATCGATCTCCTCCAGCATTCAACAATTTGGTCGGGATTCGGCCCACGATCGGACTACTGAGTCGGTCAGGAATTATCCCATTAAGTGAGACCCAGGATACAGTCGGACCGATGACGCGGACGGTTGCTGACGCGGCAGCGATGTTAGAGGTGCTCGCCGGCTATGATCCTGAAGATCCAGTGACGGCAAGAGGAGCTACTGCAATCCCAGATGAGGGATACACGGACTGCCTAAACGATGACGGTCTCCAAGGGGCACGAATTGGTGTCATCAGAGACTACTTCGATTTACAGGATGGCGAACTCGAGCTTGAGGAAGAAAACGAGGCTGTAGTATCGGTGCTAGAGAAGGCAATCGGCGATATAGAAGCCGAGGGTGCAACTATCGTGGACTCGGTCGATGTGATCGATCAGGAGTTCTTAAGTGGGGCTCGAGTCACTGACCTCGAATTCAAACGCGATCTCAACGCGTATTTAGAGAGCCTCGGAAACGACGCTCCCGTCGATTCAATGGAAGAGATACTTGAATCGGGACAGATACACCCGGAGGTAGCCGCGCGGATAGAAGAAGCAGGGATTCCCGATGTAGATGTCGAATCACTAGGAGAGAACCCCGACTACCTTGAGCGTCTAGTGAGGCGGACCGAAATCAGAGATATTGTACTTCAGACAATGGTTGAGCAGGATCTCGATGCGCTTCTCTATCCTCCATCGACGGTACCGCCAGTTTCAATTGAGGAAAACCAACCATTTAGCGAGATGAACTGTGAGCTGAGTGCGCATTCTGGCCTTCCTGCAATTGTTGTCCCCGCTGGATTCACTGGCGATGGACTTCCAGTAGGGGTAGAGTTGCTGGGACGCGAGTTCGCGGAACCAAGGTTGATTGAACTAGCGTACGCGTATGAACAGGCGGTCCAACATCGCTGTCCTCCCAACAAGTTCGGGCCACTTTAGACAGTGCTTGGCAGGGCTCATGCCGGGGGACACTATTGTTTTCGACCGGCCCGGAGGGCGGTCTGAGTCATATGGCAATGGCGGGAATTTCTTTCTTGATCGCTTTCGCGAGCGATGAACCACCCGCGTTCTTGATTCGTAGTAAGCTCACGATCGATGATTTCTTTCGGTAAGGCCCGGATCCGCTCAAAACTAACCAAAAACAAGAACTATAAGAAGTAAAGAAGGATTCAACAAAACACAGAGATATCAGCGCAGGCTGATGCGATATTAGCTATTGACAGCGTCAATGATTGTCGAATTGACGTAATTCCAGTCGGCTACGTCAGTATGACCATTTCGTGCGATGACCAGATCCTCCGACGGGATGACGTGGATTCTCTGATCCGATACACCCGATGCCCAGTAAGCATCTGCAGGCACATCCTCCTGGCTCTCTTGATTCGTATTCAACCACCAAAGGCCCCCATAGCCATCCTCGGCAGCTGATGGTTGTATGACTTCGTCGGTCCACCATGGTGGCAGCACCTGTTCGCCGGCGAACTGACCATCCTGAAGATGAAGGAGCCCAAATCTAGCGAAGTCTCGCGTAGTTGCCCAATCATGTCCCTGCATCAGGAAGTTTCCGTACGGATCCGGATCAACCACCAGGCTCCGTGCACCAATCTTGTCGAACAGTTTGTTTCGAGGGTAGCAGAGATGTTCTTTCGACCCCTGCTCTAGACCGATGGCTCCACGAACCACATCGTTCGCAGATAGGATTGGGTTAGAGTTCCGGTACTGAAATACCGTCCCTGGTGCATGTCTTAAGTGGTTATCTCTTGACCATTCGGCAGCATCGACCGCTCCGTAATAGACATAGATATGATCATCAGCAGGGCCCCAGGCGGGAGTTTCATCTTCTTCCTCCGCTGACCGGTTGAATTCCAATCCGCTAGTCATATCGAGTAGGTCTCTGACCCGGATGTCGCTTCGTGGATCAGGATATTCATCGTTGTAATAGTTGTTACCAACATGTGGGGGACCCCACGGGTCCTCCGATGTCGGGGGGTCTTTCGTCAGCCCTCGTGGACCTGGAGAGCGATCATCAGTATGCCATAGATCTACTGGTGCTGGATCATCCACGTTAATGTGGCCATCTTTAACCGCTGTTCCGACTACAGTAGACGCGATACTCTTCCCCATTGACCAACCAATGTGTCTGGTGTCTTGATCGAATCCCTCAGCATATCGCTCTCCAACAATTTTGCCGTCATAGATGACTACGACACCTCTGGTGAGTTGGGGATCCTCATAGCTCTCATTATCGAACAGTGCATCAAACGCATGCTCTAGGGTTCCGTAATCTACGTCCGGATGATCTTCTTCAATTGCATCTATGTCTCCCATCGGCCACTCCATCTCATCGGCTGGAGGCAGGTCTGTAGAAACGTCAACTGGATCGAAGAATACATCATCCTCCCCCCGCGGCAAAATGCTCACACCAAGACCTCCTCCGTGATGCACGGCTGTCCGTGGTGTCACACCATCGGCTGAGAGTGTAACCCGTTCAGCGTCGTAATCTATGTCGATATCAATATCTTCCCATCGATGGAGATGATTTAGGTGCCAATTGGCATTGAACTCGAACCCTGTCAAATCATTTCTGATATATTCATCGGGATCCCGACCGACAACGAATACTCCGTTAGCTAATTGCTTCGCATGCCACTGGAGACCATATTCGTATCGTCGCCGTTGCCATTCGCTTTCGAACTCCGGACCGGGTATTAGCATACCATCATCGATGGGCCAGTCATCGTAGTACGACTGTGCTGAGCCAGTACCCGGTTCTGAGCCGGTTGATCCACCGACTGTCGACGGTGCAAGAGCCATCAATCCAGTAGCACTTCCAAGCTTGAGCGCCATTCGACGACTGATATTCAATCCACGTTGCACCCCTTTATGCCTGTCATTACCTGGCATATCACTCTAATATTGTCAACTGTATGTAAAAGCGTTTATAATGTTAGTTTATATAAATTTATCATTATAAGATAGTAGGTGGAGCTGATGGTGCAACCATGGATAATCTGAATGTCCGTATCTCTGCCGACTGTGAAGACGTCCCGGAAGATTTTGCGACCAATCGCTTAAATTGGATTTCTCGCTACTTATCTCGTCTGAGAAGACTATTTCCAGTCCGATGAGATCGAGGTGACTATCGAACAAGGATACGAGATGAATCGATCCTCACTGCCTCGACTCCGAGCATCACAATCAGCAGACGGTATCGATATCGAAGTCGGTGGACGCGTACTACCGGTCTTGAGTGGACAGCTCTACTAACTCCATACGTCCTCCAGAGCGGTGCTACTGATGCTCTCTTCATACTTTCTCAAGCAGAAAGCATACAGTAGCACCTCCTCTAAAGGCAGCTGATGGCAGATCTCATCATTCAGTCGGCGGTCAAGAACACGCTCACTGACCACAACGTGTCGGCGGATTTCTACGACGCACTCGACAAGGAAGTCGAGGAGTTACTCGAGGATGCAGCCCAGCGAGCAGCTGACAACGATCGGAAGACGGTTCAGGCTCGCGACCTCTAAGACCGACGGTTTTCTAGTGAAGGAGTGGAGGTGGACTCTCAATGTAGCTGCGGTTCGTAGAGTTCCTTCTGAAGATTGGCTCAAGCAACATATCGGAATCAAGTACCACCCGTAATTGTCCGTCACACGACGGCGATCCGGCGATCATCGATACTTAACGGGCCACGAGCTTGGCCACATGAACGAGTGCTCGTACACAACTCCACCAGCGTCAGGAATAACGCCCTCCAGCAATAGGCGGGCTTTCGCACAGCGACAGCGCTGCACGCCCACTGAGAGCCCTCGCTGTAGTACCCCTTGTCCTGAGTGTAGTCGCCCAACATAGCCACGCTGTCGAAACGCTTGCCAGCCATGGGATGGGCCCGATCGTCTCACTCGTGACACACCGCATTTCCGATGACTAAAACCACAACGAGTACCAACAGTACCGCTAACCGACCAGCCTGCAACGACAAAGAAGCCACCCTCGAATCCATCTACAAACAACTCGAAACGCTCATCGACTGCGTCGAGAAACTCGAAGCCGAAGTAGTAGCTGACTGTCGGAGCGGTTTGAGCGTATAAATATGATTATTGAACGACTGTCACTGGTATCGATGAATTATGTGCTACTGTCTTCGCCACAGTCCCTATAGCAAGCTGCTTTGGATCAGACTTTCCATGAATACCAATAATAATGTGATCAATAGCCTGTTCTTCAGCACAAGCCATGATAGTGGCTGCTGGATCTCCACCGAGAGATTCTGTTGAGATATCTACGCCCTGTTCCGCTGCAGTGACCTCGGCATTACGTAATAGAGCGTCTGTAGTATCGACTCGATCTCGTTGATGGGGGATTTCACCACCATCGGAGAGTGAACGATCAGTCACTGCTTCGCCGGGATCAGCAGCAGTGGTGTCATCGACGTGCAAAACAGTGATTTGGGACGTAGGATGGATATCACACGCGAACTGAAGTGCGTGCTGCGCAGGTGTCGAATCGTCTAGCGGGATGAGAATATGAGTCGCCATATATCTCATCAACAGTGCCTCTACTATAATAGTGTTTTTAATAAAACAAACAGGACATAGATAATTCACAGAATACCTACTTGATTTGGCTACAATTCCAACATGGATAGCAGATTATTAGCGTATAAGTACGGTTTGTCATCCATGATGTGATTTTCTGTGACCACATTCCGTGCATACGTAATGAGAGATTCGCCACCCACCACCCGTTGTATATTGAGCTTGGTAGGAGTTTTTCGATTGACACTGTGAACAAACTCTTGGAGGGGTACTGGTTGCAGGCTCATTCCACGTTGAAGATGGAGTATCTTGCTCAGTCGTGGCTAAGAGATAGAACACTACCCAGCCGACCCAACCGAGTACGCCGAGTGATCCAAATAGAAGAACAATGTTAGGGACACTATTGTATTCAATAAGCACCCATATGAGCCCAATCCAGGCAGCAGAGACCAGCAGTATGCCCTCAAAAGAGTGTGACGAAATTGGACCGATCTTCACTTCCATTTGTTTGAGACCACTACACTAGGAACAGCCTTAATTGATAGCAGTGTCCGTGATTGGCCAGCGGCTGAAAGAAAGACTGATAATACACCGAAACGGCGAGGAAGGAATCGTATTAGTGGGTGAAGTATTTATTGAGGAAGAATATCTTTATTGTTTCCATTATAGAGAGATGTATTGCACAAGTTCCAGTTTCTGAAATCCCTTCCCTACAGACGATATCCCTGCCTAATCATCGGTCCTCAGAGCCATGAGAGTCAATCCAATATCTACAAAATACATTTCGAAATAAAAAGCTGTTCTCAAGCGGGCTATACGGCTGAGCAGAACACGATAGTTACTGTCAGCAGATTTCCAGAGTTTGGATGAATTTTGGACTGGGTTCGGAAAACGCTCTTCTATTGATTGGTGGTGGAATCACACGGTGTGGGCCCCTGGATTCAGACACTACCTGTGGCACACACGACATGCACGATAACAGCCGAATCGTGTGAATAATCAACAACAGAGACAGGACAGAACCAGACTATGACGGAACAATCAGAGACAAACGATGACGCAAAACAGATGCCGGACTTCTCACTCAATCGGAATCCCGAGAGAGAACCCGAACAGGCGCCTACCGCCGAATCCGAGAGCGGACAATCCCGCCGCGGATTTCTCGCTGCATCCGCAGCAGTTGGACTCGGCGCCGCAGGCATGACCGGGTCGGCTAGTGCCCACGACGGTGGCGATGATGAGAGCAGTAAGTACCATGATGACGACGACAACAACAACAAAATGAACGAGATCGAAGTCGACGCAGGCGCTGGATTCACCGTACAGGATATCGTTGATAACCCAGACGGGTTTTTCGTGGACGTCCACACCGAAGAGTTCGTTCCCGGTGCGATCCGGGGGCAAATACACGGCGAACCAGGAGATACGCAGTTCCTCGTGCAGGCCGACGGTGACCAAGTCGTTGACGGTGACTCTGGCGAGGTTGGTATCGGTGATCCAGAGGGAAGTGGTCTCTATGAGCTAGAGCTGCAGCCCGAGGAGAACATCATCTGCTTCGACATCGCCGTCGATGTGACGCCACCATACCAGAGCCCTGCGAACACAGCAACCCACATTCACGAGGCGCCGGAAGGAGAGGCTGGACCGCCACGTGTCGTATTCCCGGATCCGACGCCGAATGATCCGGAGGTACAGCAGGTCCGAGAGAGCGTTGGCTGCCTGCCTGGTGAGTTCGCGACCATGACAGGTGTGATGATTCCTGTCGAGGACAATCCGCGAGTTGACGCCGATAACGTCGAAAAGAAAGAAGTGTACATGCCAAAAGACAAGGATTGTTAACGAAGACGACTGGTGTCTTCCCACGATCCCTTCAGCCGGCCCCAAACGGAGAAACTACCGAAGGGGTCCCGCCCTGGGAATCACTCCGCTGACAATCATCACCCTCTCTACTTCCGGTCTTTGACCAACGGGGAGGAGGCGTGGCAACAGAATAATAAAAAACGACGAAATGGGGCTGTGAGCCCGATACACTGCACAGTTGATGAACAACTCGACGTAACCGAAGCTCGGAGAACACAATGACTGACCACGACGACGCGAACGATAGGACGAACCGACAAACCGGCCGAATGCCCGATTACCCACTAAACAGGAGCTGGTCGGCTGGTCTGCACGTGAGCAATGAAGCAACTAAAGAGGAGACTGACGCTGCTCGTCACAGCTCTTCTCGGCGTGGGTTCTTAGCTGGAACCGCGGCTGTGGGACTCGGCGCCGCCGGACTTGCCTCACCGGCCGGGGCCGACAACCACGACGATAGCGAGAAGGACACTGGAGACTCCGAAATCGAGGACGGTGCACGCATTGTTCACCTCTCGCCCGATGCTCCCATTGTGGACGTCTACGTCGACGGAGAGCTGTGGTTTGAGGATGTCGAGCCATTCGTGACCCAGACACCATACCTTGAGTACGTGCCTGGAACATACACGGTCCAGTTCACCCCTGCCGGCGAGGGGCCCGAGGCGGCGGTCCTCGAATCCGAGGTCACCTTCGAGGAAGGACGCTATACGGTTGCCGCCGTTGGCGAAGCCTGTGCGGGAAGCGACGAACCACTACGGATCGTTTCCTTCGAAGACGATACGACACCAACGTCGTCGGGACACGCCCGTCTCCGGGGTATTCATGCATCAGTCGACGCTCCACGTGTCGATGTCACCGTTCGAAACGGCGAAGAGACCGTCTTTGAGAACCTCGGGTTCGGAGAGGGGGATTACGGCGAAGTGGCGGCTGACGAAACGGTTCTTGAGATACGCGAGAGCGCGACTGGTGAAATCGTTGAGCGCTTTGAGATCGGGTTCGAAGCGGGGGCAGTCTATACGGTGTTCGCCCTCGGATACGTTGATCCAACTACTGCACCCGAAAGCGCGGTCGAAAACGCCTCGTTTGCACTTGGGATTACTGAGGACGCGATACCGGGTGAACGGTAAGCCGATGACACATGTTGTCTAGATTCCGAGTAGTTGAATGGTTCTTCTATGAGCGATCAGAATGAACCGCTATCATTACAGTGGCAAGTGGAAATAAAGAGAATAATGGAGGCCGTTCTCTGGTACGTGCTCACCGGAACTCGCGGGGGGCCGAACCGGGTGCGCCTCCTGCAGGCGATTAATGAACGGCCACGCAATGCCAACCAGTTTGCCGAGGCTCTCGACCTCGATTACACGACGATTCGCCATCACCTCGAGGTCCTGATAGACAATGGGATGGTTCGGAAGAGTGGCGGCGACTACGGCGCGGTGTATCTGACAACCGAGCAGGTCGACCACCATTGGGAGACTGTCGAAACGATCAGCGAACAGGTGGAATGAGTATGGACGAATTTGGGAAAGTGTATATCCGAACACAGCAGAAAGAGGGCGTGTAGATGGGTCCCTGGACAGCAGCCGTCGCTCCGATCATCGGCTTCCCTCCGCTCTCTCTCTCCCTCGTAGCGACGGCGTTGGCGCCGCTGCAGGCCGACCCCGGTATCTGGCCAACGGTCGCTCGAGTCTCGGTTACACTGAACGCTCTCCTATTGCTTGCGCTCGGCGCTCTGTGGGCGCGTAACTATTGGCAGTTCCGTTCAAAACACACGCTTGGGCTGTTCGTTTTCTCACTGCTGCTGCTTGCGGAGAACGTACTGGCACTCTACTATTACATGGCTGATCCGACACTCGCAACGTGGTTTGCGACCGCTGTACCAGCGATCGCATGGCGTGCGATGATGCTGCTTCACGTCCTCGAAACGGTCGCGTTGGTCTTTCTCACGTGGGTCTCGTGGGACTGACCAATTAATTCGTCTCTTAGGCGGCCTTCACTTCCCATTTGAGAAGAGGTAGATTAGTGTTCCCAATTCAGACGAGTGGATAGTCGTTGAGTAGAGTCCGCTTAGATCCTGTCTGACTTTGTGAGGACCACGTAGATCAGGTAGAAGACACCGAGTTTCGAGGCGACTGCAGCGGCTAATGGGAGGAGACCACCGGAGAGGAGGAACGCGGCAATCGAAGCTACCGACACGACGATAGCGAACACCAATAGCGATCCCGTCAGATACAGTCCTCGTGACTCTACTACCATGGGAGAACATAATGGGTGATAACAGATAACAACGTTTCGATTGAACAGAATAGCTGCTCTACACTCAGATTTGAGAACAACAAACAAGTCTTGGTACTATGCACTGAAGTTGACTATGACTTTAATGACAAAGTACTACTGACAGGGTAGCCGATGCGAAAGGCCCTCGTTCCTGGGTTGGTTGGGCCGAGAACTCAGTGGCGAACGCTGAGAGACGCAAACCCGCCCAACCGCAACGTAGTGGGTGTACTACGCTGCGAGAGATAGTCACACGCCCAACTACTCGGCCTTTCGGCCATTGAGTGAATTAATTGTCTATACCAGATGATCCACACTGATATTAATGAATTTTAGATTTGCAGGTTGAGCAGAAGAGAGATTATATCCGCAATCACTATCGATAAGTCACCGTGGCACTAAGCCACAATCGCACACCTCGAAAACAGACGGCCCGTGAGGGGTGTGCACACTCAGCGGGGCAGTCCCGCGAGTTCCCACGATTCCACTGAATCGGGTGGGCGGCCTGACACCCCGGACCGCTCCACCCGCTCGTTGCGCACTCTTGGTACTCTCGCCGTCGTGCTCAGCACCGGCAAAACAGTCCGAATCGGCCGCTTGCGCTCACTCCTGCACCCACCTATTTCACGATTACTTCCTCGGGGAGAGTTGATTTAGTCTCTTCCCAATATTATCAAAGAAGTAACGCTATCATCAATACGAGACCATACAAAACTCATGGCAAACCGAGATACCGACACCGGCGCCACGAATATGATGGACCGCGAGGCCGTTCTCACGCTCTCGGAGCAGCGTGAGGACATGGACGCGCTCGCAGAGGCTGCCGGCCGATGCGAAAGCTATCTAACTATCCTTGGGAACTACCAGCGCTACGGGCGACCCGAATAGGCTCAGGCGGCCACCTGCGGCTCTCAGCGACCGATTGCCTTTCGCGGTAGGGGCTTGACAGTGGGTCGCACCCCCGAACCAATGATCCCATCGCTGGGCAACCTATGGGCATGCGCACAGATACAATATAATAATTACTATATAAAATTTGGACTGAAATTGGTCCGACTTCGGAAAGTGTTTATTCAGTACTTCGGTGTTGGTATAGTCGCGTTCCCACGACTATGTCCGACGACAACTCACAGCAGCCAACCGGAATCGACCGCCTCACAACAACCGTCAACGACCAGCTCACCTCACGTCGGAGGTTTATGACTACTTCGGCTGTCGCTGGAGCGGGTGCACTTGGCATTTCGATGCCAGCAAGTGCTCACGAACACGGTGAGGGTAATGGTGATAATGGCGACGAGGATTCGATGGAAATGATGGATGAGGAAGACGAGCTTGATGACATTGGAATCCTGAATTTCGCGCGAACGCTCGAATTCCTCGAAGCCCGATTCTATCGAGAAGGCCTCGATACGATCGGTGAGCAGGGACTCCGCTGCTCGGACCCATTGCAGGCTGTTGGTGGCGATGTTCAAGATCGTGCGTTCGACGACCTCCGTGTGATCCAGGAGCACGAAGAAACCCACGCTGAGGTTCTCGGAGAGACGATCGAGGATCTTGGTGGGGAGCCAATCGAGGAGCCTGAGTTCGACTTCGGCACCGCAACAGAAGATCCCATGGAATTCCTCCAAACAGCCGCCTTGCTCGAAGCAACGGGGACTGGCGCATACGCTGGTGCTGCACCGATGATCGAGAATGCAGACCTGATCCCGCCGGCCCTCAGCATCCACTCGGTCGAAGCACGCCACACATCGTTCCTGAACGTGCTCAACGGAGAGATCGGCTTCCCGAACGCGTTCGATGAGGCACTCACTGTCGATGAAGTTCTTGAGCGTGCCGGACCGTTCATTGTCGAGTAAGCGGTTAGGGCCAGTCATCAAGAGTGCGATCGACGCTAGACTGCCTTTTTGTAGCGAAATCATACGACCTGTGGTACAATCTTATAGTGCGCAGTTAGTGATCACTGACGGCTCCAAGTGAGATACTGACTGAATTCGAGAGATCGGGCTGTCCGGTTATTCTCAGGAATCAAATCGCAGCTATCGTTCGTGATCCTGTAAGTGAGAATGTACCATGGGACAAATAGACAAAGCATATGAGACTCGACTCAAATATAAATACTGTAGACGGTGCCTGAGGCGTTTACCAGCAACTGAATGATGGCTACCGGCCTACAATTGGATGAGTCTTGAGACGATGTGAGCACCCGTCTCAATTTTTTAACTCATCTAGTGTGGAAGTGAAGATACACCGAACTAAGTGACTTAGAGAACGGAAGCTGCCGAACTCTGCTGAAATCCTCCACAGATGAACTTGTCGGGTACCCAGTGCTATAGATAGGCGACCCATCTAGCGATTATGGTTCTATCTGAAGGGACTGCATCCCCATTTGCTCGTCAAGACGGAACCCGTTGTTTTCGTAAAACGCTCGTGCAGGACTCTCCTGCATCGTCAGTAGATAGACTCGTTCGACACTCTCCTTTTGCAACGTTTCGATGAGATGCGCTATGAGTGTCGTGCCGATACCGTGTCGTTGCTGGGACGGACAGACGCACATCTCTTTCAAATAAAAGTGCTCCCCCGTGTACCATTGCTCGAGATTCCCCATTACCAATCCAACAAGTTCCCCTCTGACAGAGGCGCCGTATCCTCGATAACCCGGCGTTTCAATGATTTGCGAGAGTCGTCTACGAGCTGTTTCGTCGGTCCAGTCATCCTCCCACGGCGGTTCGTTAAACACGGCACGATACAACTGGACTCCCTCGTCCAAATTGTCACGCGGGAAGGACTCGACGGAGACGGTCATTACAGATCGTTCGAGCCTGGGCTAGATAATCATTCCCTGGGAAGGTGCCCAATAGACCTCTTTGCGGCACGACACGATTGTCTCACTATTCACTGTCCCCGATTAGGAGGATTTCAACAAAGCCAATTGTTGGTACTGAATATGAAAGAGAGTCAGGCCTGTGCTCGCTCGACCGTCTCCTCGAGATGCTCTTCGCAGACATACTCCGAGAGGACGTCAGTGGTCAGCACGTAGTAGTCGGCTTCGTGATCACAATCATCGGTCGCACATGACCGTGGCGTATTCCGCTCGTCGAGTCCGAGGACGAGATCGACACCCGACCGATCAAGGCGGTTTGTCATAGCTACTGCTCTCTCAATGGACCATATAGTTCTTCTAGACCTCTGAGAGATATCTGTTCTGCCGTGGCTGTCTGAACCCAGCAGCTATAGACAAATCAAGTCGAGTAACCGTGCTCCACTTAGCTGAGCGATTCGATCGCGGTCGTAACATTCGTCATGGGATACAGCGTTGAGCTCGGCCTCTGCTTCTAGCTCAATAAGGAGTGTCTCACAATCAACCGAAGCAACGGCTGAACATCGAAATTGTCCGCTCACTGATCGACACGAGTTGTCTGGCGGTACGCTTCACGGTCCTCGTGAAAGCAATCTCCGACAACGATAGCATCAGCACCCGAACTGAGAACGGCATTCGCTTTCTGCGCCGAATCAATTCCACCACCGTACAGCAAATACGTCTCACTGAGCACCGTCGCTACGGCGTTGACAGCAGCTGTGCCTCCGAACTGGCCCGAGTACTCGACATAGAAGAGCGGAAAATCGTAGAACACTTCGGTGGCAAGAGCAGCTCCCCGGATCTCGTTTAGTGAGAGGGGTGCTGTAACCCCTGCAGTGGACGCGGCGTGCGAATCAACATTCTGAATCACGTATCCGACAGCACAGATCGTCTCAGCGACGCTTGCCAGAGATTCACTTTGACCCAGTAGCCCCTCAAAGTCCGAGCTAAGCTGCGTGAACATCTGCAGATGTTTGCCGACAAAATGAGCGTGGTCACCGTTGTAGATCGCAGGGACGAATAGCTGATCGATAGCTGCAATTGTCTCGACTGAGACTTGCTGTGACGAATACGGCTCCTGCAACACCGGTATTTCAGGAATTGAATCAGACACCTCTCGAATCGTTGTAAGCGTGTTTTCTTCCGTCACATTGTCTGACCCTCCAACAATGATTAGATCAGTGTACTCAAGCACGCCAAGATCAGTTGGGAGGGGTTTAGCCGGATCGATTTTAGTGATATGAGTAATTGCCGGCCACTCAATCGTCATGCCGAACACTTCAGTCTCAAGGGCGAAATGCGCTTGTATTGGAGAGGAAGCTATTCGGAGGGATCAGTAGTCCGAACTGCCTGCTGGCGACATGCCTGGTAGATCTCTGTTCCCCACTCGATCAGATCTTCGTGGGTACTGACAATAATCGCCGTATGCCGACCTTCACCTACCTCATTGTACGTCCCGATAGCAATCTTTTGCTCATCATACAGTCCAATACCGAGCGTCAATCGCTCATCCAACCGAAGCAGATCGTAGTGCTCGTATGACGAGGTATCCAATAGGTACTGCATATCTTCGTTCTGAGCGATTTTCTCATAGACGGAAGCGTCAATGATGCCTTCTCCATGCATTCCCAGCGAGAGCAGCCGGTAGTACATCTTGAATAGCGTTGGAGAATAGACCGATGTCAACGATCGATAGTTTGAGATTCGAGGATCACAGAGCTTGAGAGCCGCTTCGCTGACTAACCCCGGTGAACCAGGAGTTGAAACTACGAGATCGGCCTCCTGCAGAGCGTACGTTGGAAAGTCAGACCAACGCGGAGAAAGACGTTGGAGGAAGGGTGCTTTCTCTATTGCTTGTTCGGCTACTACCTCGAGATGTTCGTAGGCATGGAGAGTATCTTTACCTGAAGAAGTTAGCTGATAAGAATGGCCATCAGCGTCGCACCAGCCGTACCCAGCAAACGAGTGCAGTGCCCGCCAGACTGTTGTATGAGAGGGAGATTCTGGAGTATCAGATATTACCTCTCCAGGAGTCACAGGATGTACAGAAAGCGTCCGTAGTAATTCTATACGGCGCTGTGAACGGGTTATATCTGCCAGTTGCGTTTGGTTGGCTTCGTCAAGAAACCTCTCCAGTGACTGGAGGATGGACTGCCCACTCACCGTCAACCGGTATTCATTAGTATCCGACATCTGGTTGAGAAGGCCTAACGACAGACAATCCGAAAGGTGCGAAGAGGCGGTTCGTCGTGCAACATCTGCTTGCCTCGCGATTGCAGATGCTCCAGCTGATGAGTCACACTCTTGTAGTGCCTGTAATACCGCAAGGCGACTGGAATCACTGAGCCCGTTGATGAACTCGCGAACGATGATGCGTTTATCAGTAAGTGGATTCCGTGCTATACGCTCTCTGTCTGAATCGGCCACTTCCGTGTATCCCCCCACCATTTCTCTATAACTGCGTTCGACTCTGGACACCGACGGCAGAATAAGAATTGCTATCTGGCGATAATATCACGTATAATAGTCTCTGGGGCAGTTATTGAGGGGTACTGATGAATAGCGTTTACATGTGAGCATATATGATCCTGTAATATGGCCTCTCCGCTTCCGCCAACACCTACTGGTCATCCTGTAGTCGGTCACGCACTCCGATTTGCTCGTGGCCCGTTTGAGTTCGTCGACGATGCAACGACGGAGTGTGGCGACGCCTATCGAATGGAGCTTCCTGGTTCAAACGACATCTATGCACTCTGCCATCCAGAGTACTTCGAGCACGTTCTCGTGGCAGAGGTCGATTCGTTCACCAAAACCGAGGACTACCAGCAAGCATTCGGAAACGGGTTGCTGTCCACTGATGACTCACAGTGGCGCACACAACGGAACACCCTCCAACCGCTATTCTATCGGGACCACATCATGGATTTTGCCGATCAGATGAGCATGTGTACGCAGCGCCGCCTTGAGACGTGGCATGAAGGACAAACGCATGATATCGAATCCGAAATGAAGAATCTGACCTTTGAGATCCTCTTCTCGACTCTATTCGGCCGTGAAGTACAACCCGGCGAAGATGCTGAGCTTCGCGAGGCTGCTGACGGGATTAACGACTGGTTCGTACCTTCATCTTGGATGCTCCCCAACTGGATCCCAACGCCTGCTCGTCGCCGTTTCAAGCAGTCCAAATCCCGGCTTCGTGAGGAAGTTCGAGCCATCTTTGCAGACAATCGCGAACAATCACTCACAGAGAGCAAGGATATCCTCTCGCAGCTTCGTCGTGTCCACAATACGGATGCAGGTCTCTCGAAGAAAGAAATCGAGGATCAGCTCGTCACAATGGTCTTTGCGGGATACGAAACCACTGCGGTAGCTCTCGCATTTGCATGGTACTCCCTCTCTGATGATCCCGAAATTCGACGGGAGTTCCATCAGGAACTCGATATGGTGCTTGATGGACGGACACCGACGTTCAATGATCTCCCAGAGTTAGAGGTCACAGAGCGGATCGTTAAAGAAACACTCCGGTTGTTCCCGCCTGTCCATACGATTCCCCGCCGGACGAAACGGCCCGTCGAATTTGATGGATTCCACGTACCAGAAGGCGAAGAAGTCCATCTAGCTGTACTTCATGCACATCGTGATCCGACTATCTATGCGAATCCCACAGAATTTCAGCCCGACCGGTGGAAGGACGACTTAGAGGACGAAATACACGACTTCGGATATATCCCGTTCGGAGGAGGACGTCGAACGTGTATCGGCCGAGAGTTTGCGCTGTTGGAAGCGAAAATCGTACTAGCGACGATTGGACAGCACTTCCAGCTTACCGCTGACCATACAACAGACATTGAACTAGAGCCCCAGATCACTACTCAGTCAAAGAATGGAATTCCAATGACAGTCCAGCCACGAGAGGAATGATATCCATCTACGAACGAATGAGGGGGATGTAACAGTTAATTTGTCATGCTTTGATTGCGTGGCTATTGCAGGGTGTTTCACGGTGTGAACGTCCATGCAATTATATCTCTTCCAGCGGTTGCTCCATCTACAGAGAAATCACAACCAGAGAAGGTCAAAAATCAATCTTGACCACATGGGAATTCGCTGTCTAACTCCGTTCGGAAGCAGTGTCCGACCATCACCGTAGGACCGTGAATATCGGACGACTGCTTCTGTAGTGACGGAGGACGTCAGTGTATCGAATAGTGTGCGACCGAACGGATCACAATCCACTACACATGACGCCAATCACACCACGAAGCCCTGAGAATAAATGCTTTCTCACGGTACCAGCTGACCATCTAGCACAGCCTGCAGACCACCTGATCAAGGAGGAGACGATCTAATGCGAGTCGAGATCGACACCAGCCTCACCCAACTGTTCGCTGACACTCACCTCCCAACCGGGTCGACATGCACTCATTGCGATCACCCGTTTGACGCCGACGATCGCTGTATTCTGCTTGCAATCTGTCCAGAGGACGCATCAGCTTACACACTCACAGGGCCCTCCTGTCCCGATTGTGCCTATCAGACCATCTCCTCACCGACACTCGGATACAGTGAGCACCTCCTTACAGCACATCTTACGACAACAGCACACTCAAACGACGGGGCTCTCATCCTTTCGGACGTCCACACGATCCAAACAAGCCCGCCAAGCGAAGGATCAGCCATCACTGACGGGCCAGTAGCACTCGTTCCGACCGCTGACCTACCAGAACTCACAAACACTACCTACCATATCGAATGCGACGACGAGCAGCGGACACCACTGTGCAACTGTTCGCTCGACACAGAATACACGCGCGTTGCGTTCGCCGATCTCGAAACACCGAGCGCACACTGCTGTCAGACCTGCCGCAGCGTCTCTCAGAACAAAGATTGCTCGCTAAGAGAGAACCTCCACTACACCCAGGCTGAGACTGCTGGGTCACCTCCCAACCCAGCAATCGGCGAGCTCCAGCGAGCCAGACGCCCAGCACCAGGAACGAGCGCTCACGCCCACCAAGAGTAGTCCATACGAGAATGAGTGGACACTCCCACAGCGACAGCGCTCACTACAAACTGAGAGGCTTGCTGCTCGTTAGCGAGTCCTCACCAACGAGCTACGCGTCTGTACCGTTCTCTAGCCACGAGACAGGCCTGACCGTCTCACTCTCACTCTCTTTCCAATGACCGACACTACTACGACCAAGAGTATCGCTACCAATCGACCGACGGCCGACAATTCTACACTCGAAGCCGTTTGTGATCGTCTTGAGCAGCTCACCGACCGTGTCGATGAGCTTGAAACCGAACTCACACGGAAGGAAGATCGGATCGACGATCTCGAAAACACGGTCGCCGAGCAGGACACTATTCTAAATGCCGTCAGAAAGAAAACGGGCAACACTCGTGAGATGGTGCGAGAACTCCAGGAACGTGAGCTCGAGAAAAACGCGCACCTACGCTGGGAGAACGTCTATCCGCACAAGAACGATTTCGAGATCACCGCTGATAATTTCGAAAGATTCACCAAAGACGATGGCACCACGTACGCCCGCATTCCCGGTGGTGAGGATCCTCTCAACCGCGGCGGCGAACCAGCACTCACGCCAGGCGATCTGCTCCCTATTCAGCAGCTCGCACGGATGGATGATGATATGCTTCACTCGGCCGCTTCATCGAAGCCCATGCGACTTGCAGCAGAGGTCTGGCAGGATCACGAACAAACCCAGAGTAGGCTCTGGAACAAGGGTTGCAACGGGGTGCGCGAATACATCGATGCCGGTGAACTCGCCCAGTGGCTTCGCCACAACGAGCCGGGCGTGAGCAAGGAGTACAGCCAGAAGCTTGCCAGTCGAACGATCGATGCACTCACCGATCTCACGAAAGGCAGGCTCTACGTTAAACAGAAGAATCGTCGGAAGGACGGGCTCTCATACAAGGAACGGCGCGTCGTCCTTCCTGAAGAGTCCGAGATTCCTGGTGAGACCACACTCGAGACGGACTCTCCGGAGACAGCTGACGTCGGTGGCGAGTGATGTCCCCGGGCCCTAATCCCCGTGAGAACGGGTTAACGCTCTAACAAGAACTTATCCAGTCCCCACGCAAGCGGTTGTTTGGACGGTACGATTACTAGCGGGTACGTCCCGTGAACGGCTGGTGACGGCTCTAGCCAAGGACCCCCTTGAGAGGTTCCACTCTCGACAACGGCTGTCCATGGAGACTCGGCCTGTCTATACCCGTCATTTCTACCAGTATCGAGTAGCGGAATCCTCTGTTCAACGATGGCGTCAGTATACTTCTGTTGCCGCTGCTATCTGTTTCGAGTAAACCAATCCCTAGTAGACAACCGTTCCAATGAGAACTGAACTACGGGAGTCTTATTGAAGCTCACACTGAAGTCTCTACTGGTGAGATACCGATCCCTCCTTCCAGTCGGGGCTACCACCCTGACTGGCGCACTGTTTGCCGGTGTGGCGGCACTTCGATCATGCCAACACTCCCCGAAGCGTTCACTCAAACGCGCCATGGACGCGCTCAATCAGGATCGAATCGTCAAGACCCTCATGAAAGGAACCAACCGCGAGACGGAGGTCTACGAAGTCAACGGCCCCAAGGAGGGTCCGACAGCGGTGATTATTGGCGGGATGCACGGCAATGAGGTCAACGGTTATCGGGTTGCGGCCAACGCCACGAATTGGGAGCTCGACGCGGGTCGATTACTTGTGATCCCGCTGGCCAATATCGTCGCTATCGAACGAAACAGCCGCCAAGGACCGGATGGCGACCTCAACCGATTATTTCCCAGCGGACAGAAACCTGAAAGCGCTCTCGCTCGTGCGATCTGGGGCGTCGTCGAGGACACCGATCCAGACGTCGTGATCGATCTCCATCGTTCTCGCGGGCTATTCAATACCCATCATCGGTGGATTGGGCAAGTACTTCTCCTGACGGAAGCACATGGAGACAGAGCAATCGATACCGCAGAATATGTCGTCGATTATATGAACGAAAATTACGTGCCTCGGACGATGCGATTTCATCGGTTTACAATGGCGGACATTCACGATACCGACCGGGACACTGGGATGCTTATTCAGAAGGTCCAGCGCGATATAGGCGCTCCAGGCTTTCTCATTGAGTCGACGGAGTTCCTGCTCGATCTTGAGACGCAACTTCGGTGGACCACGACGATAACCGAACAACTGCTCGACCAGAATGGGATCCAGCGAACTGCATGATGGGTGAACGCGTTACTCTCAGAAAGCTCGTCATCGCGCCTGTTGTTTGGGTAAGTTTCGCGCTGTTGGTCTTTCCGCTTGCTCTGAGCGATATTGACTCGCGATTATTTTCCCCGCTTGCAGTCCCGGGATACGTCCTGTTTGTCTGCATGACGGTCATCGGAGATATCCTCCCCAAAGTTCGAAATTTTGGCTTCCGACTCTACTGGGTGCCCTTTATTGTCGTCTGTTATGGGGTCTCACTTACTCTTGGAGCTGGCTACTATGCGCTTTGTCGACGATACACTATACAACGATAATACGAGGATTTTTGAGATATCTGTGGTGTCGGAAAGTAGTGAAGACGGATCACATCTACGAACACCGACATCGAAGACCCAACCCAGGGTCTGGACGCACCATCCGAGGAGAGACCCGATGAGGGCGCCGATCCCGACGACGCGGTCTCCCAGACTACCGGTACACCGTTGGAACACAACTGTAGGCTCCCTAAGCTGTGATCGTTATCGGTGAACGGACATCGATCTCAAGCCAGTGTCACTCAACGTATTCTCGCAACAGAGCAACAGCCTGATCGACGATCTCTTCGGTGAGCCTTCCTTGCCAATCGGTGATCCACTCCGTCTTCACTGAATTTACCGACCACGGCATTATCGAACTCGATTTAGGGGCACCTCCTTCTTGCCAGTGCTCATCCAGGAGTACGATTCGTTCGTCATGCCACGTTCGCGTCGTCAGTGAAAGAGTGATATACTGTTCACCGTGAAACGGTGTCTCTGCTCGATTGATGAGCAGAAACGGGCGGCCAGTTGTGCTCTCATCTTTGAACGGGTCCGCTGCGAGCACAACGTCTCCGCGTTGCATACTCATCCGGATGGGTCTTCAGCAGCGTGTTCACGCCATTCGTCGAGATCCTCTGCACCGAACCGCTCATCCAGATCCGTTATCGTCCGATGGAATCGAAACGCATCGTGGACTCGTTGCTCATCACCGATCGCCCAGTAGTCACCCTTGTGCTGGACTAGCTCCCGATCCTGTAGCCGACGGAGAACAGTCCCGATCGAACTCTTCTTGATACTGGCCCCTTCTGCAATCTCGGAGGGTGTGAAGGCCTTGTCGTTGTTCCGATAGAGGAATCGAACGACCTTTTCAGCGTTCGTAACCTCGGTCAGCTCCTCACTGCTGCCGTCAGTGAACGTTTCAATATCGATTGGCATGTCTGTCAGTAGTGTCTCTAGTGTCATAAGCACTTGCTCGTCATTGGGTCATCGATATCACTACTACAGTATCGCAGTATAGACTTTGGAAATATGATATTTCTTAGTAGGTACTAGTAATTCTATTTGATTCTACCGAACTACCCAACGTACTTTTTGTGGCATTTCCGAACCTATCAAGATGTCTCCTGGGTAGCCTGTATCCAATCTTTGATGAGTTCGTTTACGTTGTAGAAGATAATCCCTACTGTAAGCAGGGTTGTTGTGAGAGAGACAATAAATCCTGGAGCGCCGCCGATAGTAGTGCCAACTAGACCACCGACAATTCCAACGATCATCAGCTCAACCCATGTTATCAAGATCCGCGAGCTGAGACGGGGCGTTGATGCGTTGCTACTCTTGTCGATCGCCTTGTTGTTGTCATTCATTAGTATGACTCATCTGCCTCTATTGGACCACTGAACACCGAGTAAAGGACGCCAAAGTAGAGGAAGATCAACGGCAACAAGAGCGCAGCCCCAATTGACATAATATTCAGCGGTAGCGGTGAAACAATAGCTGTCCCAACAGTGAGTCCCTCAACACGATCAATAGCCGGATACATCAATCCGGCAATGATACTAACTAATGTAAAAACGAGCCCTGCACCAGCAATAAATGCCACATAGTAGCGATCAGAGCGTGTTGCTACCGCATAGATTCCAGTAAGAACGAGATTTACGACGACAAGGCCTACAACTAAGAGCGATAGCAAAGCCGAGCGTAATTCAGGGGCAGTAAGATACACGGCACTCAGCGTCAGTACGACTAGAATGAGATAGAGTGCAAGTGCTCGATAGCCATCCGTTTTGAACTCGTCACGCAACTCGTTACGCGTCTTTAATCGAAGGAATGCGACGCCATCAACGACAGTCAGTGTGACGACCGTCAGCCCCACGATAATTCCTGGTAGCGTCATAAGGGTTGTTGCACCGAGCAACCAGTTCGCTAGGAATATCCCAAGTAAAAACGGTGCTGCGAAACTTCCGACGATGAACGCTCGTCCCCACCACCGCTGCCAGGGTTCGTCTTCACGCTGTTCGTACATCTCAGGTGCAAGACCACGGAGAATGAGTGCCCCGAGAATAGCAAACATCAGCAAGTAGTGGCGACTGAACAGATTCGCATACACAGCTGGGAAGGCTGCGAACAATGCGCCGCCGAACACAACCAACCACACTTCGTTACCGTCCCAGAACGGCGTGATAGCTGCGAGCAACTGCTCACGCTCGTGCTTGTCGTCTCGAGTTGCAAATAGGATCCCGACACCGAAGTCGAACCCATCGAGAAAGAGAAACATCCCGAGGATGAAAAATACGAGTCCAAACCAGATATCGGCCAGTGGGAGCCCAAACAGCGTGTCGCTTGCGAGGGTGCCAACGTCAGTCATCCGTACTCACCTCGGTTTGTGGCGGTGACGAACTCTCCGCCGTCGTGAGTTCGTCTCCGTCCGGCGGACCGGCACGGATGATACGCACAACAACGTATGTATACAGCGTTAGCAAGCCGAGATACACGATCGCGAATCCGACGAGAGTTGCCGTCGCCTCGGCACCTGTAAGCCCGGGTGAGACACTATCACTTGTCTTCATTACACCTTGGATAACCCATGGTTGGCGGCCGACCTCCGTGACGATCCATCCAAGCTCGACAGCTAGGAGTCCTAACGGCGCAGAGAGCATGAGCGCCTTGTGGAGGAGATCATCCTCGTACAGCTCACTGCGCCACCAACGGTAGACGCCCCAGAACGCAAGCAAAATGAACCAGAACCCAAGAGCAACCATGATTCGGAATGACCAGAAGACGATGGCGACAGGTGGCTGTGGGCCTTCGAACTCATTGAGGCCTTGAATCGTTGCTTGTGGATCGCCACCACTGGCAAGCCATGAGGCACCACCTGGAATTCCAAGTCCGAAGATCTCCTTCGCTCGCGGGTCTAAGAGATCTTGAATACTCGTTGGAAAAGCAACGATATATTCAGGGACGTATGAATCCGTCTCCCAGATCGCCTCCATTGCAGCGAACTTCTGTGGTTGGGTTTCAACGACGTGGCGGGCATAGAGATCGCCATGAATCGCTTGGAGCGGTGCCGTGATGACCAAGACGACGAGAGCGATTTTCAGCGTCGCTTCCCAGAACTCGATATTGTCAATCGGATACCCCCAGATGTGATGTCTGAAGACGTAGTAGGCGCCAATACCAGCCATAAGAAGGGCTACTGATTCAACGGCCGCGTTCTGCATATGAACGAACATCCAGGGGAATCGGGGATTCAGGTAGGCTGCTATCGGATCGACGAGATGGACAATCGGCTGGCCATCCTCCATCACGACTTCGAATCCACGTGGGGTCTGCATCCACGAGTTCGCGATGAGGATCCAAACTGCCGAGAGCCACGTCCCGAGACCAACAGCAATACTCGATAAGAAATACAATCGGTCAGAAACCCGCTCTCGACCGAAGACGAAGATACCGAGGAAGGTTGCTTCCAGCATGAACGCCATCATTCCTTCGAGTGCAAGTGGTCCCCCGAATAGCTCACCGGCAGTTTTCGAGAAGGCAGCAAAGTTCGTCCCGAATTCGAACTCAAGGACGAGCCCGGTCACGGTTCCAGTAGCAAAGCTCACGGCGAAAATTCGCGTCCAGAATCGACGGAGCTGCTCGTAGATTACCTTGTCCGAACGAATATCTTTCCACGTGAAGTAGATGAGAAACGGCGCAAGTCCCATACTCACTACCGGAAAAATGATGTGAACGATAACTGTAAGAGCGAACTGGATCCGACTCGCCAATACCGGATCAAGCATTGGTATCACCGTCTTGATGGTATGCCAATGAAGGCTCTACTATGCACAACGGAATGTTAGTGAGACCCCAGACTCTCAAAGGAGAGGGATCCATGGCTGCTCCCGATTGAGGAAGTGGGAGAATGTATCGTTGCGCCATCAGCGATATTTTGGATACCAGCGTAGATCAATCACCGGCGGATTCCTAATCAATTGGAATCCGCGTAAGAGCCCTATAGATACAGGCCTATTAGGCAGTCAGAAACGAAAAAGGAGGGAGGTTTTTGCGTATTTAGAGAACGGGAAAAGGGATATGATCAATACCCAGCTATATATCTCCGATCTCGGAACTAGCGATATATACATGTGAGAATTACATGTTATTAATTGGACTATGTGCGTTCGAGGTACAGGGAATACATAATGATCGCGAACCCGATCGCGACGAGAACACTGTTAATCAAGACACCCATCTCTAACGAAACCGATAGAAGTTGGTCAGCTACTCCAGCAAGTAGTGAACCAAGTGTAATAACACCAAATCCGATACCGAGTGCCCGCAGTGAGGGCGCACCAGTCCGACGGTACGCTTTATATGCGATATAGGTGATGCCAGACCCCAATAGTAAAATTACTGTCTTCATGACGACGACTGCGGTGCCGATCCATATCATAATTCATCACCCATCTGAGACCAAATATCCGCGAGTCGTTCATCGGCCTTTCGGGAAGGACGGTCCACGGTTACTGAGAAATCATCACTCTCTATCGAAATCATCACGTTATCAAAGTCTCGTTCGTATCGTGTGGTTCGTCCCCCTTGCGGATTAATCGTATCTCGCTCACGGACGAGCGATGCATCACTCAAAAGTTCTAATTTTCGATATAAGGTTGACTGGGCGATATCACATCTGGTACTGAGTTCAGTTGCGGTCATAGGTTGTGCTGTTTCACGAAGGACCGTTCGGCAATCAGCGTCGTCCAACGCATCAAGAATCGCTTGCAGAGATGGTGAATCCGCTGATGACGCTGAACTACGTCCCATTGATTATTCCCAGATATTCTGTCGCATATACTGCTTGGTTTGGCGCATACCAGAAAGTACAGAGAGTGGCTTCCATTCTATTTCACAGCGCGTAGACAGCCCGTCGTTTGAGAGCATTTCGGTCGATTTCTTTCCACTCATCTTCGTCGTTCTCAGAAGAAGGCGGTACATTTCGTGCTTACCTCTATTGAGCGTCATCACGCATTGTGCCCTTCTGCACCATACACCTCGAGCAACTCTTGATAGCGGATTCGGATCGTCATTCTACTTACGTGAGTTACAGCTCGTACAGTCTCTTGTGTGACTTGCTCGTTTGTTAATCGAGTAGCTGCATAAATAGCACCAGCGGCAAGCCCAGCAGGACTCCGACCGCTATGAACCCCCTGCGCTTTTGCCGTTGTGAGCAGGTCCCGAGCCCGACGTGTTGCTTCATCACTCACATTGAGTTCGGAGGCAAACTGTGGAACGTATTGAAGTGGATCCACTGGTTCCATTCGTAGGCCAAGCTCACGGGACAAATATCGATAGGCACGCTGTATACGGAGTCGCTTAACTCGACTTACAGTCTCGAGCTCTGCCAATGTCCGTGGTGTCGAATGTTGTCGGGCCGCTGTATACAACGATGCTGTAGCCATCCCTTCAATGGATCGTCCGGGAAGCAAGTCGTCTTCAACAGCTCGTCGATAGAGCACACCAGCAGTTTCACGAATGGGATCAGGCAAACCAAGAGCGGAGGCCATCCGACGAATCTCGCCGAATGCCTGCTTGAGATTTCGTTCGTGTGCATCCTTCGTTCGAAACCGTTCGTCCCACTGGCGAAGGCGTTGTAATTGTGCTCGTTTTTGCTCTGATATCGCGTGCCCATATGCATCCCTATCTCGCCAACCAATCATTGTACTCAACCCCTTATCATGCATCAATTGTGTTGTTGGGGCACCAATCCGACTTTTTTCATCACGCTCCTTGCTATCGTATGCACGCCAGTCCGGACCATGATCGACCACATCAGTATCGAGAACCAAGCCACAGTCCTCGCAGATGGTTTCACCATGCTCATCGTCCTGAATGACAAGTCCATCACATTCTGGACACACTGAGGCCGACTGAGATAGTGAATTCGAGGATGCCTCCTTGCCATGGTCATCGATGATTGTAGGGACAGTGTTAGTCATGATTTCTGGAGTTCGACGCTGGTTGTGCCGTCTTCGATCTAATACTGTGAGAGAGATACTCAAGAAAACAGGGCGGATTCCCAAACGCTGGGAATCCGTCGATTTGAGGAGCGACGATACTGATTCCCTACTCACGTCTCAGTATGATACAACAGAACTATATCAATAAATTATAGTAAGCTTGCTAATGGCGCATGGGTCGACTAGCCAACACCTCTCTCTCACTCAATACGGTGTTCGAGCTATTAGCCAAAAGCGGCGCCGTCTTGCGCTGTATTCGCTGCTTGACTTCTTCGACGTTCCCATCGGGTTCGGAGCGGCTCGAATAGGCATGTGTGACGAGCAGTCTTGCGCCACCTCGGCGGTCTTGGAGACTGGCTATCGATATCTCAATGCTGCATAAAAGTATGACACCAGGAGGCGGTTGGCAACGATCCGCTAAACGAGATGATCGATCGCTGATTCCGTTTTGAGTGCAATCTCAAAACTGCCGGTGAGCGTCCGCTACGCGATTACCTGACGCTTTCTATCGCCCGAGCTACGTAGACGTGCCTGACCGCACCGACGGTAAATGCAAGTACACCGAAAATCATCGGGGTGTCCCCGAATGTTCGGACCCAGAGCAAGGCCTACACCCGCGGACGTTCATAGAACTCGAGATTCCGGACGACAGCGTATCCTTCCGAGTAGGATCGCCATCCGTCGGTTTTCGACTGATTCTCGGTCGTGGTAACCGACGCTATCTCCAGAATCAAGTCACGGAGCAGTATCTCTTCCACGACGACAACGACCAGTGGTTCAAACTCCAGCCATCGGCGAAGGACTCGGAAGGTACGTTCATTCGCTGGGTGTGTCTTCCGGATGACAGACCAAAACGACTGGCGCGGTCGGCACTTCGTCGACGGACGGTGATCGGGTACGACTACGTCCGACAGTCAAAGCACCAGATCCAGTCGGGTTGACGGTGACAGCGATGTTCGTCGCGGAATGCTGGCCTGAGACGACCTACGAGTGTGGATCATGCGAGCCCGATTCGACACCCCACGAAATCATGCACTGCATTGCTGGGATGCACATCCCTGAGTGCCAAATCCGGAGCAGGTACGCCGCCGATGTCAGACTGATTGAATTATTGAACTGCTAGGTGTCAAACACCTCGGTAGTGACGGCGGGTACTCCCAAGCATTCCAGACAGCGCGAGAGTGAGTTCAACAAGCGGTTCTCGAACGGGATAGGCGACCCAAGTGAGGCTCAGCGGCGACCGGGATATGTCGTTGTGGCTGTGTTCGTGCTATCGGGTATTGACACCGTTCGGGGTGGGAATTTTGCTACAATCGCGCTGGTTCAGGTGCTCGCCAGGCGACCACTATCCCGCAGAGAGCGAGGATGCCAGCGAGTACAAACGCCGTGTCGAATCCAGCCACATCAACAATAACGCCGCCTGCAATCGGCGCAAGGAACGCGCCCGCCAACCCAATACTCGTTTGGAACGCGACCGCTGTCGCCGCGACCCGCGGATCGACGACTTCCCGGACGTATGTAAAGGATAAGCCCAGCGTTAGCTGGACCGCAAATCCAGTGAGGAGCAGGAGAGCAACAAGTAGTGGGAGTGACCGAAATCGAGTAAAGACTAACACCAGCGGAGCAGCAACCCCAAAGGATCCTAAGACAATGGGTTGGCGCCGACCGCCGAAGACACGATCAGAGATGAGCCCGCTACTGATTCGGGAGACGACACCGATCGCCGGGAACAAAGCTACCAGGAGGCCACTTATTGCAAGTGAGAATCCCAGTTCTACCGTGAGATACGACGACCCCCAGCTATTCACGAACAGGTATAGCGCATACCCCAGAAACCCGAGCAGCCCAATGGACCAGACACTCCGATTGCGGAGGACCGCACCGAATTCCTGAATCGAAGGCGCTTCTCCTCGGCTCGTTCCAAACCCGCGACTTGCTGGCCAGAACACGACTAAGCCAACAAACGTGAGCCCAGTAAATGCGAGAAAGATTGCGGGCCATCCAAATCGCTCCGCAATCAGCGGGCCGGTCCCTTGGCCAAGCGCAAACCCGATCGGACCACTTGCGGTGAAGATACCGACAGCTGTCGCTCGATTTTCACTGTTCGCAGCCCGACTCACGATATCGATGCCAGCGTTCCAGACGACAACATACGCGACCCCACCGAGTGCTCGCGATGCAATCACAGATCGATAGTCACCATGATGCCCAGCGACCCAGCCCCACGTTCCGGCAACGAACAGTGTGAGAACGGCGAATAGCATCGCGGTTCTTGAATCCGTTCGGTCGAGAATTGCTCCAGCCGGAAGGCTTGCAATCACTGCAGTGCCAAACATAATCCCGACGAGAAACCCCGCGATTGTCGGGCCGATATGCAGCGAGTCACGAATGACGGGGGTGACACTCGCGGGGACGATTTCATAGGCAGCTAGCCCTGTCGAAATGAGACTCGCGCCAGCGACGATTCCCCACGTCGACTGGCTCTTCTGTCGTGGTTCATCAACGGAGGGTTCGTCTGAGTTGGTGTTGTTAGTTCGGATAGTCATTAATCGATGGAATGGTCAGTAGGTATTACGCGGAAATCGGGAAGGCCTTTCAACCGCAATTTTTCCTGAGATTGACATAACTACGTTACGTATCACACATATTGTGTTCGAGGGTTACATAGCAAACGTCTTTGTCCTTCGTAGGTTAGATAGTTAACTAGCGATGAGCATAAATCTCAATTTAGCACAACAGAGGTGGGCCCGAATCGACATCCAGCTGTATTCCCGCAGGCACTCGAATATCGAATAATGCCGCGTTCTCCAGCCATCCTCGATTCATCGACTGTCTTGCTCGTTGGAACAAGTGAGTGGGTCACACAGTTCGCTACAGTGGTCAATACACAGACTGATGCAACTGTACAGAGGGTTCAGACCAAAGCGGAAGCGCTTGAAGTTTTCCAGAGGGAGACCATAGACTGCCTCATCAGCGAGTACGCACCAGAGGAGACAACTGGCCTCGACTTGCTCAGAGAGATCCGGACCGAAACCACCGCGCTCCCTGTGATAGTTGGCACAGCTTCTGGAAGTGAAGCCGTCGCCAGTGAGGCCATCGGAGCCGGAGTTACTGATTACGTTGCACTAACGGAGTCGACTGATCAGTTGGTGGCTGATCTGCTGGATCGAACTGAACGAGCAGTCCGGTCCGCACAGCGATCAGCCACACAGCGAGACCGAGCCAGACAGTTCGATGCAATCTTCAACGATTCACAAACGGCGACGTGGGTACTCGATCCGGATGGTGCCCTTACTCGAGTAAACCAGACAGCACGGGAAATGATAGACGAGGATGTCGAAGCCATCGTTGGCAAGCCATTCTGGACACTCCCGTGGTGGTCACAGACCGATGCGACAGAAGCGGAGGTCCACCAGATTGTAGAGAACGCACTCGACGGTACGTTCGGGAATGTAGTTATCTCACAGCCATCGCATATCGACAACCCGTGCGTGATCGATCTCTCTGTGCGCCCCGTCAAGAACGAACGGGGCGATCTCGTCTCAATCGTCGTGGAAGGCGTCGATATCACCGAACGCGTTGATCTCGAACGGAATCTCCGCCAATCCGAGGAACTCCACCGCGTGACGCTCAACAATATGACCGATACGGTCCTCATCACGAACGAAACCGGGGAATACACCTACGTCTGCCCCAACGTCCACTTCATCTTCGGGTATACGGCCGCGGAGATTCGTGAACAAGGACCCATCCATGAGCTCCTCGGCGAGGACCTATTCGACCGAGACGAACTCGCTGAAGAGGGAGTCCTCAAGAACATCGAGACGACGGCGACCGACAAAGCTGGCCGTGAACACACGCTGTTGGTTAACGTTCGCGAGGTCTCGATTCAGGATGGGACCATTCTCTTTAGTTGTCGAGACATTACAAAGCGCAAGCAACGGGAGGAAGCACTGGCAACCCTCCACGAAACCGCCCGGGATTTCCTGTACACCGAAACGCACCAGGAAATCGCACAGCACGTTGTTGATGACACGCCCGGTGTGCTCAATCTCGATGCGAGTGCCGTCTATCTCTTTGATGCTGATGCGAACGAACTCCGTCCTGCAGCACACTCCGCGAGGTTGAAAGAACTGAACGGACCGCTTCCGACCGTGCGTGCTAATGAGGAAACCCTCCCGAGTTACAGTTTCGTCGAGGACGAGTCACTGTTCTTTGACGATGTCCACAGCGCAAGCCGGCTCAAAAACAGGGCGACAGACCTCCGGAGTGCGATCTATATCCCACTCGGCAACCATGGCGTGTTCATCGCTGGCTCAAACGAAGTGGGAGTCTTCGATGACGTGACCCGAGAACTGGCCGACCTACTCGCCGCAACCGCTGAGGCAGCTCTCGACCGCATCACACGGGAATCACGACTCCGGGAACAAGACCGAACACTCCGAGCACAAAACGAGCAATTGACCGCTCTGAATCGCATCAATGAGACAATTCGAGAGATCGATCAGGCCCTCGTCCAAGCTGAAACACGCGAGGAAATCGACCATACCGTCTGTAAGCTGTTGACCGCCAACGACTGGTTTAGATTCGCCTGGATCGGGACGATCGATCCAATGTCCGACACCGTCGACCCTCGAGCCTGGGCAGGAACCGACCAGGGGTATCTGGATAGTCAATCATTCTCCGTCGCAGCCTCAGGGACAGATCCCGCCGGGCAAACCGCGGCGACTGGCGACGCGACAATGATCTCAAACGTTGCTGCTGGCCTTCGCGACGAAGTATGGCGAAAGGACGCTCTCGCTCGCGACTATCTCTCCGTGTTGAGTATTCCGCTCGTATACAACGAGCTCACGCACGGCGTATTGACGGTCTATGCACCGACACAAGATGCGTTTGACGATACTGCGAAGGCTGTCTTGGCCGAACTCGGTGAAACCATCGCGTCGGCACTCAGTGCGATTGAACGGAAGAACGCTTTGCTCACGACATCAATAACTCGCGTCGAGTTCTCCATCGACGACTCGGCGTTCATCCTTTCACGACTTGCAAAGGATGCGGCGTGTACTCTTTCGTACCAAGGTGGTGTTCAGCAATCGACTGAGGGGAGTTATGTGTTCGTTACGGTCGAAGACGCGTCTCTGGAGGATGTTGCTGAAGCGGCCTCACAGCTGGTCGCACTCGACGACGTACAGCAAATCAGTGCAGATGGTGAGGGGGGCGTCCTCCGGTTGCGGCTTGCACAGCCGTTCCTCGCCTTAGAACTCGCCGATCATGGGGCCGTCTTCCGCGAGGCAACTGCTAATCCAACCTCGACAACGCTTGTCATCGATATCCCGGATAGGATTGACAGCAGAACGATCACACAGCTCGTCCGTGAATCGTTCTCTGCTGTCGAACTTCGGTCGAAGCAGACGCTTAATCAGTCGATAGAGCAGGATCTCTACTCGACATTCCTCAAGAAACTGACTGAGCGACAACTGGAGGTAATTCAGACAGCATACTATAGCGGGTTCTTCGAATCACCACGCGAACGGACAGGCGAGGAGGTTGCTGAGACATTAGGAATCTCCCCGCCTGCATTCTATAAGCATGCTCGCACCGTCCAGCGGAAACTGTTTGCAACGCTGTTCGAGGAGAACAACCGCTCTATCACGGATTCCGTTGTAGGTTAAATAACTAGCCATCCTCTTCAGATTGGGTTTGATAGTCAACTACCGAATATTCCCTAATACACTCATTACGTCTTTATAGAGTGCGCTGGATTCCCTGGCAGCACTCGTGAACTCACTATGAGAGATGTCAAATCAGAATCAAACGAGGAGACGGCATATGAGTGCTTCCGGTGTGGCAGCATTATCATCGCAACAACCAGCCCCGGACGCTGTCCCGACTGTAACGGTCCACTTCGAAACCGACAGGTGCCACTCGAATAATCATGGTCTCTCAAACTGATACTACGCACAACGAGTCAAGTGAAGCGACAACGGAATTAACTGAGTCAGAATCGTCACTTGAAACGGCTCGCCGGCAGCTGTATCATGCTGCGGATCGTCTGGATATCGGTCCGAATATCGTCGAGCGGCTCAAGCATCCAAGGAAAGTCCATGAAGTAGCGATTCCAATCAAACGGGATGATGGCACGGTCGAGGTGTTTACTGGCTACCGAGCACAACACGATAGTGTCAGAGGCCCGTTTAAAGGAGGTCTTCGATACCACCCCGACGTGACCAGAGACGAGTGTGTCGGGCTCGGAATGTGGATGACGTGGAAGTGTGCCGTCATGGACCTCCCGTTTGGAGGCGCGAAGGGTGGCATCGCTGTCAACCCAAAGGAGCTGAGTCCCGGGGAAAAAGAGCGGCTTACCCGGCGATTTGCACAAGAGCTTCGGGACGTTATCGGCCCCAACCAAGATATCCCAGCCCCGGACATGGGGACCGATCCGCAGACGATGGCGTGGCTAATGGACGCGTACTCGATGCAAGAAGGCGAAACGACACCGGGTGTCGTCACTGGCAAGCCGCCAGTCGTTGGCGGAAGTGAAGGCCGTGAAGAGGCTCCGGGACGAAGCGTTGCGATCATCACGCAATTGGTTTGTGAGTACTACGACCGCCAGCTTGAAGATACGACGGTCGCAGTCCAAGGCTATGGAAGCGTTGGGGCAAATGCGGCCCGCCTCCTTGACGACTGGGGTGCGACCATCGTCGCCATCAGCGACGTGAATGGAGCGATGTACGAGCCAGACGGAATCGATACGGCGTCCGTCCCGTCACATGACGAGGAACCGGAAGCAGTCACGACGTATGCTGACACCGTCATTTCGAACGACGAATTGCTCACGCTCGACGTCGACGTGCTCATTCCTGCAGCACTCGGGAATGTAATCACCAAAGAGAACGCAGAGGCGATTGCGGCAGATCTCGTCGTCGAAGGGGCAAACGGCCCGACGACGTCCACGGCTGATTCGATCCTTGCTAAGCGAGACGTTGCAGTGGTGCCCGATATTCTTGCCAACGCTGGCGGTGTCACAGTGAGCTATTTCGAGTGGCTTCAAGACATCAATCGGCGATCGTGGTCGCTTGAACGGGTGAATGATGAACTCGAAGCTGAGATGCAGGCCGCATGGGATGCGGTTCGAGTAAAGTTCGAGCAACGCGATGTTACCTGGCGTGATGCAGCCTATATCGTCGCACTGTCCCGCATCGCAGAGGCACACGAAGCACGAGGGCTCTGGCCGTAGCCAGATGACTTACCCCTCTGCTCTGCGGACGTGGCATCCATCGACGCCGCTTGAACGAGAGCTTTATCGAGTATTTCGGCTGTCAACAGTTGGGAGCGCAGTGACAGTGGTCGGTTTTGTTGGGTATCTCTGCATCGGCATTGTTCTCCATATAGCTGGTATCTATATGCCCCCATTCCCATTTCTGAGTTTCTCAGATCCTGTGTTCATGATTCTGAGCTTTGGCATCGGAGGATTCATCTGTCTCCTCTCTGGATCACTCATATCACTCACACTTCTTACAAGTGTGAAGGATGCCAACGCGGAGTTTGTCCTCTTGATGAGTCTCATTGCCTTCGGTTTTGGCGTAGCCACGGTCCGATTCACAGCCGGTCCAGTCCTGTCTTGGCTTGTAGCACTCGGATCGGTGTAGAACCCAGAAAATGACGGATCCTGCTGACTGCTACACATTAATTCCAATACAACCACCTTTAAGATATGAGCAAGCTAACAGTAGCTGTCCTCCGACCCGATGACGATCGTATCGATGAGGCAGTTGAGTATCTCCGTTTACGTGGAGTTTCACCAGTTGCAGATCCCATGCTCACGGTCTGTCCAACCGGAGAGATGCCAGCGGCGGCAGATTATTACGTTTTCACAAGCCGGACTGGGGTACAGATAGCTGCCGATCAAGATTGGGAGCCTGGTAGGGGAACAGTATGTGCCGTCGGCCAGCAGACCACTTCGGCATTACGAGTTAACGGTTACCCAGTGGATATTGTGCCGTCGACGTTCACATCTGCCGGTCTCGTTGAGGCGCTCGCTGATAAGATCAGTGGATCAACTGTCGAGATTGCTCGCAGCGCAAATGGCAGCAACGTATTGCCCCAAGGATTGGAGTCCGCCGGTGCAGATGTCCATGAGACGCAGCTGTATCAGTTAGAGAAACCGGAAACCGCTGGTCAATCCGTTTCACTTGCAATCGACGGCCAATTGGATGGAGTTCTATTCACGTCATCGAGAACGGTCGACCACTTTTTCGAGATTGCTACAGAGCAAGCTGATGTGACGGAACTCAAACGTGGACTAGAGGAGGCAGTCGTCGGAGCAATCGGCGCGCCGACGGCACGTGCGATACGTGACAATGGGCTGGAAGTCGATATTATACCGGAGTCGGTAGATTTCGAGCAATTAGCTGGACTCACTGTCCAAGAGGTTAGAAATAGGGCATCAAACAGATGAGTGGACTTCCCAAGCGTGCACAAGAGATTCTTGGATTTTCTCGATGGTGGCAGATCGTCGCAGCAGCTGTAATGATGGCGCTGGTTAGCCCGTACCAGTACGTTTGGTCCTCGATAGAGGGGCCACTGGCAACTGACTTGTCCATCCCACTCCCAGCACTCGGACTCGTCTTTACGTTGTTTGTCGCTTTTCAATCGCTCTCCCAATTCCCGGTCGGATGGTGGCGAGATACTCACGGTCCCCGTCGAATTAGTCTTCTTGGCGGCGTTCTCGCTGGTGGCGGCTATCTCGGACTCGCGTACGCGACTGCCATCTGGCAGATATATATGCTGTACTCGCTCGGGGCTGTGGGTGTCGGTATTGTATATACAGTCGCAATCAATTCCGCGTTGAAGTGGTTTCCTGATCATCGAGGACTTACGACCGGCATTGGAACCATGGCATTTGCTGCTGGGAGTGCCGTGTTCATTCCTTACGTCCGTGCCAATGCGACACCAGGGGCGTATTCTGGCGTCCTTAGAAATATAGGTGTCCTCATCGGAGTTGGCGTTATCTGTGGCGCGGTTGTCCTCCGAGATCCACCCGCTGGCTGGAGCCAAGAGACATCGACCACGGCTGCGACACCCGAAAATCCAACAACGACGGAGAAAGAAGGGTTCACCTGGCGTGAGATGGTCCGAACGTGGCAGTTTTGGACGTTGCTGGGCATGTTTGCTTTTGTGAATACGGCGGGACTGATGCTGACTGCAAAGGTTGTTTCGTTCGCTCAACAGTTTGGACTCACAGCGATTGTTGGAACTGTCTCAGCAACAGTCCTCGCTCTTGTCGGCGGGATCAGTCGAATCGTAGTGGGTGGTGTTTCCGATTGGGTCGACCGCAAGTGGGCGATCGCTATTTCATCAATCTTGACAGGAGTTGGCTTATTCTTGCTCGTCTGGTTCGGACAAATTGGTTCCAGTCTGGGATTCATCCTTGCTGTCATCATTGCAACGTTCTTCTGGAGCCCGCAATTCGCTCTCTTCCCGAGCATCGTTGGTGACTACTACGGCCAAGCACACTCTTCGACCAACTATGCGTTGGTCTATCTCGGGAAAGTCGGTGGGGGCGTCGCCGGTGGTGTACTCGCCGGCGTCCTCATCACAATGACCTCCTGGTCGATGACGTTCCTCGTCGGTGGTATATTGGCGGTCGTTGCAGGATTCGGTGCGTTGCTTCTTCGTCCGCCATAAAGAGTCGTCCGAGTATCTCGAGAGCAGTGTGAATATGAGAATTACAGGATTACAACCCGGCGAAGAATATCGGATTGCAGCCTCTCGGTCGCAGACAAAACACAGGCGAGGGAGACACATCTGTAGATGTGCGCTTAAATCGCGGGAACCTGAACGTGAGCAGAGAGCGTACCCCTGCCTCTGCTGAGGCATAGAACGGGAATCCATGGAAAGCATTGGGGTCGTTCGGAAAATCTTCGATCTTCTGTGGTGATGAGACACTTCATGTTTCGAATCTCTTGACCCTAAATCGGTTCACCGCAGAGGATACTGATCCGTCCACGGCCGAGATCGTTCGAGTGCTGCAGCGATGCTCAAAATATCTGCTTCAGCAAATCGCCGCTGCAATAAGTCGACTGGGCTATCAGGCCCACGGTCCCGACGAGGAAAACGACTCGCTGCGCTCGCGCGTCGAATTCGGCAAATACCGTGCGGTACTCGCGGCGGTACTGATGATGCCCGTGTTGATTCTCTACGTCCTGTTCATCTATCCGGTATAGCTCGGCATCTATCCCGAGAGCTTTCTCTACGGGAGTACCGTTGAGGCGATGGTGTTCGGGCCGCTAGCGGTCTGGAGCACACTCATCGTTATCGGGCTCGGATACCCGGTCTTCCGCGGGGCCTATGTGTGCCTGAAAGTCGGTCGCCCGAACATGGACGTGTTGATCGCCATCGCGGTACTCGCAGCGTATCTCTACTCGATGGCCACCTATCTCACGGGCGGGCGCGATCCATACTTCGACGTCGCAGTGATGGTGCTCGCGGTCGTCCAATCGGCAACCATCTCGAGTCACGCGTCAAACGCGCTGCACTCGGCAATCGCGCTGACCTCACTGATTCACGCGTCGATGACGCCCGCCGGCTCGACGACGACAGCGAGGCCACCGAAACCATCGACATTGAAGCGTGTGAGCCTGGCGATCAACTGTTAGTCAAACCTGGCGAACGAGTCCCAGTCGACGGCCAGATTGCCGACGGGACCGCCGCGATTGACGAGGCGCTGGTCACGGGTGAATCTCTCCCACAGCGAAAGTCCGTCGGGGACAGCGTACTCGGCGGGTCGATCCTTACTGACAATGCGATCGTCGTCGAAGTTGGTCCGGAAAACACCAGCACGATGGATCGCCTCGTCGAACTCCTCTGGAACGTCAAGAGTTCTGCGACAGGCGTCCAACACATTGTCAATCGCTTTGCAGTACTGTTCGTTCCGTTCGTACTCGGACTCGCCGCGCTGACTGCCACTGGCTGGTTCGTCCTTGGCAACGACCCGAATACAGCTATAATGGCCGGTGTCTCCGTGTTGGTGGTCTCGTGTCCGTGCTCGCTCGGGATCGCTACCCCGCTTGCCCTCGCGGCGGCCACCCGCGATGTCACCGACAATCGAATTCTCGTTCTCAACGAGACAGTGCTCGAACGGATCGACGACTCCTCAGTCGTTGTGTTCGACAAGACAGGAACGCTCACCACGGGGGCGATGGAGCTTGTGGACGTCGTTGGCGACGATCCCGATGAAGTGCTCGCGGTGGCGGCCGCCGTCGAACGCCAGTCGAGCCATCCTATCGCTGCTGCGATTGACGATGCCGCCCCGCTGACCACACGCTCTGTGTTAAGCTTCGAGCGCGCCGACCGTACCATGTCGGCGCTCGTCGACGATACTCGCGTGATTATCGGTCATCCAGACTCCTTCGACGCTGACGAGTGGACGATTCCCGCGGAGATCGAGGCAGCCGTCACGGACGCCTACGAGTCGTGCACTCATCCCACGGCGGTTGCCTGGGAGGGCGTCGTCCGAGGGATCGTCACGGTCCGAGATACGCCGCGCGAGAACTGGGAACGTGTGGTTTCCGATCTCGCGGACGCGGACCGGGAAATCGTCGTCCTGACCGGCGACGACGAGCGGATGACCGAGACGTTTGCGAACCATCCAGCAGTCGATCACGTATTCGCAGACGTGCGCCCCGAGTCGAAGGAGGTGATTGTCCAGGGACTTCGTGAGCGCGGAACGACAACAATGATCGGCGATGGAACGAACGACGCGCCCGCACTCGCGAGCGCGGACCTCGGGATCGCAGTCTCAAGCGGCACCGATCTGGCGATCGAGGCGGCCGACGCAGTGGTACTGGACGACCGGCTCGACGCCGTTCCCGAGGTCTTCGAGCTGGCGAGTGAAACGCGAGACCGAATCAAACAAAATCTCGTCTGGGCGGCTGGCTACAACACGATCGCGCTCCCATTGGCAATGGCCGGCGTGATCACGCCGTTGATCGCCGCCGTTATGATGGCGATCAGTAGTCTCATCGTCGTCTTCAACTCGAAGCGCCGCCTGTTCTCGGCGAACGGAGATCAGGTGACTGCAACCGACTCTAGCGAAGGCAACGATCAACTTGGATCTCCCGCACACTCGGACTGAACGGTCGACCGCCAAGCATCAACTGTAACCAGCCTGCTACGCTTTCTATCTACAGTCTGCTACAGCACCAGTTTAATCAGCAGATCGCACTCACTCGCTGAAAGCACCCGCTACAAGCAGTGGGAAGACGAGCGTTGCTTCTGCTTCAACCTGCGTGTAATTCGTCCGCTCATCGTCTTTGATTTTTCCCCACGATACTGCCTCGTTCGGGGGCGCTCCAGAGAGTGAGCCATCCCCTTCCATACCAGTCGAGATGTAGACGACGTAATCCGCCCCGCCACGGAACAGATTTGTCATAATCGCGTGGTGTTTCGGGACGCCCCCTCCAACTGCGATCAGACCTGTCGTGTCAGCAAGCATCCCGTCCTCGATAAGCGAGTCATAATCGTCGAGGATTTCGATGCCGACCTCCGAGTCGTATCCCTGTCTGTAATAGTAGAGAAAGTTCCCAACTTCAGCGTCCGTCAGCGCCGGACAGTACACGGGAACGTCGTTGTCCGCCGCTTGCTTCAGGATCGAATTGGGATCGTCGAGTGTCTCCCCTAACTCGCGGGCAAACGCCGTCGGCGTTCGGACCTTTTCGTCGGCGAAGAACTCCTCGAAGAAGTCGTACAGGTACTCCTCCAACCAGACGTATCGGTCGGAAGGAACAAAGAGATTCCCAAGACGGTTGATTCCCTGTTCCCGGAGCGCGGCCTCGTCCGCATCCCACTCTCCCATTTTGAACGGCTTCGCCGTTTTGATAACATCCTCCGCCAGCGATCCCGCGGTCGTGATAAGCACGTCGACGTACCCTTCACGAACGAGGTAGGCGACGACTTCACGCAATCCCGACGAAATGATATTCGACGTGCATGTGAGATAGATCGTGGCATCGGCGTCTTGCATTTGCTCGGCGATGTCGATGGCCTCTGCGAGTTGCGTCGCCTGAAAGCCCGTCGTTGCATACGCTTCCAGCATCTTCTGAAAATCGAATTCGCCACGGAAGTCGTAGCCCTGCACGTCTGGCGTGGTCAACTCTTCATCACTTCCCGGAACAACGTGGTCGTGAGACTCCTCGTCCATACCGGCAATTAGCAGGATGCCGGTTTGAATCGTTCGAGACTGGTCGCCGATTCTCGATACACACAAGTCCAGCATCGGCTAACTGTTCAATATGTCCCAGCCGACGGTGGCTGTTCTCCGACCCGACGACAGCCGTATCGTTGAGGCGGTCGAGTATCTCCAGACACTCGATGTATCCCCGATTCCAGACCCGATGCTGGCAATCACACCGACCGGTCAGGTTCCCCAACATGCGGATTACTGTATCTTCACAAGCGAGACCGGTGTCGATCTAGCTGCGACAGCGGGATGGAAACAACGAGGAACCACTGTTTGTGCTGTCGGAGATCAGACTGCAACCGCATTATGCAATCGGGGCTATTCAGTCGATATCGTTCCATCGACGTTCACATCCACAGGACTCGTCGACGAGTTATCTACTGATGTCGAGGGCCAAATCGTTGAACTTGCTCGGAGTGCACACGGCAGCGAAGTACTTGTTGAAGGACTGGAAGCAGCTGGTGCAATTGTCAGCGAAATATGCTTATATCGCTTGGAACGACCGGAGACTGCGGGACAGTCGGTCTCACTTGCGGTAGACGGTAAGCTGGATGGTATACTGTTCACCTCGCCAAAGACGGTAGAGCACTTCGTTCAAATTGCGACTGAACGTGACGCTGTCGCTGCACTCCAACGCGAGCTAGAGGAGACGATTGTTGGAGCGATAGGAGCACCAACAAAACGTGCTGTCGACAAGCGTGGGATCGCTGTCGATGTTATGCCGGATACAGTGGGTTTCACACAGCTTGCCGAGATCACCGTACGTCGAATTCTGGATACCCACTAATGAACACATTCCGTCTCCAATCTGTTAGCTGACTTTGAGTGTTCACTGACGTCTCACCGTAAACCACGTTACTCCGATCAAGAAGGCAGCGGTACCAGACACTAACAGGGTTTGACGATAGCCGAACAGTGCTGCAGCCCCGACACTAAGCGGCGGACCGACCGTCGTGCCGAGTCTGAGAACACTTGTCCGAATACTCATAATGCTCCCGCGGAATTCGTCCGGTGCTCGTTCGTTGAGTGCCGTATCCGTAATCGGCTCTGCAAGTCCTTGACCAAGTCCGAATAGAAGGAGTGCGCCAGCAACTACGTATATAGAGTCCGCGACGGCGACGCCGACGAGTCCGATCCCATAACTCACGAATCCAAGCGCTATCGATTGGAAGCTCGTGAGCGACCGAAGCACGCGATCACCTTGCATTGCTGTCGCTCCCATCGTAACCGCGGGTAATCCCACGAGAAGACCGATACCGGCTGAAGAGAGCTGATATTCGTTGGCGAGCAAAAACGGAACGGCGGTGAGTTGCGCGCCGTAGAGGATGACAAAAATACCGAAGATTGCCAGATAGAGCACGACGAAGGGAGTCATCGATGTGGGCCCGGTGAGGAATGCACGGATACTCGAATTCGTATTGTTCTCGTCGCGCTGTGGCTCCTCGAGCAAGGTTATGCCGGGTACAGCGACGATCAGCGCGAGGAGGAAACACGCAAAGGGCGCCGACCAAGCGACTGTTGCGAGCGCACCGCCGAGTAACGGATAGCCAGCAGCACCCATCGCGAGAATCGCCGCATTGGTCCCAATCAGCACTCGCCGTTGTTCACCGGAATAGAGGTCCCCGAGGAGTGTGACCGTCAGCATCGCGATTGCACTACTCGCCGCTCCCTGAATCGCTCTCAGTACCAAGATCAGGGTGAAATCGGAAGTGAAGATGATGCCGCCCCCACTGAGTCCGAAGACGACAAGCGCGGGAATTAAAATCGGTTTCCGACCGATTCGGTCGGTCAGCAGTCCAATCGGGAGGGTGAGAAATATGCCGGGGAGCGTGAACGCCGACAACAACAGGCTGGCTTGTGCCTCCGAAATGTCCCATGCCTCTTGGACTGCTGGAAGTGCAGGACTGATAAGTGAGACACCCATGACAGCGACGAGCGTGCTCGCAAAAATCACGGCTGCTGCTGGCGAGTTCCGGAGTTTACGTATCCATTTCATTCGTTCTATTAGTTTCTCGGTAAGTGTGCCCCGTAAGTCATCCGCTACTAAGAGGTGGTCACGCTGAATCGGTGTTGGATGAATATACTACCTCTATTGCATGTACTGATTTGAGTGAAGTAGCAGCTTCCACGGATGGAGCCGACGGATCTCAATTCGATGTACGATACGACGAATCAGGCAACGCTGAGAACGAGTTTCCCTTGGACGTGTTCTGTCTCACCTATTTCGTGTGCCTGAGCTGCATTTTCGAGTGGGAATTCGGCACTGATAGTGGGCCGCACCTCCCCAGCGTCAATCAGTTCGCTAATGGTGGTTAGGAGCGACGGTGAATTCGACCGCCCACTTACCACTTCCACGTCGATATCGTGGTTGGTGGTGAGAGCGTCGGATGGTTGTCCAACAACTGAGACGAATACTCCCTCTTCCTTGAGTACGTCCACTGAGCGTGTTGGGATTTCATCCCCGACTGTATCCACCACGATATCGACATCGTCAATCACTGATTCGAAGCGCTCTTCGCGGTAGTTAACGAACTCGTCGACGCCCAATTCTCGGAGATAGTCTTCACTATACCCCGACGCCGTAGCGATTACGTCGGTCCCCTTCCATTTCGCCAATTGGACGGCCATGTGGCCAACACCACCGGCTGCGCCGTGGATGAGCACCCGCCGGTCGGCCGTGCAATCAGCATACTCGAATAGCGCTTGCCAGGCGGTCTGCGTGACGACCGGCACGCCAGCTGCCTCCTCGTGGTCGAGCGATTCAGGTTTCGGGGCTAGTTGCTCGGCAGGTGTGGACGAATACTCTGCATAGGAACCTAACTCCGGGAAGCCATTGACACCGAACACGGCATCGCCACTTTCGAATTCAGTGACTGACGCGCCAACCTCCTCAACGACGCCAGATACGTTCATCCCGAGGATGAGGGGAAAGGGATTCTCCGGCAGCATCGATACCAGCTGCATTCCCTGACGAATCCGCCAGTCGACTGGATTGACACCCGCTGCGTGAACTCGAACAAGAACGTCATCATCGAGCGGATCCGGACGGGGAGCATCCTCGTACCTGAGAACATCCAGCGAACCGAACTCGTGAATGCGAACAGCCTTCATCTCATTCAGAGTTCACTCCACCGCTCCATTAAACGCTCGAACAATTCCCCCTATCTATGCAGATGGAGATCGAAACGAGAAATCTCAAGGCAAGCGTCGAAGTTCTGGTTGGAATCGTCACGCTGACATCCGGTTCGTGTCGTGGTCAAGCGACTGCATGGGAAATTGAATTTATACCATGAGCGTGACTCTCATGACAGGATGTCATCCGATCAGATCTCGTTAGGCGAAGCACTCGCAATGGCGATCGGTGGGATGGTTGGAGGTGGGATTTTCGCGGTACTTGGTGTTGTCGCTGTCGAAGCCGGGCCTGCCGCATGGCTGGCGTTCGTCGCTTCTGGCGTCATTGCATTTTGCGCTGGTTACTCTGCGCTGCGGCTCAACGCACAGGCCGACGGGCAGTTGAATCCGATCGCCTACGTCGAGCAGTTTACCGGGAGTACGACGCTCGCTGGCATGACCGGCTGGACGTTCATTGCAGGGTACGTGGGAACGATGTCGCTGTACGCCTACGCCTTCGGCGGGTATTTCGCTGAATTGGTGGGTGTCGAATCGGTCGTCGGGCTTCCACTTCGCTCACTTATCACGCTGCTCGCTATCATCGTGTTTGTGGGTCTCAATCTCGCGGGGGCACACGCGTCAGGACGAACCGAAGACGTACTCGTCGGTCTCAAGGTGCTCATTCTGCTTGTGTTCGGTCTCGGCGGACTCTACTATGGATTTCAGCAGGGAATGATTCGGTCTGGGCTCGGAAACCTGGAAGTGAGCGCATTGCTGGCTGCTGCCATCGGATTTGTCGCGTTCGAAGGCTGGGAACTCCTCCTCTTTGATCAAAACAGCATTGAAAACCCCCAACAAACCATCAGGAAGGCGATTTACGGCTCGATCGTGGGCGCAACCGCACTCTACGTCATCGTCGCCGTCGTGACGACAAATCTGGTGAGTACACAGGTCATCCAGCAGAACTCTGAAACGGCCCTCGCAGTCGCCGCCGAACCGTTCCTCGGCCAATTCGGCTTTCTTCTGATTTCCGTAGCGGCGTTGTTTTCGACCGGGAGTGCGCTCAACGCGACGTTGTTCAGTGCCTCACGTCTCTCGAAGATGCTTGTCGCGGACGATTTGCTCCCAAACGAACTCCATGGTAGCAATAGCGACGAGCCAGTCCGGCCACTGCTCGTACTCGGCGTACTGACAGCGCTGCTCAGCAGTTTGGGAAGCCTCAACGCAATCAGTTCGTTTGCATCACTGTCGTTCATCAGCATCTTCGGCGGCCTCAGTCTGTTGGCGTTTCTCGAACGAGAGTCGGTCGTAACGGCCCTGCTCCCGGCGATCGGTTGCCTGGGAGCGAGTGGGGCTATCGTGGGCCTCCTGTACCATCTCGCAACGGCCGAACCAGCGGTGTTCGTCACAGTACTCGCCATTGCAATTGCGGTCATCACCACAGAGCTACTGTATTTCGAACGGTCGTCGATTCTCGCAGAAGCCCGCGACCTCGAGCACCGTCTCTGAGTGGCAACCACTATTTTCGGCGTCGATTACGATATCAATCCACTAATCGGTAGGACAACAATCCCGCTACGTGACCGATTCATCTGCGAAGAAGAGGGACGTGAGCATTCTTTAGGGTACACTTCCCCCGGTGTCGGTCAGTTCCTAAGGGACGTGCGTTTACCCTTCTCGATCGGTGCCCCCACGGTATTCCCCCACTCAACCCACGACCCGTAGTAGTTCCGGACGTCTTCGTATCCGAGTATCTCGTGGAGACAAACCACGTGAGTGCAGACCGTTCACCGATACGGCAGTACGTGATCACGTCCTCATTCCCGTCGATACCGTGTTCCTCGTACACCGCACGAAGTTCGTCTTCGGCTTTGAAGCAGCCGGTACTCTCGACGACCTGATTCCACGGAATGTTGTATGCCCCGGGAATATGTCCACCGCGCTGGACACCCTCGTTCCACCCGGGCGGAGCGAGTATTTCACCACGAAATTCCTCGGGCGTTCGAACGTCGACGAGGGTTGTCCCCTGTTCAAGCGCATCCATGACATCGGGACGGTCAGCTCGGATTCCCGGTTGCCGAGTATCGATAGAGTACGACTGCGGTGTGAACGCCGGCTCCTCGGTCGTGAGTGGGGCATCACGCGTCTCCCAGAAATCCCGTCCTCCGTCGAGCAGACTGACGTTGGCGTGTCCGTAGTACGTGAAGAGCCAATAGGCGTGCGCGGCAAACCAATTCATCATATCGCCGTAGAAGACGACCGTCGAATCCGGAGTAATCCCAAGCTCACCCGCGAGGTCCTCAAAAGCCGCTTCGGTTGGCACGTCGAACGTCGTCGAGTCTTGGAGATCAGTATGCCAATTGACCTTGCTCGCACCGGGGATATGTTCCCGCTCGTAGTTGCTGGGATCGATGTCGACTTCGAGTAAGCGTATCGACGGGTCGTCCTTCTGCACCTCGTCAAGTTGGTCGACGAGCCACCCAGCAGAGACGACTGCGTCGGTGATAAAAGTAGTTCAATCTGAGGACTCGACGGCAGACGCATTAATTTCCTGCTGTCACACCGGCTTAGCTATTTGAGCCATCGGGTGGTTTCGTCCCTATCGACGAATCGGTGGATGAGGGTTGACTCGGCTTGCCGAAGCCGGTAGGAGAGCATCGATCGAGGGATCTCAAGTTCGGCAGCGAGCTCGTAGAACGTTATCTGCCGTGGTGGGACATAATACCCCGCGGAGACGGCTGTGCGGAGCGCAGTTTCTTGCGACGGTTAGCTAGGACCGCGCGGATAGCGAAATTCCCGTTGAACAGGTGCCACACCAGCAGATTGGACTAGCTCGTATCGTGCTAGGCCGTATCGTCAAAACTGCCGAGTACGGTATCGAGCGCGTCCAGAAGACGGTCTGCGTGCGATTGCTTAAACACAAGTGGGGGACGAATTTTTAAAATATTTCCGTGCTTTCCAGTCGAACCAATAAGGATTCGGTGCTGCCGAAGTCGATTGACGATATCTGTTGCCGCGGTGGTCGCCGGTGTCCATGGCTCTGTGTCTTGGACAAGTTCAACACCGATCATCAACCCACTCCGACGGATCTCACCAATAAGATCGTATTCCGCAGACAATTGTGCTAATCCCGTCTGTAGATATTTCCCGACTGCGTCGGCATGTTCCAACAACTGGTTCTCTTCAATAATATTAAGCACGGCGAGGGCCGCTACTGATGACACCGGATTCCCTCCATAGGTGCTGAATATCCCAGGGTCATCCCTAAGTGCTGAAACGATATTCGATCGGGTTACCACGGCCGCGACAGGGTGACCATTGCCCATCGGTTTGCCCATCGTGACGATATCAGGAACAATGTCTGCCGCCTGAAATCCCCACATATTCGAGCCAGTTCGACCGAACCCGGCCTGTACTTCGTCGGCAATCACTAATCCACCTGCCTCATGCACGCGATCAACCATCTGGCGTAACTGTTCCGTGTCTGGTGGGAGAATGCCAGTGCTCGTAAACAAGGGATCGAATAGAAACGCAGCGAGCTCGGTGTCTCGGGTCTCAAGTGAGTTCAGCGCCTCGGTGATCAGTTCTGCGGAATCAGCCGTCCTCCCGTGGTGATTGGACTGGTCGACTGGTGGGGGGACAGCTTCGACGTGAGTTGGCTGGTCCTCGGCTGGCCAGTCCTCCGGTGATAACCGTGTCGTCGCCTCGGTGATCCCGTGGTACGCGTGTTCGGTCACGATAGCGCCTTCCCGATTGGTCAATGCGGTTGCCAGACGCCACGCGATATCGTTCGCTTCACTCCCCGAGTTGACCAGTAGAACCCTGTCGAATTCGGCAGGCATCGTCGCTAACAGTCGCTCAGAGAGAGAGACAACTGCTTCGTGCAAGTACCGAGTATTAGTAGTCAATGTCCGAGCTTGCCCCGCAATGGCAGCCGCTACATCGGCGTTTCCATGCCCCACGATTTGCACATTGTTGTACGCATCGAGATAGCGCTGGCCGGACTGATCAAACAACCAGACCCCATCGCCAGCCACAAAATGCACGGGGTCACAATAGGACAGCCGGGCCGAGCCGAGAACCTGCCGCCGCCGCGAAAGCAACTCCGACGTTTCGCTCCGGGAATATGGTACATTGCCTCCGAGGGCGGCAGTACGCAGGTGACGCCCGATCACGTCTGAACCGATTTCTTCGAATGTGATTAGCGATTCCCACAGGTCGCTTACATTGTCGGTATTGTGTTCGTATTTCTCACGCTGCCATACGTGCATGATGCCCCGAACGGCGAGTCGTGTCAATACGAGATCCGGCAATAGACGGAGTTCAGCTTCCTCTAAGGGTGTCACACTAACGTATCCCTTGACAACTGACTGTGCTGCTGAAATCGGGTTGTCGTGACGGTTCATCACGTTCGTGAGCACGACCGCGAGGTCACACACGAGTGCCGTGTAGGTGAGATCACCGAAGTCTGTAATCCCGCTCACCCGATCGTTGTCATCAAACAGAACGTTATCCGGCCCAAGATCATTATGAACGACCTGCGCACGGAGCGTCTCGAATTCGGGGGCCACCCGCTCGTCGAATCGATCGAGCACGAGCTCGGCAGTAGCGCGTCGCCGATCATCACTGATAGTGTCGAGCACCGACCGGAAATCCGATGCATGTCGGAGATCCCACAGAATATCGTACTGAGCATCGGGATGGAAAAAGCCCCGCAACGCCTGCCCCGTCCGCGCAATGCTCTCACCATACGCAAACAACGCATCGTCATCAAAGTCGGCAAGTGAAGCTTTTTGTCCTGAGACAAACGTGTACAGCTGCCCGAAATAGGTATCCCCGTTCTCAGAAATCGATGTCCAGGGGTCGCCATCGAGTGTTGGAACGATGTTCATGACCGGCAGATCGAGGTCCGTGCGCTGAATGTGTTGAATCGCCTGTGTCCGAAAATCCAGCACCCCAGGATCATCCGCCCGATTGAAAATCTTCAGAACAAACCGATTTCCGCAATTTGTGTCTATGCGAAAGTTTTGGTCTCGCTCCCCACCCAGCTCTAACGCAGTGCCACTTTTTCCAAAGTTGCGTTCAGCGATTTTCGAAGCGCTCACGGCATCGATTTCTGGTGGGTCGGTAAGGATAGGCTCGGACCCGTGCAGATTGTTATTCATCCCTTAGCCACCTGGGGGGTAAAACCCATACACTGAGATGTGATGAATAGGGGTTAAAAGTTTGGAGGAGCGCGAGAAACTCTACACTGGATAAGGAGTAGCTACGTAACGCTCGTGATTCGGATGAGCCGTCCGCACAACCTTTCTCGGGGAACATGTAGAACACTCCCGAGCCGCCTCCGAGGCGACTATTAGCTTGTCTCGATGTCGTCGATCAAAATTATTCGGTGGCATTTTCGATCAGTGTCGTCACCTCTCGAAGGATGGGCCAGCGGGCAGGGATCGTTCTCCGTCCTAACGACACTCTCAATCGACGTTCCAAACACGTATCTCATCCGCAGCGACTACTATACAGCTGTGACACTCAACTTCGACGAATTTAATCACGACGAACATATGCGCGAGACTTTCGAACTCGCGCAAGAGGCTACCGCCCGTGGCGACAAACCATTTGGCTCCGTGCTCGTCCGCGACGATACAATCATCATGAGCGATTCGAACCGCGAGATTACGGAGGACGATATCCGACGCCATCCCGAACTCCATCTCGCGTACCGTGCGTGCCGAGAGTACGACGCCGACGAACGCGCTGCGATGGTAATGTATACGAGTACCGGACCCTGTCCGATGTGTGCTAGCGGGATGGCGACAGCTGGGTTCGGGCGCGTTGTCTACAGTGTCGGAAGTGATGGAATTGCGGTGTTCACGGGGATTGAGCCAACAGTCCGTTCCGCAGAGATTCTTGACGGAATCAGTGAAGTCGTTGGACCCGTGTTGAACGATGAAGGACGACGAATTCACCAAGAATTTGACTGGTGAGTACGTGACATCGGATTTTTAGATACCGAGGATAGCGATCAGCAGTTTGGTGTTAATAGCAGGAAACCCGACCAAACGAATCGCTGAAATCGACGACCAGAAGTGTATAATATTCGTGCCAAGAACAGGTGTATCACTTAGCATAGAACAGATTGGATAGTGATTGCCATGAGAAAAATCCTGTTCATCCAGTACAATCTGATGAATGATAAGTCGGCGCGCACAACACACAGTGCAGGTAGCCATGATAGAGTTGGTGCCAGCACCGATTGGAGGTGCAGTAGCTTCAATAAGGCCACGAACAAAACGACCAGGCCCAGGGATGCCTCCTCTTCCTCCGTTAACTCCTATCGTCCCACTTCTTCTTGCTGTTAGTATCCTTGTGCTGGCGGGATTCATCAAAGGCACCCTCGGATTCGGTGTCGGACTGGTCTCAGCAACGTTATTGCTGCAACTGTTTCCGGCGAAGCCGACGCTAATGATCCTGGTTCTTCCGATCGGCTTGTCCGAGGTCGGATTATTGGTTACCACGGGGATTTCGTGGCGGTTCTTGCGTGCCCATGCAGCATTTTTCCTCCTGCTCATCCCAGGCGCAATTCTCGGCGTGCTCGGCCTGCTCGTCGTATCCACTACCGCCCTCTATACAGTCTTGAGCGGCTATATTATTGTTTTCTTGGTGATGCAGCGATACGAATCCCGTGCGTATAATTTCGTCCAGCGACCAGGATACGGCATCGCGTCCGGCGTCGCGACCGGCATTCTTGGTGGCGGATTCGGCGCAGCAGGCCCACCGGCAGTGCCGTACCTATACCTGCATACGCGAGACCAACCACGTTCGGTATTCGTCAGCGGAATGGCTGCCGCATTTGTTGTCCCACAGATAGTGCGTCTTCCAGCACTTATTGTCGCTGGTCGCTTTGGCGTTCGAAAGTTCATCCTTGGTGGTGTCGCAGCGATACTTGTCCTCACTGGCCTCGCCTTGGGGTCCTGTTTCCGACCGCACATCCCCAATGATATTTTTGAGGTGGTCGTTAAGGGGGTACTCTTGCTCATGGCCGGTCAACTTATGATCAACGCAATCGTCTAAGTGCTCTTATAAGGTGAACTGGGGCATTCACTGAATTCAAGTTAGCTAGTGTCCCCAGAGACGAGATGAAGACCGACGATCCAAAAATAATCACAGAGATGAAGAGAAGGCGAGCACTCGTTGCTGGCTCATCAAATATGATGATACCGAGCGAAGCGGTTCCGACGGCGCCAATTCCCGTCCAGACAGCATACACGGTTCCGATCGGTAGATCCTGGACTACCTTCGCGAGCAACACCATACTGATGATGAGCGCAACAACTGTACCCACCGTTGGGAGCGGTTCCGAGAGCCCGTCAGAATATTCTAACCCAATCGCCCAAGCAATCTCAAATAGTCCAGCGACGAAAGAACGAACCACGACATCTCTTTAGCCTTTTTCTCACTCCGTAGGCTATGGCTTTCGATATTAAGAGTAGTGGATCGCGGTCAATTTCTGCCCAATGTAAGCTCTCCGACCCAGTGCTATACTAAACAATATTCCATAGCCAGTGGACAGCGACTGTCACCGGGAGTTTCACTATCCTAGCCTGCTACCCTTGAGATAGTAATCATGACTACCTCCGGCCTCCTCGAGGACACCTATGTTGCAGCGCTACAGTATGATCTCGTGGACGTTTCTCCGGAAGCCACACTCGTGGGGGTAGTTCGACGGCCGACCGGCTGGTTCAGAACGACAATCGACGAGAACTTTCCTGCACTCGGCCCTCCGGAAGATCTCCTTAATGGTTTCAAACAGCGTCACGAGGATTTCAAAATGCAGGGGCTATGCGACGAAGGCGCGCATAATGCTGCCTGGGACGGGATCGGATTCGAAGATCGGTACCAAACACATCTCACCGAAGCTCCAAATGCCCAGGACGCAGTCGCTGAACTTACTGATCGGCTTCGGAACGAGGAACACCTTGTGTTAGTCTGTTTCGAGAACACCAGTCAGAAACGATGTCATCGAACGCTTCTCAGAGAACACATCACTGGCCGGCTGTAGTCGGTAGGTTAGTCGTGGGCATACCGCCGTTCGAGTTCCTCGATCTGCATGATGATCTCAGCGAGCTCAGTACCCTTCTCAGTCAACGCATACGAGACGGTCGGTGGTGTAGCTGCTTCGTCAACCGTACGAACCACAACGTCCACTTCTTGAAGATTCTTGAGCCGCGTCGAAAGCGTGCTCGCTGGTAACCCGTCGATACTGTTTTTGATCTGATTGAACTGCACATCGTCGCAGGCCAGCAACCGCAGGATGTGGAACGTCCATTTGCAGCCGAGCATCTCCCAGATTCCGCTCCACTCAGTCGAATCCGGAAGATCTGTATCGATTCCCATGAGACTACTTTGTTCACTATACTGAAGCAACTACCTTCAAAATTACTACCCCATTTAGGGATCCAACCGTGGTAGTCAACGACGGTGAATCCAGATGAGCAACGACCAGATCCCCGGCTACACGATGGGCGAGGACTCAGTGCAGGAGGCATCGATCAGTATGGAGGAATTCGAGCAGCTGAAACAGTCTGTGATGTTTACTGAGGAGGACGAGGAATATCTCCAAGAAGCTGGTGATATTCTTGAGTCGCAGATCGATGATATTCTCGATGTTTGGTATGGCTTTGTCGCTGATCACGATTTCTTAGTCTATTATTTCAGTCAGCCCGACGGGGAGCCGATCGACGAGTATCTCGACCGAGTACGTGATCGGTTTGGGCAATGGATTCGAGATACCTGTGATACGCCCTACGACGAAGCGTGGCTTGACTACCAATTTGAGATTGCTCGCCGGCACCATCGGACGAAGAAAAATCAGACCGACGATGTCGACGCCGTGCCGAACATCGACCTTCGGTACGTAATCGCATTTATCTACCCGATTACCGCGACGATTCGAGAGTTCCTCGATGACGGTGAGCACGATTCCGATAAAGTCGATGCCATGTACCACGCGTGGTTCAAATCCGTCGTCCTGCAGGTAACGCTCTGGAGCTATCCCTACGTCCATGATGGCGACTGGTAAAGACGCACCCATTCAGGGACACAGTTCGTGACTAATTGAGGTCCCTCACCTCTTTCTCCACCAATAGGCGCAAATAGAACTGGTGAAACCCATCTTACGAGCTGCTAGCGCGCATGCCACTAGGTCGCGAGCTTATAGCGTCCAGTAAAGGTAGCGAACGCTCCAACAGTGAAATTACCAAATAAATTTACAATATTTTTAGGAATGAAAAATCTATCACGTAGCCATGAGAGGCGTTCTGAACTCGTGACTTGTATGGACTTACTGATGGTAGAGCGACCGCGAGTTACCGGATTATACAATTTTATTGATAAGTTCCTCGCCAGCGTCGATATGGACGAGGTTCTCTCGAACGAGATCGGCAACATTCCGATAGTAGTCCTCGGTGAACCCCGCACAGTGTGGGGTGATGAGAACCTCTTCGAAATCCCAGAGTGGGGAATCCTTAGGGAGCGGTTCCGCCTCGAAGACGTCAAGTGCAGCGCCACCGATTATCCCAGCTTCGAGGGCATCAACGAGCGCGTCCTGGTCGACCACAGGGCCACGAGCGACGTTAATCAGAATCGCGTCGTCTCGCATTGCGGCGAACTCCTCGGTGGACATCAGATGGTGAGTCTCGTCGACGAGCGGAACTGCGAGCACGACAAACTTTGATTCCCGGATCGCTGTATGGAGATCATCTGGTGTGTAAACTGTTCGAACCCCATTGAGAGACTCACCTGAACGACGAACGCCGATGACGTCGAGTCCGAGCGCGGATGCCTGCTTCACGATTCCCCGGCCGAGCGTCCCTAATCCGACAATACAACAACGCTCGTCTGCCAGCGTATATGCGTCATCCCATGTGGGGGGTGACCACTCTCGCTGGGTCTGCGATTTCACAGCAGGCAGTAGTCGACGTGCGAACGAAAGCATGTATCCCGCGACGGTCTCGCCGACCGCCGAGCCGTGGATACCACTGCTGTTTGTAAGGATCACCTCGTGCTCGCGTAACTCGTCAAAGGGGAAGCGATCCACACCCGCCTGAATCGAGTGTATCCAGTAGACTCCCTCGAGGTAGCTGTCGTGATAGGCCATCGTGACGACAGCGTCGTACGGTTCAAGTGAGTCAACGCCAGCGTCGATGATCATCACGTCGACGATATCCACGAGGGCGTCTCGCAACTGTTCGGGAGGAAAGACGGTCGAGACAGACTCATCGACTGCGATGCTCGAAATCTCCATACTCATTTGTTCGGTCGAATGGATATTTAAGGATTCGAAGCGCACTGGAACAGAATTGTTCCTGCAACCCAGTTCAGAGTTGTGACAGTCTCCGATTCTGCCTCTCACCGGACTCATCGGTACGCGTCTTCGGTCTCAATTGGGCACTGACTATCGAATAGAGTTTCTCGAACTTCGGGGTTACAGCAGGCCCAACTCAGCCATCGGCACAACTCCGCCAGAATGCTTAGAATTGATTTACAACTTCCGGATAAATAATATTGGTGAGGTGATGGATCACAGATTCGTCGATGCACGGGTATCGTAGGCAAATTGGATTACGGTGATGAGGAAGATGGTTGAGCCGTCTGAGTCGCCGGTCAGCAACGCGATAATTGCTGGAATCACACGCATTGACCTGCCGAGCACGGCTAAGAGACCAATCCCGTAGGTAGCGAGCCGTTGCCGACCCAGACGCTGGCTACTTATCACATCCATTCACACGTCTCGTAACTATCCACATTTGTCTCTTCGTTGAGTATGCGACACCTTGTGCAACAACACTGTAGAAGTGGCGTTGTTGCACAAGGCTCCAGTCGACTCATATCCCATCTATCGTCCGAATACGTAGTCGAACCCAATCTACTATTAACTTGAACTTATATTAATATAATATGAATAGTGGGACGTCTTCTATGTCACTAGATCGACGACAGTTCCTCAAGCAGACGGCAGCAACAGCAGCTGGCGGGATACTGGCCAGTAGCGCAGGCTGTCTCCAACTACTCGGCTTGAGTGGTTCGACAACCGGCCTCAGAGGCGGCCCCACGTTTCAGGATGTCCGCCGTGAGGATGCCGACGTCGTGGTTGAGTCAGCCGCCGATCTCGAAGCCGAAGTCACACGCGGCGGGGGACGCGTTATCTGGATTCCATCCGATACAGCGATCGATCTGAGTGGCCGGAATTTCACGCTCCGCCATGCAACGATCGCCTCTGACCGTTCGGACGACAGCTCAGGCGCGCTCCTCGCAACGTCGGATCGAGGCCGCGGCTCACCAGCGATGAGCAACGCTCTCTTCACACTCGAGGAAGGGGGTCGCCTCACCGGCGTGACGATTCGTGGCCCGCATTGGAACTACACTGCCTCACCAGTCATTCCCGGCTACATTCCCTTTGCACCGGGCGAGACACGTGATGAACGCGAACAGTGGCGTAGTGAGTGGTACGCGCGTGGTGTCTCGATGCAAGCCGACAGTAGCCAGTTCGACAATTGTGAACTGTGGGGATTTTCGACGGGGATCATGGTCGGCAGTCGAGAATCACCGGCCTCACCGTCGATTCTCTACTCGGCACTGCACAATTGTATGATGACCTCTGCGGGGTATCCGATTGACATCAATCGCGGGACACCAACGATCTATCGGTGTGCCTTCGATGCGTATCGTCATGCGATCTGCGGCTACGGCACTGCGGATGCCGGTTATCTCGCGATCGAGTGCGATTTCGGCCCCCACGCATCGAGCCACCCGATCGATATGCACCGCATCGGTGAGAACGAAAGCGGAACAACCGATCAATCCGCGCTACGGTGGCAATGGTGTGCTGGGGGAACGATGCTCGTTCGCAACTCGATCATTCGCCCGACGAGGGTGGTCGATCAGCGTCATCACAATGGCACGAATGCCGGGCCGTATGAGCCCGATCTGTACATCAATCACAACCGTGGCGGCTTCACACCGCACGTCTTGATTCGGGGTGCACCGGTCGATGGGATCTACCTTGAGGGTAACCAATGTGCTCATCCTGACGCTGAAACTGGGATCGACCAATCATCCTTCCCGGGTCGCCAGCGGATGAACGAGTTCGGGTGGCACAACATCTTTACCCGACAGAATCAGTGGAATGTCCCGTTCAGTCAGTAACGTCGTAGACCGTTCGATTTACTTCGATTCGCTCGAGATCCCTCGCTATCGTCCCGGTGTTCGGTTGGGTCTCGAACTCGCGACTCTCAGCAGGCCCGAGATCGCGGACAGTCACGAGTGTCGCACTGAGATACGCGTCGTTCGTCCCGTAGAAGACCAGCTCGATATCGACGACATCGATCGCTCGGTCGCTGACGTTCGTTATCGTTCCGGAAACGAGCAGCGAGCCATCGGTTGCCTGCTGTGCATCGGCCGTTATCTCGACATCACTCGGATCACGAGCAGTCGTCTCGTACTCGCCGTAATTCTCGTCGTACTCGTCACGATTGATTTGGGTAGCGTTCTCGTCAGGATGCTGCTGGCGGTCCGTGTTGTCCTCATCGATCGTCTCGTTCGCGTTCTTTCGCTCACTATCGGTGTCGCTCGTATTGTCACTCTCAGCAGTATCCTCAGCAGTCGTGTTTTCCTGTGATTCAGTATCAGTACCACCGGTGGGACGATCCGCGTCATCATCGTCTTCCCACCAGCGGGTCTCGATACACCCGGAAAGAGAAGCCACCGTTCCCATACTCCCAAGAAATTTCACGAAGTGTCGTCGTGAGATCATTGTATCTCGAGTTTGTGGATCGTTTACTATCGAGTCCGTTCTCTCGTCTCGTTAGTCGACCCCAACGCCAATTCCCAGAAGGAGAAACAGCCAGTAGAACACGAACAACCCGAAATTACGAATGCTGAATCGAGGCAGTTCATCACCCGCGCCTAAGAACAGCACTCCGCCAGCGGTGGCCAGGAAGAAGGCTGCAAGGAGCCCCCACTGACCGACGACGAAGATAGCAAGGACGACCGTTCCAAGCCCGATCACTTTCGCGGCACCGGCATTCGTTGAACTCAGAAATCCCATTACTGTCCTAGTTCTAATAATACTCTAATATTAATCTTTGGATGAGATAGAGCGAGAAACGAGGCTACAAACCGAATGGATCGCGAGTTATCAATCCGATTCCTGTTCCCGTCGGAGACAGCGCTGGGCATGCAGCAACATTCCGCGCCACGTAAACCCGTTCGTCTCTTTCGTCTCCGAGAGTTCCTCGTACTGCTCAAGTGGAACTTCGATCAGAATGGATTTCATTTCGTCCTCGTCGGAAGCGTCCGCTTGGCCACCATCCGGGAGAACTGTCGTCTCGTCGTCGAGGTGTGTTTGATATTTGGATTTCATTGTATCAAAAGTGCGTGTAGGTTCGACACCAGAGCTCTGCAGAGCCATTCGTTCGTGGCCCTATTAGTCTTAGCAAAGATTTATCACTGCTGGCTATTGTACTAGACTTATAGAAAACTAATACTGATGCAATAGTGAACGAGGACGAATAGCGATCCCTAACTAGAGTATTCCCACACGAAACACAAACTTCAAAATTCCATGTCATCGACAGGCGATACCCCTCCCGAAGACGAGTCGATAGACGACCAACCACCTCTACACCCACTCATCGCACGCCTGATGAACGTGTTCCAGAACCCAACACGGGTTCCAACAGCGTATCTCGCGGCAGGAACCGCCATCGGTCTGCTCGTCATCATCGCGAGCACACCCGCTGCAGCCCAAGAGTTCTGCGATGATCCCGCCGGGCAATTGCTGATCTCGATCGAGACGATGCTAATCAACTACGGGACGATGCTGTTGTTTCTCGCCTTCCTGATCGGCGTCGCGATGTGGGCGCTCACGCCCATCTTTGCCGGTCAAAGCGCGATCGGGCTGGGGATGATCCTGCTGTCGTTCGGGGCAGCGATCGCCTTGGTCGTCGGCACCCAGTTCTTCGGAATGACGTTCGAGATCGCCGGCGCCGGTGGTCAGAGTTGTTCGACCGTTCTCAACTAACCACAGTCTATCGAACCTCGCGATTCGCTACCCGGACTAATCGCCTATGGATCTCCCACTGAACCCGCGTCGCCTCGTCGTACTCGTTCTCGTCATGGGCCTTGCCATGACCTCGATAGCTGGCCCTGTCGCTGCTGCTTCAGAGACGACTGCTACGCTCGATACTGACGGAATCGTTCTTCAGACCGACGCAAGTGATCTCACCGACGACAACGAGAGTGACAGTGCAACTTCCAACGGAGAAAACAATGAGTCGACTGTCACTGCAGAGGACCTAGAAGAGCTCCCGATCGATGTCGACGAAGACGAGGTCAATCTCGAGGAGATCAACAGCGAATCCGAGAACAACACGACGAACACCACCAATGGAACTAGCGCCGAGAACGGGGGCGGCACACCGCAAATCGGTGGCGGTGGTGGAACGGGTAGTATCGGCCCAAGTCTCTCACCCGAAGAAAACGCCAAGGATCTCGCCGAATGGCTCCGAGGTCACCTTCGCGGAGCGACCGTCTACCTCGTCGATGAGGTGATTAACGACATGCTCGGGACGCCTACGCCCGAGAATGACGGGTGGCACGGCATCCTCGGTCAGCCCGTTGGAGACACCTACAGCGACCTCTACGAGGAGGTCTATATGCAGATGATCCTGCCACCGGCGTTCCAGTTCATGATCATCGGGTTCATCTTCTTCACCCTCTTTGTCGTGCCGTTTTCGCCGATGACCGGCCAGCGTGTCTGGTCGGTGTTGCTCGCGATGTTCGGCGCTGGAGCCTTGGTCATGCTGAGCTGGAACGTCGCGTCGTTGCTCCATCACGTCTCGGACGCCGTGACGATGTGGTTCCTCCCGCAGGGTGAGGAGATTCTCGCCAGTGGCGATCCGAACAATCCCTTCTCCGAGGAGAACATCAAGCTGAACGCTGGGCCGCTGGCGGTCGGTCTCGGAGTCTATCTCGCGAGTTGGAACGTCGGTCTGATGTTGGCGTTGATCCACGGGATCCGCCATGCAATCTTGTTTCTCATGCCGACGATCCTCCCGATCATTCTTGTTGGGATGTACTTCGGGCCCCGAACGTCGAAAGCTGCGTTCTCGGTACTGTTCTGGCAGTACATTGGCCTACTCGTGATGAACTGGCCGACAGCACTCCTGCTCTCGATCGGGTACCACGTTGGCTTTGACTTTGGCATGGGTGCTGCGGGATCGCTCGCGAATATGGCAGTAACGATCGGGGTGATCATCCTCGCGGTCGTCCTGCCACTGACGATTCAGACGTCGTTCCTTGGAGGATCGTTGGTTGCGATCATCACGAAGGGATCAGTACTGTCGGCAGGCATGAACACGGCCCGGCGAGTCCTTCCGTCGCGCGGGAAGTCAACGCGATCGAAGCGGGGTGGCGGCTACATCAATCCCGTCTCTCGATTCACTCGCGGTCGGTCTAGTATCGGTAAAAGACAGCGGCGACGGGACGTAGCGACGAAGTCGACAACGCGCTCTCAGCGCGGCCAGACGGCAACTGACGGCGGTTCGTTAACCCAATCACGGCTAACGAGCTACTCGCAGTCTCACTCCCGATCAACTACAACTCGTCGATCGGGGCCACCTCGTAGTCAGCGAGATGCCGGTAGTATCGACGCTCGACGGCGTGAACGCTACCGTCGCCTTCGCCGGAACTCTGATTGACAATGAGCACCGGAACTGATCAACAACGAGCAGCAGACAGACGCAAAGTTCTCCCCAACCGACTAACCGGCCAACGGATTGCCGGCGTCTCGAAAGTCGCGATCTACGCCGGCGGTGGCACAGCTGCGATGACGTGGTTCGCCGCGGATATGTACATCCCTCCGGGCTATCGAAGCCCGGCCTACGGGCTTGCAGTGTGCATGTTCGTCGGCTCAATCATCGCCTCGTTTCACACACCGAACCATCTCTCGGTTCACGAACACTTGCGGCGACGACTCACTCACCATACTCGACAACACACTATGCTTAGTGCACGAAACGGCAGCAAAAAGGAACAGCCTACGAACGACACGCTTCCCGGTCGCATCGTTCGACTCCCGATCGTGCGAAACGTCCGTGGGATCGGCGTCGACGAGGAAGAACGCTCGCAAGATGCTGTGCAGGTCTCCCGCCCGTTCTACAATTCCCCGGCCATCAAAACGTCCGACGGCGGTATGATCGGCGCGATCAAGATTCGTCCGGCGGCAATGGCCGTCGCTGACGAGGGTCACTGGACACGTCGTGTGGAGCGCCTCGCGAACGTTATCGACTCGTCAGTCACTGCCCGGACGCAGTTCACCTCGAAGATGCGTGCGGTGGATTACGGCGATCGGATGGGTACCTACGACGATCGCGAGCAGGAACTACTCGATGAACTCGCAGCGAAACACGGCGATATCGATACGGCCTACCGGAAGGCTCGCAATGGCGAGATCGATCGCGAGGATCTCGGTCTCTTGGTTGGGGCCGATCTCGCCGATGAGCGCCAAGGTGTGATCGACCTATACGACGTCACCACCCTCAAGCGCAATTACTACGTCACGGTCAAAATCGAGCCGGCGGACGTCGTCACGGAGGATAACGTCGAAGCTGGTGGTGGGATGGCGAACGTCCCGCTGCTAGGCCGGCTTTGGAAGCACAAGGAGCTCCGTGACCTGCGCCAGGAAGGCGACCACACGCAGGTGATGGTCGAACGCCTCGAGAACAAGCTCGAAACGCTTGAATCAGATCTCCGAACAATCGAGGACATCAGTACACGGATCCTCTCCTCAACCGAGCTCTCACAGGTTTTCGCCGACCACTATCAGGCGGCCAACGCCTACGCGAACACCGACTTCGGCGACGTTGTTCGCCTTTCGCCGAAGCCGACATCAAGCGAGGGAACGGCGATGTACGGCGTCGACCATGACCACCTTCAGAATCTCCCCGACGGTCCGCTTGGCAAATCCAATGGCGCTGTCGGACCCGAAACGCCCGGCGAGACATCCCGAATGGTCGATCAGGGAGATGACGGTGATCGCCAGACTGTCCCTGGTCGTAGTGACCAATCCGACGATCCCAGCGACGAGGGCATCGTCAATACGGCGAAGAGCACCGCGAGCTCCTTTGCTGATCGAGTCGCGAAAATCAACGACAACCCTGTCGCCGACGTCATCCTCACGAAAGAGCAGCTGGTCGATCACTATCAGACGGTCGTCGGGCCAAAGGACAGTATCTACCGAGGCAACGAGAACTGGATCACGATCGATAACGCCGTCTACAGCAAGACACTCTCGATCCGAGAGTGGCCCGCCGTCCCCAAGATGGGGATCCTCGAACCGATCCTTCGCGAGCACGAGCCCGGCGTCGCCGTCAACGTCGCGACCCACATCAACCCGATCGACCAGCAACGTGCTGAGATCGAACTCTCGGACACCGAAGACCAGCTGAAGGACAAAAAGGAGAAAGCCGAGGACTCGCGTCTGCCGATGTTCTTGCAGACCTATCGCAAGCAGCACGACGAGGCCCAAGAGATGGTCGCAGCGAATCAGGACTCCGAATACGACCTCTTCGAGACGAACACCCATATCGAACTCCGGAGCGACGACCCGGAAGCACTCGGTCGAACCATCGACCACATCAACTCGATGATGAACGACGAAGGCGCCGAAGCGCGCCAAGAAACGGCCCATCACTTCGAAGGCTGGCAGTCGGTCGCGCCCGCATGCGACGACAAGCTCGAGGAGCCGATCATGATGTTCGCCGATGGCGTTGCTCGTGAGTTCCCGTGGACCTCTCGGAATCTTCACGAACCGAACGGCGTGGAATTCGGGATTAACATGCACACGAACGAGCCACTCTACTTGGACCTCTGGAACCGCAAGACTGGCTTCGACTTCGGGATTTTCACGAAGAAAGGCGGCGGCAAGACGACGACCGCCACAGAGATTCTTGGTCGGCTGAACACGGTCTATCGCGACGACCTGATGACGATCATCATCGATCCGCTTCAGGAGTACGCCAACCTCGCGACCGTCCACGACGGCGAGCGCCTTGTCGTCGGTGGAGATACGGGCATCAACCCGTTCCATATTGAGGCAACGCCGGAAGAGAAACTCGCGACCATCGGCAAGGGCGCACCCTACAAGCACTGGCTGGAAGGTTGCATGGACTTCGTCGAGATGTACTACGCTGACGAGGGCCTAGACTTCGCCGAGAAGAAGGGCATCTGGCGTATGGCGATTCGAGAGGCTGCCGAACGCTATGGCATCGAAGACGACCCAACGACTCACTCGGCAGACTATCGTTGCGAGCAGGGCTATTCGGGTGATTGTCCGACACCGATGGACGCGATTGAGATCATCGACGAGATGACCGAAAATCCCGAAGAGTGGGTTCGCTCAAAGCCCGGTCAAGAACCTTCCGAGCGGAAGGTCGACGAGCGCGAGAAGACAGCGGTCGATATCGTCAACAATGACATCCAGCCGTTTCTCCCCGGCGGAGAGTACGAGCACTTCACCAAGCAAACCAACATCGATCTCGAGGATTCGACGTTCTTCTACGTCGATATGCAGCAACAGGAAGCCAGTACATCGATTGGACTCACCATGCAGGTCGTCTACGATCTGTTCTACGAGATGGTCAAGACGATCGACATTCCGTCGGTCATCTTCATGGACGAGTTCCACTACATGCTGCGGGACTCACTCGCCCAAAAATCGCTCAACCAGAAGTTCCGCCATGGGCGTCACTGGGACCTCTCACTCGGTGTGGCAACTCAGTCGTTCAAGGACTTCTTCGGCGAGGACGCCGATGGCAACACGCATCTCACGGACAACGCGCAGGTGCTCTTCGAGAACATGCCAACCCAGATCTTCCATCAGGAGGATATGAGCGACGAATGGGCCGAGGAAATTGGACTCACTTCAGACGAAGCCAGATTCATTCGAAATGCGGAGCCGGGCAATCGTGAACTCGGGTATTCGACGGCATTACTCCGGGTTTCGGACAAAGGTACCTACCCGTTGAAAGTCAAGATGGACTTCGAGGAAAATCCTCGCGAAGCCGTCGTTACGGAGTTCGACCCCTCGGAACATGGCGAAGACTTCTACTCGTATCTCCTCGAGCACGACGACATCTGCGAGTGGCGGTTCGCCCCGACGGCAGACGGCGAGGTCGTTACCGATACGGCAATCACAGCAACAGGCACGAACACGTCTGGAGACGCTGTCGAGCAGAACCAGGGGCTACAGCGCATCAATAGCGCCACGGGGGACGACTGATGGGTCGAATCGCCTCGGCGCTGATCCGCGATGAAATCCGCCGGTCGGTCGCCCGGAAAGTCCCGGCCCTTCGCGACGGCGGCTCAAATGCCTACGACACGCTGCAGTTGACCGACGACGTAATCGGCGAGCTTGAGGACGCCCGCGCCGAACGTCGTGCAGTTCACGTCCTCCCTCACAAGGAAGGTGGTGGGATTCCGAAAGCCGTCGACTTGCTAACGTCGGTTCACCCGATGCGGACTGGAACCAGCACTGACTCGCGCCCAGCCCACGCTTTCGAGATCCGCAACATCAACGAGCAGATCGGCTTCCAGTGGGTGATGAGCGGCGAGAAATACCAGAACCGGCTGGTCCGGCAGCTCGAAACGTTCTACCCCGACAGCCACATCGAAGTCGACGAACTACCCGAGCCCGAGCTTCTCCCATTCCGCGAGGACTGGCATCTGGCCGCCGCTCGCCTTGAGCTAAAACTCCAAGGCAAGAAGGAACGCTACTATCCGATCAAGCATATCGACGTTGAGGGCTTCGAGAACGATCCCTACGGTTCGATCACGAGCGAGATGGTCGGCGAACGCGAGGCCGAGACGGTCACGAACGTCGCGACGCAGGTCATTTTTCGCCCGGCACCCAGCGATTGGTACAAGGGTGGCGTGTTGGAACCCTCGATCCACGACGTCGCCGACGACTTAGAAGAGAACGTCCAGCCGGCCGATACGAAGGATATCGTCCGGGGGATGTTCACAAAGGAAGGATTGGATCTCTCGGAGGTTCGCACGCAGAAGCGCGGGACGAACAAGAAGACGACAGCGGCCGCTGATGCCGTTCGCCGCCAAGCCGGCCAGAAGGGCTACGAGGTGGATATTCGAATTGTCGCGGTCGGTCAGGACTCAGAGACGGCGATCAGCCGCGTCGATGAGACGGCCGATATGTTCGAGGGGTACTACGATTCGGACACTCAGCAGGGATTCGATTGTGTCCCGATGAGCGGCGAGGATCTCTTGCAGCTTGTCCAACTGGCGATGCGCCGCGAGTACGTTGACCACGGCATGACGATGGGTGTTCGAACCGCGGCAGGCGTAGTCCATGTCCCGAACGAATCGATCAATACCCAGAACGTCAGTTGGACTCGGACCTCGAATGCTGGAGATGTACCGGCCGACTCAGCCCGATTCACTGAGTGGATGAATGAAGACGTCGGGTGGGATACGCCACAACGATCAGCCACAAGGACTCAAGACAGGCCATACGGAATTGAGCGAGCCCAGCCGAGTGATCAGGAGATCGAAGCAGCGACTGAACGCGATCAGGAGCACACGCACGAACAGGGCGATCAATCAGAAAGCGAGCAGGCGGACACGACGGAGGTAGTACACTAATGGGACTTTTCAATCGATCCACCAGCGACAGTACCGAAACGAATGAAAACGATACTGAATCCAATACTCCCCAATCAAGCGAACAGGACTACGACCCTACAAGGCCCACGATCATCAACGGCAAAGAATGGGCAATCGAGCGTATTGCTCCCGTCTCCGGGGAGCTCGAAACCTACGCTGGTGAGTGGCCCAGAGCAATGGTTGAGAACGCTCAGTACGAACCATCCCAACCCGTCTGGGTCGGGTGTTCCGAGCGCACCGGTCGGGAATTCGGCGTCGAGTTCTCCCGGACCTTCCGCCATATCGCCTACCTTGGCAGCACGGGGACAGGGAAAACAACCGCCATCTACAACAGCGTGACCCAGCTGATGAGGGGCGGCCATGGCGTCGCGATCGTCGATCCAAAGGGTGACGATATCTATGATCTCCTACGACGGGTCCCGAAATGGCGCTGGGACGACGTCGTCTACGTCGACCTCGGCGCGGACTACTACTCACTGGAAGATGAGGAAACAGGAGAGGACGTTCCCTACCAGATCGGATTCAATATCCTCGACACCTACCACGAGCCTGACGAACCTGGCTTCGACGAGGAGATCGAGTGGATCGTCGCTGACCTGATCGAGTTGCTCGCGGCGGGAGAGTACTGGGGCCCACGGATGGATCGCATCGCGAAAAACATGATTCGGGGAATGGCCCGCCATGAAGAGGAGTTCACGATCATCGAGATCTACTACGCCTTGCTCGAAGAGGAAAATCGCCAGCAGTACGCGGACCTAATCGGCGATTCGATCGATGACGATGACATCATGTTCCTCGAGGGGTTCACCCGCCGGATCGCCGAGGAACTCAGTGACGACGAGCTTGACCCACTGTTGGGACGACTGAAAGACTGGGTCGAGAATCCGATCACGCGGAAGATCATCGCGATGCGGGGTGCCGAGGTCACTCTTGGCCAAATCGTCAACGAACAGAAGATCCTCATCGTCAATAACGACCTCCCAAAGGAAGCGAAGATCATGACTGCTAATGCGGTTGTGAGTGGGATCTGGACCGCTGTTACCTCTCGGAAGGATCCCTCCGAACAGCAGATGATGGAACTGGCTGGCATGGACGACGTCGGCAGCGAGTATGCGCCCTTCTTCCTCGCGATCGATGAGTGTCACTCAGTGCTGACCGATGGCGACGAGATCGAGACGATGCTCATGGAAGCCCGTTCGAAGAAACTTGGGTTGATGCTCTCGACGCAGGTCCTCAGGTCGCTCCCGGACGATGCGGCGGACGCAATTATCTCTAATTGCAACACGATCCTCTCACTCACGCCGAATCATCCCGAAGAGGCGCGCGAAATCGCGAACCGATTCGGTGGCATGGATACTGAGGATCTCCAGCGAACGCCCGACTACCACGCCCAGACGCAGCTCAATAGTGAGGATGATCCGTTCCTAGCGAAACTGATCCCACCCTATCCGCCACGCCACACGATCGAAGAAGCATACGAGTTGATCGTGACCTCGCTTGAGAACTACGGTTCACCGGTCCAGAGCGGCGAGGAGATTCTCGAGGAGATGCACTTTGATGCTGGCGGAGCTATATCAGCAAACTCAGCTGGCGAATCGGCCGCTCATGCGGCTACCGAAAAACAAGCCGATATCACAAGCGATCCGGCCGAACAGGCGCTGTACGAAGCAATCTACACGGTCCAGATCAAGCGTGATGCGATTGGAGCGTTCGTCGAGAGTGCGGCTGTCAAAGACGAATGGCGCCGCCGCGTTGGTGAGCTCGGCTTCTCCTCGGAAGTCTCGAACGTCATCGAACAAGCCCCCGACGAGTATCTCGAACGCAAGCGTCGCAATGGAACGTCAGTAATCCGCGTCACTCCTGAAGGTCGGGAGTATGCGGGATTACAGCAGGATACGGGCAGCAGTGCCAGTGGTGGCGGCGACGAACACCGCTGGGTGCTTACCGAAGCCTACCGAGCGTTCACGAAGTTGGGTGCCTACGTCGAACTTCCCACACAGGAAGGAGCGGAAGATCCGGATGGAATCGCAGACCTCCCGATTGATCCGATGACTGCACAGGATCCACGTGAGATGCATCAGCGCGAGAAACAACTGCAAGAAGAGTATCCTCGTCTATACGAGCTTACCGATGGATTGAACATCAGCATCGAGGCCGAAACCTCAACCCTGAAAAAGCCGATGCAGACGCTCACGAACCTGCGGAAAGCGATCGATGAGCACAAACTCTGCGTGTTCGCCTGCAAAGACGGGACGGCAAATCACGAGCAGTTCGATTACTGGCCTCGACGAGGCGAAGGGATCATCTACGATACGACCGGAAGAGGCGCGAACCGGACAATCGATTACGATCAGCTCACCTTTGCAGCAGACATCGACAAGCAAGGCAACCGGACGTTCTACAACAAGGGTGCGACGCTGGAACTCGAAGAGGACGTCTATGCAGTGCGAAAGCGTGACAACGAGGACGTAGTATGGCGCGAAGATGGCGAGGAGATCGTGATGGGCGGCTCAAATGGCAGAGAGTACACTCGCTTCGAGAATCCCGAGATGGTTGCTAATCCAGAGCGCTCTACTGTTCCCGCCTACTACACCACAGATGAGGACACGGGTGACTATATCGTCCGGTCACACGGCGAGAAGTTCACTTACGGCTCGAACGAGGAGATGACTGCCGACTGGATGGTGGTCCGTGCCCCGTTCATCCCGGAACTCGAATTCGAGCGGCAGCCAACTCCCGATGACTTCTGCTTTGTCGTCTTCCCCGACGAAGATAACGAGAAATATGATAAGCCGATGGTCTGTGAGCGTGGTGAGATCAAGCCACTGCTAACAAGAGATCGATCGTGGAGTACACCGAACTCGTCAGTCGACGTCCCACAGTCTGAATCGGAACAGCAGGAGGCCTCTCCTTCTGACGAGAGCCACGAAGAAGCCACCACGTCCGATAGAGAGGGAGGGTTCTCCTCGTTATAGGAAATGGGTTGCTACGACTCCCGATGATGCTGTTCGACGAGTTCTTCGACTTCGTCCGCTGAGTACTCGAGCTCGTCCATAACAATATCGCGTAGGGCGAGCATCCCCGCCCGAATCAATTCATATTCCTCTCGTTCCCCCTCATCCCAGGCGCCGAATGACTCGTTCTCGAAGGCAGCGACAGCGGCGCCGATCTCGCCGATCGATTCACTCCGGTCAGCATTGTCTGTCGTACTGCCCCCCTCGAGTTGTGCTTCGACCTCGGAGAGGCGGCTATCGAGCGACTCAACAGTCGCAGTGAGTTGTTCTAGCTGAGCCGGGATATCTTCGACTGTGAAGTCCTCATCACGGGCCTCAAGAATCTGCTGTCCGAGCTCCTGGCCCGCGTCTGTCAGCGTGATTTCCTTGGGGGCGACTGAGGCATCATCAGTAGCTGGCTGTGCAACAGTCACGAGGTCAGCGGGGGCCAATTTATTTTCAATCCGATACAAAATTTTGCGGTTGTCGTCGATGGGCGTCGTCTCTCTTACTTGTGTACTGGTCAGGGTCTGCTCGTGCTCGAAGAGCGTCCGAATAATCTCTTGGGATTGCCAATCGAGATCACGGTCAGTAGCGCTCATAGAGAACCATCTAGTTCCTGAGTAATAAATTAACTGCCTCGAAAAATGGCCTCGGCAAAACAGGCTCTAATTTCGAGAGTGAAATTTGAGGGGGCAGTCGAGGGGTTTCGAGGGTGAAATAATAGCGCGTCTCTCTATAGTAGTATAGGTACCCAGTAGGTCGAAAAAGAGGATACCTCCAGGGGCTGGTGCACAAGCGAGCTAACAAACCCTCAGGAAGCTTAAATGAACCAGCGAAGAGAGACCACTGGGAGTCCACATCGAGACAGAAAGGCCGGGAGTCAAACCAAACTCAAATAAGGGGAGTCCCAAGAATGAACTCACCGAAACAAGAGTAGCTCTCACAGCACTGAACTAGACAACAAAAGAAGACACCTACTCGATCCGAGAAAAGATAAATGGCTCTGAAAAGGCGATGAAAGAGAGTCGATTCAGCACCGATGACATGGAAGGCGATACAGCAGCAATGAGGAGTCGATCAGCACGAAACCAAGGTATCTTCACCTCGATAGCCGCGCGTCTCAAAAACTATCGGAAGAGAGATCTGTTCATCGGAAGCGCTGTGTCAAACAGAACAGTAGCAAGCTGAGTCCAGTACTCCGGATAGTCGGTACTCCCGCTGGTACAGAAGACTATAGAATAGACGACAGAGAGGCACCACGAGCTCCGCATTGCTTAGTAGGTGAGCGTGCACTGACAGGGGTCCAATAAGAGCGAAGCAAGTGGGGGGTCCCCACGAATGAGACTGGAAAACAGTGGAGGTGCCTCGAGGCAAAATCTCCAAATAGATTTCAGCATTGCCTGGGTATCCATCCGTCTTCAAAGAGGGGTACCTCATTAGCGAAATAAGGCACAAGCAATCATCGACAGACAGCCGCGTCAGTGACAGTCGAAACACCACTAGCCGGATCGACGATGCCACAGCCAGCTAAACTACACAGAAGAAGGCAGTGCCGAAGCACCCGTCGTCTCCGCAGTGCCAGGACGAGACTGAATGATATCACCAATAGAAGCAAGATACCACCACAGGACAGCTATCCGACTCCCAAGGCGGGCTAGTGCCCCTCACCGAGAAAACCGATGCGAGTGGCAGTACTTCCAGGATCTGGTAGAGATAGTAGTGCGAATCAATCTATGACGTGGGACTCCCAGTAGGCAGTAGCCCCCTGACTCCCCAGTTGAGCTGTGTGGGAACGACGGTAGCGGTGCTCAGACCCTAATGGTATTTTCAGTGGTCGCTGTTGGTAAAGAGTAGGTGACTTCCCGTAGCACTACTGAGATAGCGTTCTACTCTGGCCGTTGGGACATGCTATGAGTATCCGAAAGGTGAGAAGAGTGCCTCTGACACTGAGAGAGCAGGGCGACACCCTATTGTCAGTCTATCACCTATTAAAAGTTCTCATTGCCTTGCATGGTCTGGAGTGCTCTCTGTATTGATCGGTAACAGTGAGCTGAGAACAGTGGACCCCATGCGAGCTGTAGTGTGGGGACCCCAGTCTGCTCTTAGTGACGGTGGACCCCTACTCTATCGAAACGCGATCTTTCGAAGTTTCAGCTCACCATGGAACTACCGTATGAGCCGGCTCCTCAAACGAATGTACCTCAGTATCTACTCAAAACAAACAATTACTGGCGTGAGATCAGCCTGTTCATGCACACTGAGCTGTCGCTGCTTAGAGTATGGGCTCAGAGCCCAGTTGCTCGGCGAGGTCGACGAGATCGTCAGCGATGACGTCGTATGCTGACTGGGAGGGGCGCTCGACATCGTCAGCCCGCTCTGGTCCCCACTCAAAGGGCCGGTGGACATAGGCGGTTCGAAGTCCTACTTCACGGCTCGCTTCGAGATCCCGCTCGTGGGCCGCGACCATCATGACCTCTGCTGGCTGGAGATCAAGGTAGTCGACTGCGGTCAGATAGGCCTCTTCGTCGGGCTTGTAGTGACCCGAGAGTTCGGCCGACAGAATGAGATCCCACGGGATGCCAGTCCGCTTGGCAATGTTGGTGAGAAGTCGTATGTGGCCGTTCGATAATGGGGCGATAAGGTACTCCGATCGAAGCTGAATGAGGCCCGGGATCGAATCGGGCCAGGGACCGAGGACTAATCGCCGGCCATGAGCAACGAAAAATCTAGGTCTCTTGCCTGGCGTCGTGGGGTAAGCAGGTACGTGATATGGCCGTTGAAGACGGTTTTCGTCTTCCTCGCAGAAGAGCCACAGTACGGGTTGGCGATCAAACGCACCCTCGAAGCCTACTCTGATGACGAGGTCAATCACGGACGGTTGTATCCCAACCTCGACTCGCTCGTTCAGGAGGGATACATCGAGAAGAGCGCACTCGACAAACGCACTAACCAGTACAAACTGACCGATGAGGGGACGATCTCCTGCTACGCCAGCTCGACTGGCGACTCTCGAAACTCGTGATCAACGAGGATCGGGCAGCCGAAGTGTCCGTTGCGACTGATAGCGACCCTTCGGCAGTGTGAACTACTCTGCCGCCGTTCCGGCCACGGAGGCGTCACCGTCTAGTTCGCTACCCATCATCATCTGAATCATCGACTCCTGGTCAAGCCTGTCGATGTCTTCCACCCCGACGAGTCGTCCCGAGGCGAGGACGGCGGCGCGGTCCGCGACCTCGAAGACCTCTTCGAGGTTGTGATCGACCAGAAGTACCGTTCGACCCTGTTCTTTTAGCCGTTCGATCAGGTTCAGGATCCGATCGGCGGCTTCGACCGAAAGTGCGCTGGTCGGCTCGTCCATGATGACGATATCGGGATCGGATTCGATCGCTCTCGCGATAGCGACTGACTGCTGTTGTCCCCCCGAAAGGTCGCCGCAGTCGGCGTTGGGATCAATTTCCATTCCGAGTTCATTGAGGACTTTGTCGGCCTGTCGCTCCATCTCGTCGTCGTCGACGATCCGGAGCCACTCGCCGAGCTTGCCTTCGACGAGCGGTTCCTTCCCCAGAAACACGTTTTCTTTGACCGTTCGATTCGGTGCGATGGCCAGATCCTGATAAACCGTTGCGATACCGGCAGCCTCGGCGTCTTCGTAGCTGCCGAAATTCGCTTCCTGTCCATTCACGTAGAACATCCCTCGAGTAGGATCGTTGACCCCCGACAGGATCTTGATCAGCGTCGACTTGCCGGCACCGTTGTCGCCCATCAGTGCGAGCACTTCGTTTTCTCGTACGGCGAAGGAGACGTCGTCGAGTGCCTGAATCGCCCCGTAGGCCTTCGAGAGCCCGTCGAGTTCAAGTACGGTGCTCTCCATCACGTTTTCGCTCTCGGATCGTTGCTTTGCAGTCATAATTACAGCCATTCTCCCGATTGCTCTTCGGCGCGAAGTGCGACCGCGAGGATGATCACAATCCCGCGGAAGAACTCCTGATGGGACGTTCCGAATCCGTGCAACAACAGGCCATTGTCGATCACCGACAACAGCAGCGCACCGATGATCGTTCCGGTGACCCAACCGCGACCTCCGAACAGCGACGTCCCGCCGAGAATTACCGCGGCGATCACGGCGAGTTCGATGCCCATACCCATGTCGGGACGCGCAGCACTCAGGCGGCCGATCATTAGCAATCCGGCGAACCCGGCGAGCGTACCAGTAACCCCGAGCGTTGTCAGTTTCACTTTCGCAGTATCGATGCCGTTGTACCTAGCCGCCTGCGAGTCGTCGCCCGTCGTGTAGATGTGACGGCCGAACCGAGTGTATGACAGTACGTAGTGGACGAGCACGACGGCGAGGCCCGCCCAGATAACGATCGCTGGTATCGGTCCGATAGACCCCGCGAAGACATTGAAGAACCCGGGATCGCGGACGACGATCGTTTCGGTTCCGGTGACGATCAGGGCGGCTCCGCGCGCCGCCGCCAACATGCCCAGCGTCACGAGGAACGACGGAATCCCGAAGTAAACCGTGAAAAAGCCGTTCGTCAGTCCGACTATCGTTCCGACGCCCAGCGCGACGACGACGGCTCCGATCCAACCGAAGCCAGCGTTCAGCGCCATCGCCGCGAGCACCGCGCTGAGGGCCATTACCGACCCGACGGAGACGTCTATCTCCGCGCTGATAATCACCATGGTCAAACCCACGCCCAGCACGGCGACGACAGCCGTCTGTCTGGCGATATTCAGCAAATTTTCGATCGTCAGGAAGTACGACGACGTGAGGCTGAACAGCCCCATCAGCGCGAGCAACGAGACGAGGACGATGTGATCTCTCCACGACAGCTGGCCGAGATTGAGGACTCTATCGAAGACTTCGATGTTCTGTGAACTCATGTGTTGACTGTATCAGTTGGTCGTTTGTTGGTCAATTCAGTCATCGAGGTGTTGCGTGATGTCTTCTGACGGTTTATCGTTGAACACTTGCTCGTATGCCTCCACGAGGTTGTGCCGCAAAACTGCGATCGGCTGGAATGCGACGTACGGCGGCGTGTCGTTGCCCAGTAGCGCGTGACCGGTCATGTTCGCTTCCGCGACGCCCTGGTCGTACGGTCGCTGGGAACCGAGTCCGACGATCGGACCTTCCGCCGCCATGATCTCTGCCGATCGTTTCCCAAGGTCGGCCGCGGTAACTCCGACGTCACGGCCGGCCTCGTCGATCGCACTCGCCGTCTCCGCCGCCGGCGGGTTGTCCCAGATCGCGTAGATGCCGTCCAGATCCGGATTGGCCTGAAGCATGTTCTGGGCAATGCTGTAGGCCCCGTCCGGATCGTCGACGAACCCGTTTTCCGCGACGATCTCTACATCCGGGTACTCGTCATTGAAGACGTCCCGAACCCCGGCTTCACGTTCGTCGTTCACGTACATATCGGCTTCGTGGGTAATAAGACCGACCTGGCCCTCGCCGACGACCTCTGCGAGGATCCGCCCTGCGATAGTCCCGATCCCACGGTTGTCCGCTGCAACCCCACCAGCGTATTCGTGGGGGTGATCGAAGCCGTCCGGAACGTTGTCGATGAAGATAACCTCGACGTCGCGCTCGGCGAGTTGACGATACGATTCCTCTGTCACCGTCGCGTCGACGGGAATCGAAACGACGGCGTCGATCTCCTCGGCCTGTCCGGCGAGCGTTTCGAGCACGTCCACTTGCTGGGAAGCGTCCATCTCCGCCCCGTAGACGCCCTCGACTTCGACGCCCAGTTCTTCGAACCTCGTTTCTAGCCCCTCGCGCTGGAGCCTCGTCCACGCGGTACGGAGGTAGTGGAACACGATCGAGACGGTGTAGTCGCCCTCCTGGAGTTCTTCGACCTCGGCGTCCGAAAGCTCGACCGCTTCCGGCTCCGAGGGTTCGTTACCCTGCGGACCGTCACCAACGAGTCCGTCCGGTTCGATTTCGGCGAGGTCGAGTTCGACGTGCAGATCCGCCGTGCTCGTCTCGTCGCCGCCACCAGTACAGCCTGCAACGCCGGTTAACAGCCCGGCCGCTCCGGTTGCTTTTAGGAACGTTCTACGGCCTATGCTATTCAACTGCGAGTTAACCTCTCGCATAATAATCTGTAGCGCAAACACGGTACTTATACTTTTGCATCATAGATCATAGAATAGGAAGGACGATAGTGAAGAGTCAGGCATCGTACTTTATTTTTGAATTATAGTTGAGGGATGTCCGAAGATTTACTGCAACGGCAACAGAAATTCGGACTGTCTATGGTTCAGATTACAGCAACTGTACCAGCAGTGTACGAGGACGAGCCGTTCGACGAAGGTGTGCGCCACGCCGCGGAAGCGGGGGTAGACGCTATCGAGTTCTTTGAGTGGGACCGCGACGAGCTCGATCAGCTGAAAGATATCGCGCAGACCCACCAGGTCGATATCGCCGGGATCCTGCTCAAAAACGGGATGCCGTCCGAAGAGCCCGCGATGACCGACCCCGACCAGGTGGACGCGGCGATCGAGGACTTACGAGACACGATCGCCGCGGCGGCGAAACTCGACTGCGAGTCGATCATCGTCACCGTCGGTCCCGAACAGGAGGCGTACTCGAGGGAAGTACAACATAGGGCGATCGTCGACGTCCTCCGCTCCATCGCCGACGAAGCCGAGCGGAAGGACGTCACTCTCGGGGTGGAACCGCTCAACGCCAGCGTCGATCACCCCGGTTACTACCTAACCTCGTCCCGGGAGGCCTACGATATCGTCGAGGCCGTCGACAGTTCCAGCGTGTCGATTCTCTTCGACGTGTACCACATGCAGATCGCCGAAGGGAACGTGATCGACAGCATTTCCGAGTACGCAGACAGGATTGACCACTACCACGTCGCCGACGTTCCCGGTCGCCACGAGCCGGGCACCGGTGAACTCAACTACGAGAACGTCGTCCGGGCGATCGCGGACACAGGTTTCGACGGGTACATCGGCTGCGAGTTCTGGCCGACTGACGACCCCGACGCGACGCTCGAAGCGGCCGTCGAGTTGCTCCGGCAGTAACATTCCTCGCAGATCGAGCGACGATTTATTTTCGGCGACCGCGAAACTGGTCGCGCTGACCGACCGCAGTCGAAGGCGGCGAATTGAGAAGAGACCCGAAATTAGTACGGCTGTGTCATCCTGACGAACCGAGCGATCGTCCTTTTCATCCGGTGCATTCCTCCTCGAGCGTGGGGAGCGATTCTACCGACGTAGCGAGCGTCTGGCGGTTGATTTCGTACGACGGTCCGTTGCCGACGGTGTAGTTGAAATACACCAATCCGGTTGCACACAGCTCATCGATGTGATCGTAGAACGCCTCCAGATCGATGTCTGCCCGCTTGCAGATCTTCGACGGATTGGGGTTGTGGCCCGCTTCGGCGATGAGAACCGACAGGATCCGGGCCTTTGCCGGTTCTTCTAACGCATTGATGAGGGCTTCCGCCTCGGAAGAATCCGGAGACAGGGACCGCTCAGTCATCGCTCCCACCTCCGTCGCTGGCTGCCGCTCTGTGCCACTGCTCGGCCTGACTGTTCGCTTCCTCGATAGCGTCGGTGAGGGGTTCGTACTCGTTCTCGAACGGATCCAGGAACCCGGTTTCACTGGTCGTGATGTCGCCTCTCGGAGCCTCGTCCCACTGTTCCATGATGCCACAGACGTGCCATCCGAGCATGTACGGTTCTGCCATTATGTCGCGGACGTACTCCCTGTGCGCTTCGGCGACTTCTTCTTCGGTATCGAAGTGATACCCTTTGCAGCCGTGTTCCGTTTGCTCGGGGCGGATCGTGCTGAACGAACCGTCGCCGTTCATCACCGGGTTGCCGGTTACCTCGTACAGCTTCTCGACCATTTCTCGGTGCGCCTCAAACGGCTCATATTTCTGGATTACGTTGACGTCGACGTACTTCCCGAGAATCGGCATCAGCCATTCCGGAACGAAGTTCTGTTTGTCTCCCAGAATCAGGTGGTTCTCGTCGTGTTCTCGGATGTAGTCGTGGTGGAGCCCGTACCACTTTTCCGCGATATCTTTGTTCAGGTCGAGGCAGTCCTCGCGCGCCCGCTCCGGATCCTCGGGATCGAACCAGTCCGTCGTTTTCGCCAGTTCGTCCCAGGACTGGGCGTCCAGCCCGTACACTTCAGCAGCGTCCGCCGCGCTGTCGTACCGATCGCGCAGGATCTCTATCCAGCGCTGCTTCCCGGCGGCGTCGGGGTCCCGTTGTACCAGTGAGTGGACCCAGGGATAGATGAACACGTCTTCGTCGTACTCCTGCTGTTCGTCCTCGCGCAGTTGCCACCAGGTGAGATCCTCAAGGTAGTACCCGAGGAGATTTTCCTCTGAGCGGTGCTCGCGACACATTTCCTCGACGCGGAAGGCGAGCTTGCGCTTGAATTCGTTGGAGAACGGGTCGGGGAACGGGCCGTACTCGAACTTCTGTTTGTACCACGCGACCGGGGCGTACCGCGTCGCCAGACTCGACATGGTCTTGACGTAGTAGATATCGTCCGTGTAGTAATCGTCGGGAATCTGGACGTGGACGTGCTTCCCGAAGCTATTGAATCCGAGATCTTTCGAGAGGTCGATGATGTTCTGAACCCACCGTTTGGCGGCGTCGCCGTACGGGTTGAAACTGTCGAACGTCACCATGTCCTCACCGTACCGGTCTAGCGTCTCCTCCTGGTTGTACGGTGTTAGCCACGGGTGAAGTTCCAGGTGATTCACTCCCAGCGTAACGAACGATTCACCGTCCGGTCCGGTGAACCACCACACGTCGTCGATCTGCTCGACGCTCACGAATCCATTCGCCTCTGTATCGACGTTGCTCGACGCCATAGTGTGTACTCACATAGCACAGCGCATAAACGTATCTATGCGTCGTCTGTTCGAGGGGTGGTAACCGTTGTTCGTCCATCCGTTTGGAGAAAAATTGACGCGAGGAGATAGGACAGGCGGTGCCCTGACTGGGCTTATCCCAGCGTGTCCCGTAAGTGTGCCAGACCGTCTCTCGCCAGTTCGTCCTGATCCGGCGCGAGGGGACGCCAAACGGACGCGGCCTTCGCGATGCTCTCGACGTCCGGAGTAAACGATTCGACGACAACTGCCCCGTCGAAGTTCACGTCGTCGAGAGCACGACCAATCTCCGACCACCGGATGTGGCCCGTCCCGGGGGTACCCCGGTCGTTGGCACAGGCGTGGACGTGTCCCATCCGACGGTCGGCGCTCCGGATCGCCGCCGGAACGTCCTTGTCCTCAATGTTCATGTGGAACGTGTCCAACAGGAGTTGACACGAGGGATGGTCGACACTATCCACCAGATGGATGCCCTGTTCGGTGGTGTTGATCAGGCTAGTCTCAAACCGATTGAGCGGCTCCACGCACAGGGTAACGTCTCTCGTCTCGGCGTATTCTGACAGCGAGCGAAGCGTCTCTGCGAGCTCTCGTTCGGTCGTGTCTCGTTCTTCTGCGTCCATTTGCCAGAGTCGACCGGTCGAGGAGTAAATGGGTCCGACGAGGGTCCCCCCGCCGAGCGTCGCGGTCGCGTCGATCGCGTCCCTCAAGTACTGTTCACCGGTTTCCCGCTTGTCGGCCTCCGGATGAACGAGGTCGCGTTCGGGCGCCATGACCGCGGCGGTGGTAACGTCGAGTCCAGCGGACCGGACGACCTCGGCCGCTCGGTCGTAGTCGAGGTCGTCGTGATCTTCGAGCGGGATTTCGATGACGTCGTACCCCATTTCGACGGTCTTGTCAGTCAACCGTTCTAGCTTGTCGACGGTCAGGGACGATCCCCAGACCCAGGTGTTGATACCGAACTGCATATCCTAGAGCTACGATTTGTCTTTGAAATAGCTGTCTCTATCGTATCATTCGATCGATAGGGAAAGCGCTTATATCGGCTGAATCGAGAGTGTAGTAACGAAGCCATGAGAGGGATTATCCTACCTGGCGATGGTGAGGCGTACGTAAAAGAATGGGACTGGGAAGAGCAGGCGGTCGGTCCGAACGAAGTGCGGATTCAGATCGGTGCTGCTGCGCTCTGCCGCAGCGACATGAGCCTGTACTACGGCGATCCCCTGGTCGGCGGCGAGGATTCCGGCGAGGTGGTTCCAGGCCACGAACCGGCGGGGACGATCAACGAAATCGGAGAGAACGTCGACCACCTCGAAGTCGGCGACCGCGTCGCGATAGACTGTTTCGTCGGATGCGGGCACTGTGAGTACTGTTTGGACGGCGAAGATATGTTGTGTGACGACGTGGAGATCCTCGGGTTCGACAGACACGGCGGCGACGCGGAAGAGCTGATCACCCCCGCGTCGACGTGTCACAAGATGCCCGACGAGATGAGCATGGCCACGGGGTCGGTCTCGACGGACGCGATCGGCAACCTGTACAGCACGTGCAAGCAGATCGGTCTCAGCGCGTCGGATACCGTCGGCGTCGTCGGGCTCGGTCCGATGGGACTCAGCGGCGTCCTGAACGCGGACGCGTTCGGCTCCGATGTGGTGGTCTTCGAACTCGTCGACGAGCGACGCGAGAAAGGGCTGGAACTCGGCGGCGACTACGCGATCGACCCCTCCGAAGAGGATCCCCAGAAGGAAGTCGACGCGATCACCGACGGCGAGGGCCTCGACAAGGTAATTGAATGTTCGGGCGCCGTTCCCGGCATCGAGATGGCACTCGACGTCGTCGGGCGACACGGGACCGTCGCACAGCTCGGCGAAACGCACGACAGCGAGGTTCCCGTCCGGCCGAGCGACCACCTCATCCACAAGAAAGTTGACTACGTCGGCTCTTGGTACTTCGACAAGCACGAGTGGCCGGAGATCGCCGACTTCATCGTGAACAAGATCGGGAACGACCGCGCGGAGGAGATCATCTCCCACAAGTACCCCCTCGAGGAAGAGGAGGTCCAGGAAGGGTTCCGGAAGTTCGACAACCGCGAAACGCAGAAAGTACTGTTCACGCCGTAGACAATGGTCAAATACAGCTACAACGAGCTCGTCTACGCCGACGAGTCCTTCGAGGAAGGAATCGAACGCGTCGCGAAATACGGGTACGAGGGAATCGAACTCACCGGCGAAGATCCGGCGTCGGTCGATGCCGACGAACTGAAAGAACCGCTCGATCGATTCGATGTCGAGGTGTCGTCTCTCTGTGGGATCTACACGGAGGAGCGAGATCTCTCGTCACCAGATCCCAACACACGGGCGGCGGGGATCCGGTACCTGAAAGAGTGTATCGATCTCGCGGCCGCCGTCGACGCCGAGATCGTCGGCGTGGGTCCCAGTCCGGTCAACAAGATCTACCCGGACGCCGACCGCGAGGAGGAGTGGCAACTCGCCATCGACTCCATCCGAGAGTGTGCCGACTACGCCGCCAAGGAGGGTGTCGTGCTGGCAATCGAACCTTGGAACCGCTACGAGACGTACTTCATCAACCGGCTCGAACAGGCGGTCACCCTAGCGGAAGACGTCGATCGGGACAACGTAGGCATCCGCGCCGATCTCTTCCACATGAACATCGAGGAAGAGTCTCCTGTTCGGGCGCTCCGTGAAGCGAGGGACCACCTCGTTCACGTTCATGGCGCTGGGACGACCCGAGCGGCGCCGGGACGCGGTCACTACGACTGGGAGGAAGTCGCCGCGACGTTACAGGCGATCGGATACGACGGCTACATCACGTTCGAACTCCTGCCCGCCGCTGCAGACCCCTTCCGCGTTCTGGAGGGCGGCAAGGACGAGGCGGCGGCGTTCTACGATCAGTACACCGAGGAAGCGATCGAGGAAGTCCGGCGAGCGTGGGATGCCGCCGAAGCAGCCTAGTAAACCGTCTTTTCCCTACTTTTCGTCCAGCAGTTCTACCATGTTTCTCGCGGTCGGTTCCAGTCGAGGATTCGCTAGGCGTCACCAGAACACGGAAACGCTCGCTCGGGCCGCGATGCTGGGCACACTGGCAGCCGATAGTGCGTCTGGATGCGACGAAACGAACAGTCGACGGCACTCGTTCGTGCGCTCACGCGACGGAGCGCGTACTCGACGCTGCCCTATATCGAGTGAGAGGATTCGAGCAAGTCCTCGGGCAGTCCTTCCTGGTAGTGTTTCGGGTACTGTTCTTTGAAATTCCCTCGATAGACCGGCAGCGAACCGGACGCGATGAATGGCGGCGTCGATTCGCCGAGCAGCGCCTGTCCGACCATGTTCGCCTCGATGATCCCCTGCTGGTACGGAAACTGAGCGCCGGTCCCCTTGATCGGGCCGCCGAGGGCGATGTTCTCGACGGTTCGAGAGCTCAGCCCCGTCGTCGTGATGACGAACTCCGATCGGCCGACGTCCTCGACCGCTCTGGTGGCCTGGACGGCCGGCGGGTCCGACCAACTCACGAACATCCCGTTGAGGTTCGGATTGGTCACCACCATGTTCTGGGCGAGGTCGTAGACGTCGTCGGGATCGGTGAACCCCTCCTCCGCGGCGATCGTGACGTCGTCGGAGTTCCGCAAGACGTCTCGAACGCCGCTTTCGCGCTGGTCGGTCACGTAGAACGGCGCGTCGAACGTGATCATTCCGACGTCGCCCTTCCCGAGGAATTCGCGGAGAAACCTGCCCGCGACGATACCGACGCCCTCGTTGTCTGAGGACACGCAGCCGGCGTAATCGCGAGGATGCTCGAACCCGTCCGGAACGTTGTCCATAAACACCAGTTCGATTCCCGCATCGGCAACGGCGCGGTACGCATCCGCCGTCGCGGCCGTGTCGACCGGGATCGAGATCACGGCGTCGACCTCGTTGTCGGACAGCTTCTCGATGATCTCCGTTTGCTTGCTCGCGTTGAACTCCGCCCCGTAGACGCCGTCGACAGTCACGCCTAGTTCATCGAACCGCTCTTCGAGACCTCTCCGCTGTAGCTCTGTCCACGCCGTCTTCAGGTGATGGAAGACGATAGCGACCGAAAACGACTCGTTTCGAACGGCCTCGGCTTGGTCGTCGGTGAGGTCGACGGCCTCGGAGGCCAAGGGATCTGCACCGTTCGGCCCCTTCCCTGCGGGGTGGTTCACTTCAATGTCCTCTATGTCCATGCTATGTTCTTTTGCGGTTCGATCCATAGGTGTTGTGGAGAGATTCGCGGCGATCGAAGGGTCGTCGGGTCCCCTATCAAACGCATCGACGGGGATCGAGCCTCTCGACGAAGCCGGAACCGGCGCGCGTAACCGCTAGGCACCCGCAAACGCTAAGTATGCTGGTACTGGAAATCATGCAAAGATGAGGGATGGCACTGATTCCGCAGCGACCGTCGACGCGGTGGAGCGAGCGTTCAGTGTCATCCGGGCGCTCAGAGAACTGGACGGTGCCGGCGTCACGGAGCTGTCGAAGCGCCTCGACATGTCGAAAAGCGGTGTTCACAAGCAGCTAACGACACTGGTCGAAGAGGGGTACGTTACGAAAGCGCGGGACGAGTACCGACTGAGCTTCAAGTTTATCGCCGACGGGGAATACGTCAAGAACAACAGTTCGTTCTATGATGTCGGCGCTCCCGAAACCGACGATCTGGCAAACGAATCCGGCGATTTCGCGCACCTCGTGGCGATGGAGCGCAAAGACGCGTACTGCGTCTACGTGGCCGAAGGTGACAACGCCGTGGCGACCGACGTTAACGTCGGCGACTGGATCTCGCTCCACAGTTCCGCCGCGGGCAAAGCGATCCTCTCGGAACTGCCCGACGAATACAGAGAGCGCGTGATCAAGCAGGAACTACCCCCCAAGACGGAGTTTACGATAACCGACGAGACCGAACTGGCACAGGAACTCGACGAGATCCAAGCGAACGGGGTCGCGTTCGAGGACCAGGAAAATGTCCGGGGGATGCGCAGCGTCGGCGCTCCGATACTCTCCTCGGACGGCGACGTGCTCGGTGCCGTAGCCGTTTCCGGGCCGCTATCGCTACTGACCGACGACAGGTTCAGGAACGATCTGCCGGGACTTGTCCGGCAGACGAAGAACTTCATCGAGGTCAAGGTGTTGCTGGAGTCACGAGAGTCGATTGAAGAGGGGTCGCACGTCCCAAAAGACTTCTACTAACCGCGGCGGCCCGATGGACCGCGAATAACGAACTAACGACTGCGATTGAGGTGCAACATTTATTACATAGCAATGCGGATGGTGGTATCGTATGGCATTCGACTGCCGAGGCACAGTCAGGAGTACAGTCGACTCTAGCGACATCGATCGGCCGCTAACCGCGATCCAAGAGACCAGCGCCACACCGACAGGAGAGAACTGATCATGGCCGAACGACAGACTATCGTCGATCACGAAGGCGACAGAGTCACCCACCGAAAAAAGCGCGTCAACGGCGTCCGCCTGCACTACTACACCGCCGGCTCCGGTGAACCGCTGCTGCTCTTGCACGGCGTGCCGAAGACCGCCTACTATTGGAGGAAGCTGGTGCCGCTACTGACCGAGGACTACGAGGTCGTTGTCCCCGACCAGCGCGGCTTCGGCGACTCGGAGATGACCGACGGGGGCCACGACATGGAGACGATGGGCGATGACGCCGCAAAACTCATGGAGGCGCTCGACCACGACGAGTACCACGTCGTCGGCGAAGATTGGGGCGCCACGGCCGGCCTGGCGCTAGCCGGGCAGTACCCTGACCGCGTGAAGACGCTCTCGTTCCTTGAGATGATCATGGACGGATTCGGTCTCCAGGAGTGGTCGTTCCTGACCGAGGAGAACGTGGGCAACCAGCGCTGGCTCTGGCACATCAACTTCTACGCCGTCCCCGACTTCCCAGAGATGCTGATTGGCGGCAACGAACGGGAGTACTTCGGGCACTTCTTCAAGGTCGAGTGTCACGACCCCGCCGCCGTCCCCGACCACGCCATCGAGGAGTACGTCCGCTCGTTCTCCCAACCCGGCGGACTGCAGAATATGCTCCAGGTGTACCGCAACCCCTTCAAGAACGCCGAGTACTTCGAGGGGATGACCGACGACCAATTAGAAATGCCGGTACTCGCCGTCGGGAGCACCCACTTTATCGGTGAGGAGGTCGAGACCCAGATGGAGTACGTTGCCGAGGACGTTACCGGGGTAACCCTTGACTGGGGCCATCAGCTCGCAGAAGAGTGCCCGGAAGAACTGGTGGACGAACTGCGCGAGTTTATGGGGTGATCTGGTCGCCAAACGGGCCCAATTTTGGGAGTCTGCCCGGAGATTGCGTGATGACCTTCCGTTCGCTCCTGGCGAAAGTATCGAATTCAACCATTACGGTGGTCAACGTCGGACCTATTCCCGCGGTATTACTACGGCATTATCGGGTCTATCACCTACATGAGCATAGGACTTGGGCAGCGATCACTCTCATTTTCAGCAAATCGGTGATCCATGCTTCCCTGGCAGTAGTAACAGAGATTTGAGGTAAGGTAAATCATCAATCGAAGTAGAAGGTATTACACAGCGGGATAGAGAAGCAGTGTGCGTTCGCGAGGGGCGAACCTCACCTCACCCTATTGCTAGCCGAATAACGATGAATGTAGGTCGTTAGCAAGCCGAATTTATAGAGTTGAGGAGGAGACCCACTCAACGGTCAGAGTTGAAATTTGATAACGCCCTTCATCGCCGAAATGGAGTTCGCTGCTGGAGGACTCCGCAGACGGTCTCTCTACCACACCTCTCAAGAAATTTATAGAAAGTCGGACGATGAGAACTACTGTTTTCTCGCCGTCCTGCGTATTACATACATATGGTTGTAAAAAGAACCATCAAGTTGCTCAGTAGCTTATTACAGTAGGATATATGTAAACAGAGGAATATGGTTGTCGCGAAAGGAAGCCACTGAGCCGAGAATGTGGAGAGACGTGCTCTTAATCACGTGTTTGCTATATTTCGTCGATAGTTGAGAGGTCCTCGAGTTCGGCTTCGAGGTCGGTTTGCTCCGCCTCGAGCGAGGCAACACTCTCCTGTTCGGTTTCGAGATCGTAGGTAACGTCCTCGAGCTGGGATTGGGTGTCGCGAAGCGCATCGAGCTGTTCGGATCCCGTACTCTCGGAGTCAGCTTCCTGGCGCGATGCGAGCGTTTCGCGCGCGTCCTCAAGTTCGGTTTCAGTACTTTTGAATTGATTCGTGACGCGAGCGTGTTCCTCTTCAAGGGAGTCGCGTTCGCGCTGGGCTTCCGAGAGGTCGCTGAGTTGGTCGTCGATGGCGCGTTTTTCGGCTTGGAGCTGGCTGATCCGGGTTTCGATTTCCTCGACGTCGACCTCATGACCAGCGTCTAATTGATTCAGTTGCTGCTCCTAAACTTCACTGACGAATGCGGATGAGAACCACAGGGCATCCTCCAAAGTCGTGGACTGCCACATTCTTCGCGTCCTTTTAAGGCTACAAATGAGACTGGAAATACTGGGAGCTGGTGAGTCCACAATCGGCGCGAACACAGAACAGGATCGACTTAGCGAGTGACTATCACTTGAACTACTGACAGATACCGTGAAAATGAGCGGAAATGGACAGAGCAGCCGCTATCGAATCGGAGACCCGGAGTGAGAAAAGTGTTACCCGAACTCCCGGAGAAAGTCGCCTAACGCCCGCACGAACGTCTTCGCCGTAGTGGGATCCTCTAGAGTCGACCT